>NZ_JAILZZ010000001.1:0-300996 GCF_023512215.1 Kyrpidia sp. | reverse complement strand
CCCCTGGGTGGCGGCCGGCGCGCTCCCGCCGCCGCCCCCCCCCCCCCCCCCCGGGGGCCCCCGCCACCCCCCGGGGGGGGCGGAACCGCGGGGTGCGGGTGCTGATTGTGGGCATCCCCAATGTGGGAAAATCTTCGCTGATCAACCGCCTGGCCGGGCGGTCTGCGGCAAAAACCGGGGATTTGCCAGGTGTCACCCGGGCTCAGCAGTGGATCCGGACATCGGAGGGATTTGAACTCCTGGATACGCCGGGAATTCTGTGGCCCAAGTTCGAGGACCCTGAGACGGGTCTGCTTTTGGCCGCCACCGGGGCCATCAAGGAGGAGATCCTCCCGTTGGAAGAAGTGGCTCTGTTTCTATTGAAGCGGTTGCAGTTGACTTACCCCCGAGCTTTGGCCGGTCGTTACGGCGACCTGGCCGGGGAGCCCGAGGACTGGCTGGAACAGGTGGGGAAAGGTCGGGGGCTTCTGATGGCGGGGGGCCGGGTGAACGTGGCGGCCGCGGCCGAACTGGTTTGTCGGGAGTTTCGAACCGGGCGTTTGGGAAGAATCAGCCTCGAAGCGCCTCCCGATGAGGCATCGGCTGAAGGGGTGGACAACGGATGAGCCCCGGGAACTCGGGGGGCGTCCCCACCCGCCTGCCCGCGCTTGGGTGGGAATGGGAGCGGAAGTTGTGGAACGAGGGCTACTCCCTGGTCGCGGGGGTGGACGAGGCCGGGGTGGGACCCCTGGCGGGTCCGGTGGTGGCGGCGGCGGTGGTGCTCCCCAAAGATTTTGATGTCGCCGGGCTGGGGGATTCAAAGCGACTGACCGCCGGGCAGAGGGAAGAGCAGTTCGAGCGCCTGCGCCGGGATGCCCTGGCCCTGGAAGTGGCGGTGGTGGACGCGGATCTGATCGATCGGCTGAATATTCTTCAGGCTGCGAGGCTGGCCATGCGCCGGGCGGTGGCGACCCTCGGGAAGCGATGCGAGGCAGTGTTGGTGGACGGCCGGCCCGTTCCCGATATGCCGGCTCCATCTTTGGCGGTGGTCCGGGGGGATGCGCAGTCGCCCAGTATAGCGGCGGCTTCCATTGTGGCCAAGGTGACCAGGGACCGGTTGATGGTGGAATACGCCGAGCGGTACCCCGGTTATGGGTTTGAGCGGCACAAAGGTTATCCCACGGCGGCCCATTTGGAGGCCCTGCAGAAGCTCGGCCCGTGCCCCATTCATCGGCGAAGCTTCGGTCCCGTGGCCCGCTGGAAAGAGCCCTGCCCGGGCGGGGCAACGATTTCTGCGCTTTTGCCGGTCCCGGGTGGGTTGGTGGATGAAGCCCGGGAGAAGTAGAATAGGGTCAGCGCGAGATTGAAGGAGGCTGGCGGCGTGTCCAACTCGGAAAACGCAATGGTACGTCGGCGGCGTCTGCTGTTGTTGATGAGTGTGGTCGTCATTCTCCTCGGGGTGTTGGCGAATCGGCTGGTGCAGCTCCAGTTGGTGGAGAGCGCGTCTTATAAACAGTTGGCCGATCGGAACCGGTTTGAAATCCTCACCCGGCCCGCCCCCAGGGGGAAGATTTACGACCGCAACGGTCAACTCTTGGTGAGCAACAAAGCCTCCTACGGTTTGTATTGGGCCGATCTCACTTCTGATGAAAACGTGGAGAAACGAATCGCCAATCAACTGGCCCCAGTGCTTCAGATGACCCCGGATGCCATTTTACAGAAGATGAACGACGCCTCCCTGGGACCGATCTGGCGGCCCATCAAACTCGGGCTTACGGACCAACAGCGGTCGTACGTGGCTGAGCATATGGGGGAGCTGAACGGCGTTCAGGTGGTGGCAACTCCCGAGCGGGACTACAAAGCCGGAACGTTGGCCTGCCACGTGATCGGCTATCTGAACTCCATTGGGCCCGAGCAATTGGACAGCTATCTGGCCCGGGGCTACCGCCGGGATGAGAAGGTGGGCCGCCAAGGTGTGGAACTGTCTTATGAAAAATATCTTCGCGGCACCGATGGGGCGTTCCGGTTTATGGTCAACGCGGCCAACCAGCCCACGGCGGGGATTGAAGCGGTCTCCCCGGTCCCCGGGGACGATGTGGTGCTCACCATCGACGCCCGGGTCCAGCAGGCGACCCAGCAGGCGCTTGCGGATCAAGTGCAGAAATTGCGCTCCCAGGGCGTGAAAAATGCCGCGGCTGTCCTGCTCGACGTGAACACCGGCCAGGTCATCGCCATGGCCAGTTATCCGTACTACGACCCCAATTGGTTTGTGAACGGGATCAGTCAGGCCCACTGGACCCAGTTCGCACCGGCGGAGATGAACCGTGCGATTCAGGATCCGCAAGTCCCGGGTTCAGTAGGGAAACTGATCACGGCCATTGCCGCCCTGCAGGACGGGGTCATCGTACCATCTTGGACCACTTACGATCCCGGTTACATTCGGATCAATCAATGGACGATCCGGGACTGGGCGGCTCACGGGACGGTCAATGTCATCGATGCGATCCGGGAGTCTTGCGACACGTTTTTCTACCGGGTCGGGATGATGGCCAGCAAGTGGACGCCGGGTATGTCTTTTACACAGCTGGATCAATGGGCGAAAGGGCCGCGTACCGCTTGGATGAAGCGGTTTCAGCAGTATCAGGAACAATTTGGCCTCGGAGCTTTGACGGGAATTGATCTTCCGAACGAAGAAAAGGGCAAATTAATGGACGACGGAACGCTGCCGGCGGTGTATTATTCGGCCATCGGGCAGTACGAGCAGTTCACGCCCATTGAACTCGCCCAGTACACTGCGACCATCGCCAATGGCGGCAAACGAATGGAGCCCCACGTCGTGGATCGCATCGTGGCGCCGGACGGCTCCATTGTCAAGCGGATCGAGCCGAAAGTGCTGAATACCGTGCCGGTCTCCCCCCAGGTGATCCAAGTGGTCCGGCAGGGGATGTATCAAGTGTGCAACGTACCTTCGGGCACGGCCTATGGCGCCTTTATCGGGGCACCGTACAAGGCGGCCGGTAAAACCGGGACGGCGGAAACCGGTCAGCAGGGGTACGACAACTCGGTGTTCGTCGGTTATGCGCCTTATGATCATCCAGAAGTGGCGGCCGCCGTGGTGGTCCCGGGAGGAGGCCACGGGGCGGACTCCGCGGCCATCGTGCGGAAAATGTTCGACGCGTATTTTGCTACCAAAGGTCACTGAGAGCCGCGGGACCGAAGCCATCCGGAAAGGAGGAGGGGAGGGCTCGTGGACCGGCGGTCGTTGGGGCGGTACGGGGAAGAGCTCGCTGCGGGGTATTTGATGAATCTCGGTTACGAGGTCATTGTGCGCAATTGGCGATGTCCGCTCGGAGAGATCGATTTGATCTGTTGCGACGGCCCCACTCTCGTGTTTGTTGAAGTTCGAACCCGGACCTCCCGTCGCATGGGTACACCAGAAGAGAGCCTTGACGATCGCAAAAAGCGCAAGTTGCACCACTTGGTCCAGGCCTTTCTCCTCTCTCCGGTCCGGCGGCGAATGCTGACCCACGACTACCGAATCGATGTCGTGGCGGTGGAATTGGCGCCGGATAGGCGCACCGTTCGCCGCATCACCCACATTCAAAATGCCTTTTAATTCCATTCAGATGGAGAGGTGAACCCGTGATTTACGTGGGATTCATAGGCGTCTTTATTGTCGGGGTCGCGGCGGGTTTTGCGCTGGGCGTGTGGTATTTGCGAAGACAGTTGCAAAACACCCAGATGGACGAAAAGCAGGTTTTGGCTATGGCTCGGAGCATGGGGGTCAATTTGAACCAGAAACAATTGCAAACGGTGATGCGCCATATGAAACAAAATCCTCCCACAGGGAAGGGCCCCTTAGGGGCACTGGTCAAGAACAAACCGCAACCCTCGGGTCAGGCCAGCAAAGAGAAGTCGAAAACGGGCAAACGCAGGACAAAATGAAAGGGGCTCCCGGGGATTTCCAGACAATTTCTTGCGGTGCCGGGAACGATTCCTTGCGATCGCTTTATCCCATGCCACCCCATCATCCTTGCAAAAGGATAGTTTGTGTAGTATAGTTAGCAACGGGTTGCCCTATAGAGAATCACTTCTTCGTTTGGGAGGGATCAAACCATGGCGGATGTCAAGGTGGCGGTGATTTATTACAGTTCCACAGGGACGAATTATCGGCTGGCTCTTGCGGCCAAGGAGGCGGCTGAGGCGGCCGGCGCGGAGGTGCGGGTGCGCCGGGTGCGGGAGTTAGCTCCGGAATCGGCCATCGCCTCCAATCCTGCGTGGAAAGCCCACGTGGAAGCGACCCGGGATGTGCCGACGGCTGAACTCGATGACCTGGAGTGGGCGGATGCTTTCGTGTTTTGTACGCCTACCCGCTTCGGGAACGTGGCTTCCCAGATGAAACAATTTCTTGATACGGCGGGGCCCCTCTGGGCCCAGGGGAAGTTGGTCGACAAGGTGGTTACGGCGATGTCCAGTGCCAGTAACCCTCACGGGGGACAAGAGGCCACGATCCTGTCCTTGTACACGACCATGTACCATTGGGGGGCGATCGTGGTGGCACCGGGGTATACCGATCCCTCCATCTTCGCTGCGGGTGGCAATCCGTATGGTACCAGCGCCACGGTGAACGACCAGGTTTCCCTGGACGAGAAAACCCTGGCTGCGGCAAGGCACCAAATTAAACGCCTGGTGGACGTCGCGCGCCGTTTGAAGAAGTAACGACCGGGGGCGGAGGCTTTCTCCGTCCCCAAGTCGTACCACTGGCGACATACCCGCCGTTGATCACCACAGCTTGACCGGTGATGGTTAGTCCCTTTTCTGAGGCGAGGAAGGCGGCGTAATCTGCCACTGCGGAGGGTTGAGGGGTGTGCAGCCAAATGTCAATACCCGGGCGGTATCACCCGGGAAATGAGAAAAATCGAGCGATTTCGATAGCCGGACTCGGATTGTGTCAGAATCTGTCTTATTGGACGTTGATAAAGGTCGTGAGCCCCCCCATTCGGGCAATTTGGTGCGACGATCCGTCCCCCGCTTCACTGGGGTTGACGGTGTGGTCGAGAATATGACAGTGGAACATCCACTGACCGGGATTGTCAGCCGTGAAGGCGATATCCGCCGTTTGCGCCGGACCGAGGGTGATGGTGTTGGCACGTTCCGGCTGCGGCAGTGAATTTCCGTCTCTTGCCACAATTTCAAAGGTGTACCCGTGCAGGTGCATCACGTGAAATTCCTCGGCACTGGCGTTCACGAGGCGCATAAGGACCCGGTCCCCGCGGCGCACGGTTAACATCGGGGTTTCGGGAAAAGCCTTGCCGTTTAGGGCGAAGGCATTTTCCTGCTCACTTCCGCCGATCTTAAAACTGGATATTTCGTACAATGCTTCGACACTGTATGGTGGCTTCGCGGAGGAGTGGGCCGGATCGACAATGATCACCCCATGAAGACCCATATCCATTTGAAAATCATCATTAACATGGGTATGGTACAGGTGTGTTCCTACCATTTGATCGGTCACAGTAAACCGATAGGTATAAGAACCACCGGGTGGAATTTCTGGTTGGGTTCCAAGAGTTCCCGACTGCGTGGACATCTGTGGGACTCCATCCATCGCATTGGGCACGGCCAACCCGTGCAAATGCAGGGTTGTCGGTTGAGGAAGGTCGTTCTTCAACACGATCGCGACTTTATCTCCGACTCTGACACGGATCAGAGGCCCAGGCACCCTCTGATTATATCCCCATGCATCGATGGTGGCGCCGGGATAAAGCTCCCAGGGAAACACGGATGCCGTAAGGTCGTACTCCTTGGTGCCATCGGGTAGAATCTTCGGGGTCGCGGCCTGTTCGTGCAGCAGCTCTTCGGCCATCTGCCGTTGCTGCGCACTCTCCCGGGCTGACACCGGGGCTATGGCCCCCGGCTTCCCCGCTGCGGCGGGCAGGATGTCGCCATCCGCCTCCCGAACGGCGTGCTCGTCTCCACTTTTTCCCCCTTGGGCAGTGGCGGCCACCACTTCGGTGCCCCAGCCCAGTCCAAAACCGATCGCCAAGGCGGCCATGATTAATCTTTGGGCGGTTTCCCTCCGCACGGCGAACATCAGCTCTTTCACCACATAGAGGATGGCTCCTCCAGCCATGGCGAGAACGAAGATGGAGAGGAAATCAGAGGTCCACAAGCTGCCCAACAACGTTCCGACAAAGGTCGGGCCGCCGCCGATGGCCCCTAAGAGGAGGATCGAGGGCCAGGACAGCCGCTCCCCTGTGCGCGTGGAGGCACCGACAATGCCGAACCCTTCGGTGGCATTGTGAAGGGCAAACCCGATCACCAGGCCGATGGCCAGGGCAGATTTGCCCATGGCGAACGACTGGCCGATGGCCAACCCTTCGCTGAGGTTGTGCAGTCCGATACCGGCGGCGGTGATGTAGGACAGCCGGGTTCCGCTTTCCCGCAATCCCCGCTCGATCCACTTCTCTTGGACCGCCACCAAGCCCACCAGTCCGATGAGCAGCCCAGCGATCAAAAGCAAGACCTTCAGACCGGCAGATAGAGTCGTTTCAGAACCGACGACGGCGGCTTGCACACTTCCCGCTGCATCTCCGGCCGCCTCTCCCAGAATCTCCACCATGAGATAAATGAGAATACCTGCCGAGAGCATGCTGAGAATCGCTCGTGCCTTGCCGCCGAGACCGCTCAGACGCCCGACGGGTAAACCGAAGTAGATGGTGCCTCCGGCGATGAGTCCAAGAAGCAACAGGTGCCAAGGATTCATGATACACCCCCAAAAAAGATGACCAATCTAGTCAAGTATATGATGAAAAAATTGGAGTTCACGGCTGGGAACCCTCGTCGCTACTATATCATGGGCCACGCGAGTTGACAACCCGTTTAGACAGCGGTACGTTCACCCTTTTGCCGCCAAAGATTCAATGAGATGTCATGACTTCCAAGAAAATTTAGCCTTCCGAATAAGATTCCCATGTGGTATACTATTAGGGCGACGGGGTGAGGGTTTATAATCGTAGTGGAAGTCGGCGAGGCCGCGGCGTTTTCCGGGAGGACGCTGCGGTTGCACGCGGGAAGGGAGGAGACGCCTTGCTCCATTTGGTTGTTTGTATTAAGCAGGTGCCCGACAGCCGGGAGATCCGCATTGATCCCAAAACCAACACGTTGGTGCGGCAGGGGGTTCCCGCTATTGTCAATTATTTTGATCTACACGCACTGGAAGAAGCCCTGAGGATCAAGGATGAGCACGGAGCTCGGGTCACCGTGATCAGTATGGGACCGCCTTCGGCAGAGAAAGCCCTTCGGCAGTGTGTATCCATGGGCGCGGACGAAGGGGTTCTGGTGAGCGACCGAGCATTTGCCGGAGCGGATACCTTGGCAACCTCTTATGTGTTGGCTTCGGCCATTCAGAAAGCCGAAGACGAATGGGGGCCCGTGGACGCCATTTTCTGCGGGAAACAAACCCTCGACGGAGATACCGGACAGGTCGGCCCGGGGATTGCCTGCCGGCTGGATATCGACCAACTCACCTATGTCGAAAAAGTCGAACGATTCGATCCAGAAAAACGAGAGATCATCGTCCATCGGCACCTTGAAGACGGGGTGGAACGAGTCAAGGCGAAGCTTCCGGTCTTGATCACCGCCCTGGCGGAGTTGAACCGCCCCCGAAGGGCCAGTTTGCCAGGACTTCTGCGGGCGGCGCGGTACCAACCGATCGTGTGGACCGCAGGCGATTTCGAGAATCTCGACCGCTCGAAGATCGGGCTTCGAGGTTCGCCGACGATCGTTTCAAAAACCTGGGTGCCCGAGCCCAAGCAGGTGGACACAGAATTTCTGGAAGGTAACAGCCCTTCCGCCGTGGCGGAGGCACTGTTGGATCGCCTGTATGCGACTGATCTTCCGCACAAACTGGGTTGGGCTTGAGGAGGGACGGATATGGCGGAAAAAGCGCCAAAAAAGCGCAAACCGATGATCGGTCTCCAGCCGGAGGGGGATGTGGACTGGTCGACTTACCGAGGAGTCCTGGTGGTGGTGGAGCAACGCGGAGGGAGAGCCAAGCCGGTCTCCTGGCAGCTACTGGGGCAGGCAAGCCGTCTGGCGGCGAAACTTGAGGCGCCGGTTATGGCACTCGTGATAGGTTCGAACGTTGCGCATCTCGCCCAGGAGGCGATTTACCGCGGCGCGGACCGAGTGTATCTCTGTGACTCACCGGAATTGGAGAATTATCGGACCCGGCCCTACAGCCGAGTGTGTCTGCACGTGATTCGCACCTATAAGCCAGAGATCGTCCTCATGGGGGCGACCTATACCGGGCGCGATTTGGCCGGTGCGATCGCCACCCATCTCCCGACTGGCCTGACTGCGGACTCCACTCAACTGGAAGTGGACGATGAGCGACTGCTTTTGGCGAGTCGGCCGGCTTTTTCCGAAAAGATGCTGGCGACGATCCTCTGCAAACAGTTTAAGCCCCAGATGGCCACGGCCCGGGCTGGGGTGTTTGAGGCGTTGCCCCGGGATGAATCCCGTACCGGGGAGATCATTCCCGTGCCGCCCCAGATCAAACCGGAAGACATCGCTGTGGAGGTGTTGGAGTTTCTCGAGGCGACCGGAAAAGTCAACCTCGAGGACGCAGACGTTATTGTTGCAGGAGGCCGGGGACTCGGTGGGCCGGCTGGATTTCGCCTTCTTGAGGAGCTTGCCGCCGAGCTCGGTGGAGTGGTCGGCGCCTCCCGGGCTGCTGTGGATCTGGGATGGATCAGTCACGATCATCAAGTGGGACAGACCGGGACCACCGTCCGACCGAAGTTGTATTTTGCCATAGGGATTTCCGGAGCGGTTCAACACGTAGTCGGCATGCAGAATTCCACCTATATCGTTGCGATCAACAAGGATCCTCAAGCGCCGATTTTTAAGATTGCAAACTATGGTATTGTTGGTGATTTATTTCACATAGTTCCCGCCATTACGGAAACCCTGCGCAAACGAAAAGCCGGGGTAGGGGTTTCGAGCCAAGGTGCGGCGTCTACACCACAAACGGTGTGAGTTCGCCTGGTTTATGAAGGTAAAACGGGTCCATGTCGGTCAAAGATTGGGGATGAGAGCGTGGCAGATGAACGATTTGACGCAATCGTGGTAGGTGCCGGTCCTGCCGGTACTGCCGCCGCGTATACCATGGCGAAAGGCGGCCTGAAGGTAGCCTTGATCGAGCGGGGAGAGTTCCCGGGGGCCAAGAACATTTTTGGGGGAGTGCTGTACCGCAAACAGCTGGAAGACCTCCTCCCGGAATTCTGGAAAGAAGCGCCTTTGGAGCGTACCATCGTGGAACAGCGCCTGTGGTTACTGGGGGAAGATAGCGCTGTCACCTTCGGTCACCGGAATTCCAAGTTCGTCGATCCCCCGAATTGTTGGACGGGGCTGCGGGTGAAGTTCGACCAGTGGTTTGCGAGCAAAGCGGAGCAGGCCGGGGCGATTCCGATCTATGAAACGGTGGTTACTGAGCTGTTGCGGGAAAACGGGCGAGTGGTCGGGGTTCGAACGGACCGGGAGGACGGCGACCTGCGAGCCAACGTCGTGGTCATTGCCGACGGCGTCAATTCCTTGCTCGGCAAGTCGCTCGGAGTTCACCGGGAGTGGCGCCCGGATGAGGTGTCCCTGGCGGTGAAAGAGGTCATCGCCTTGCCGAAACAGACCATCCAGGACCGCTTCAACGTCGAAGGCAACGAAGGGGTCACCATTGAGATCGTCGGGCACATGTTCGGCATGGCGGGACTCGGGTTCCTGTACACGAATCAGGAAACTCTCTCCCTGGGCGTCGGTGTGATGGTCAGCGACCTCCGGAAAAAACGGATCAAGCCCTATGAGGTTCTTGAGGCGCTCAAGCGGCATCCGATGGTCGCCCGCTTGATCGAGGGGGGCGAAGTGAAAGAATACTCCGGGCACTTAATCCCCGAAGGCGGGTTAAACTCCATGCCTCCCCTGGCGGGGGACGGGTGGATGATCTGTGGAGATGCCGCCCAGATGGTCAATGCCGTGCACCGCGAGGGAACGAACCTGGCAGTGACTTCGGGACGGCTGGCAGGGGAAACCGCCATCTCTGCCCACGCCAAAGGGGATTTCTCATCGGCGACCCTTGGCGAGTACACCAAGGCGGTGCGGGGATCGTTTATTTACCAAGATCTGAAGAAATATCGCGGCGTTCACGGGTTGTTGGCAGCTGGAGAGTCCGAAAAGCTTTTTGACCAATTGCCTCAGGCGCTTAACGACGCGGCCTACGAAATGATGCTGGTTGACGGTGTGCCAAAGAAAGTCAAACAAAAGGCTGCGGTCGGGCATCTTCGTGAAGTGGCGGGCGGGAATATGGGTCTGTTGCGTCTAGCTCTGAAAGGTTGGAGGGCGATGAACGGATGACACAAGCCCAGAGCATCGAAGAGCGGCTTTTCACGATTCGCTACAAAGCGGACGACAAGTCCCACTTGATCATTAAAGACCAGGATGTCTGCGCGAAATGCGTTGACAAAGATTGCAACTATTTTTGCCCGGCGGATGTTTATCTTTGGCACGAGGAGGACAAGATGACTTCCGTCGCCTTTGAAAATTGTATTGAATGTGGAACCTGTCGGTTAGCGTGTCCCACTTATAACATCGAGTGGGTGTATCCGACCGGAGGGTATGGGATCACGTACAAATTTGGATGAGGGTGAGCCCTGGGCGAGGAGAAAGGGGGACACCGATCGTGCGTCACGGCCGGGACTGGAGTTCTCGTTCAAGCGGGCGGGCATCCGCTTACCGAAAGGTACAATTCCCGAATCTCACGCGTTTCGTGGACACGCTTGTGAGTAAAGGAACAAATATCGTCCATGTGGATGTGTTTGAGGAGGTCCGTCAAGCGGAGCTGTCGTTTCTCTTCTATATCACGCCGACATTGTTCGTGACTGCCGTCGATCCTTCCGGATTCACCGTGTACGAGTATCAAGAGCCGCTGGAAACCGTGATCAGTGAAAGCAGGCGACTGTCGAAGGGTACTCCGGTTGAATCGGCACGCCTCCGAATGGCGGAATTGGAAGCGGTTCTGCGCTCCCAGGGGTTCGAGGTCCAGCCCGGTCGCTGCGCGGTTCCGGTGGAGTTCCCGGTAAGTACTTCAAAAGCTTAGAATGGGACGAAAGCAGCCCTCTTGAGCCTCTGGCCTCGGGGAGTTAGCCCGGGCCAGGGGGCTTTTCGTTTTTTTCTTGCCGACAGCCGGTCCCGAGCCCAAAAAATACCCCGTTCCAATGATCCCACCGATGCCGAGTGCTTGGACTAAAAGCAGATCAGTTTCCCGATCTGCCTGCGGGTCGCGACAAGGTTTCTTTTTGCACTACGCTGCCTCCTGTTTTGTAAAGACTTCCGCCTTGTCAAATCCGATTATCACATCCCCTGAGGTGCTTTAACCCGGTTGATTGGTAGAAGACTTGGACGGCCCGGATTCTACCTCATCCCAGACCAGGCGGGTAACCCGGGTGAAGTCTCCCCGGGCTTTTTCTTTGGGGCTGGCATCCTCCTCCAGCCCTTCCACGCCATTTAACCCCGGCGCTACGGTGGGCTCCTTTTTTTGCGTGGACTTCTGTTGGGGTTTATCCACGGACCATCGCCTCCCCGGGTGAGTCTCCACGTTGATCGGTCTCAAAACATAGCATGCCGGGCCAGTCGGCCTTTATTCGCCATCGGTCGTTCTAAAGGATTTCAAACAAAGGTCCCGGATAACGGCTTCGCCGAATCCCTAAGGGCAAGGAAAGTTCATGTGCAGGCCGGGCCGGCGAGTCGGCCTGCTTCGAACGGGGGGGTTATCGTGTTTGCACGGATGCCCAGCGTCGGTTTGTTGGGAGTAGACGCGAAGTTGGTCCACGTGGAGGTCAGCATCAGCTCGGGTTTGCCGAGGTTTGAGATTGTGGGGTTGCCGGGATCTGAGGTGCGGGAAGCGAAGGAGCGGGTGAGGGCGGCGATTGAGAACAGTGGTTATCCGTTTCCACTCCGGCGTATCGTCGCGAACCTGACGCCCGCGGATTGGAAGAAGGAGGGGGCGGGGTGGGACCTTCCCCTAGCTCTCGCCATTCTTGGCGCGGCTTCGGTGATTCCGGTGGAGCGGGCGGCGCGGATGGTGGCGGTGGGGGAGTTAACTCTGGACGGCGTTGTTAAAGATGTTCGAGGCATGTTGCCGGCGGCGCGGACGGCGAAGCGAATCGGATTACCCCTTTTGTGCTCTGTCGATTCGTTGGACTTGGTCCGCACCATTGAAGGGCTCCAGGTATTTCCTGTCCGGTCCCTTCGCCAGGCGGTGGAGGCCGTTCAGGGCACTTGTTGTGGAGCCACCGTGGCCCGGGAGTCTCTTGCTCCTGATCCGGAGAGGCGGGAGGATTTTGCCGACTTGATCGAGATGGAACACGCCAAACGGGCCTGCGAAATCGCTGCAGCCGGGTGGCACCCTCTCCTTCTCACCGGTCCTCCGGGGTCTGGAAAGACTGCCCTGGGGATGCGAATAACGAGCATTCTACCACCGCTTTCCATGGAGGAAGCTGTCGAAGTGGCGAGCATCCACTCTACTGCCCATCTCTCTACGAACGTGCGGCCTTCCCTTCACCGGCCGTTTCGAAATCCTCATCACAGCATCAGCGCTTCGGGGCTTCTGGGAGGTGGATCTTACCCCAGACCAGGCGAAGTGAGTCTCGCTCATCGGGGAGTACTGTTTCTCGACGAGTTCCCGGAGTTTTCGCGAACAGCGGTTGAGGGGCTGCGCCAGCCACTGGAATCCAGAGAGATCACGGTCGTCCGCAACCAGATCCTGGTGACGTTCCCGGCACAGATTCTGTTCGTGGCCGCTGCCAATTTGTGCCCGTGCGGTCGAAGTGGGACCGACGAAACTTGTCACTGTTCTCCAGCGCTCTTACAACGTTATTACAGTCGCATGTCGGCGCCGATTCTGGATCGGATTGATCTGTTTGTGGAAGTGGCCCGGCTGCGCCGTAGCCCCTTCGAAAGGACGAACGGAAATCCTGAGAGCTCGCGGATCATCCGGGCCCGGGTGGAAGCGGCCTGGAAACGGCAGAAGCAAAGACAACCCGAATCTGTGTTTCCCTTCAACTCCGGTTATTCGTTGCAGGAACTGCGACGATGGGCTCCCTTGACCCGCCAGGCCCGGGATTTATTGGAGACGGCTTACGACCGCCTCGGACTCTCCACCCGGGCGTTTCACCGGGTGTGGCGAGTGGCGAGGACCATCGCCGACCTCTCGGGGCATGACGCAGTGGAACGTGACGATGTGGCGGAGGCTCTTCAATACCGAAGGCGTCCCAGCGCTTGGGTGGATATGAAGGACGCGCCCGGCATCACTGCGGCGAGTCTCGAATCGAACCGAACGGGAGCCAGGCGGTTGATGGAGTAGGTGAACCAGGGGCTGGGTGTGGGGATCAAGGACCCCAGGTATGGGCGAGGGCAAAAAGGTGGAGGATAGGGGCACAACCTTGGAGACTCGATCTTGGAGGAATGGATTGCACAAAGTCGGGGATTGCGAGTAAGATGGACGGAGGGATTGGATCACGGTCTGAGCCTTTGCGGTGCTCAGCAGCCGAGGAGGCATCGGGTGAACGTGTTGTCGATCGTGGTACCAACCTATAACGAGAATCAAACGGTACGCTTGTTGATCGACCAACTGGAGGAAGCCCTGCGAGGTTTTTCCTATGAAGTCATTTTTGTCGATGATAGCAGTGATAACACCCCGGAAGTGCTCGCCCAATTATGTGCCGATCATCCGCGGGTGCGCTGCATTCACCGCGAAGGTCAGCGAGGCTTAGCTACGGCTGTGCTAGAAGGGTTTCGGTTGGCCCGGGGGTCGGTGTTGGCCGTTATGGACGCCGATTTGCAACATCCTCCCGAAGTCCTGACCAGGATGTATCGCGAGATCGGACAGGGGGCCGACGTGGTCATCGCCAGTCGCCATCTGCCGGGTGGAGACGACGGGGGATTACACGGGATTCGCAAGGTGATTTCTCGAACGGCTCGAATGATCGGGAAAGCGGCGCTGCATCGGGTCCGTTCTGTCAGCGATCCGATGAGCGGTTTTTTTATGATTCGGCGCCAAGTGATTGAAGGCGTGCACCTAAACCCCGTGGGCTGGAAGATACTCATGGAGATTGTGGTCAAGGGGCGGTATTCGCACCTCGTCGAGATTCCCTACGCTTTTCGACCCCGGGCTGCCAATGAATCGAAGATGAGCCCGGCGGAGATGATCAATTACTTGCGTCATGTCGCCCGGCTAGTGGTGCAGTCACCGGACGATCGAAGGTTTTGGTTGTTTGCACTGGTCGGCATCAGCGGGGTGGCGGTGAATACACTTTTATTTGCTCTTTTGACGAGATGGCGCATTTTTCCAGAGACAGCCGCTTTTGTTTCTGGTTCGTTGGCGATGATTTGGAACTTTGCATGGAACTGCGGATTGACGTGGAGGGATGCCCCGCAAAGTGATCCGCTGGCGGTGACCTTTGCCAAATATGCCGCGGTGGCGCTGATCGGCATTGCCGTCAACCTGGTCGTGCTCAGTGTGCTGTTCCGCCTCTTGGACGTTCCGAAAGAATGGGCGAACCTAACAGGGATTATCGGAGGAGCTTTGGTGAATTACCGATTAAACGATCGGTGGACCTGGCGGAGAGTGGGACACAAACGGCCGCGAATGCGAGTGTCTTGATTTACCTGGGGGAAAGGTCGTTGAAGTATCCGCTTTTTGAATGACGGCTGTCAGGCAAGGCCGTGGGCCTGGGCGAACCGGCCGGAATGCGGCGTGGGAAGAAATGAGGTGTCGGCGTGAATCGGGGGCGGGAATGGGCGTATGCCGCCGGATCTTTTGTTTTACATAAAATCGTCGTATGGGGCGGAAGTATCTGGTTCAGCATGGACAAACATCCGGTTGTCCCGCTGACGTCCTTTTTACAATACGCCCTGATCCAGAATTTCAGCCGCTGGGATACGCAATGGTACATCGGAATTGCCGCCCACGGATATCGCCCCACCTCGGCGGCCTTTTTTCCGTTGTTTCCCTTTTTCATTCGATACGTGCACCAGTGGACCGGATTTACGTACGTTGAAAGTGCCTGGGGGATTGCAAACATCTTCTTCTTTTTTGCCCTGTACATCACGGCGAAGCTCTTCCTGCTGGACCAACCTCCCCAGACTGCGTGGCGGGCGTTGGTGCTGATGGTGTTCTTTCCGACCGCGTTTTTCTTTGCAAGCGGGTATACCGAGCCATTGTTTCTGTTTTTTACCGCTGGGAGTCTCTATTACGCGAGGACCGGGCGTTTCTGGACAGCGGGATTTTTCGGGTTGTTCGCGTCGTTGACCCGCAACACGGGCCTGGCGTTGGTGCTACCGTTTTTGTACGAGTATTTTCGACGGCGGGGATTTCGGTGGCAGGGGGTCGGGCCAGATTTGGCGGCCGTTGCATTAATACCGGCTGGACTTGAAATCTACATGGGTCTGTTGAACGCAAAGCTCGGCGATCCCTTAGCTTTTGTACACGCCCAGCAAAAATGGAAGCGGGCATTCATGTGGCCTTGGGATACGCTTCGGCTCGGCACCCTCGAGTTGTGGGTCAAGCCGTTGCACGGTTGGTCATGGATCATCCGGGCGTTTACCGTCGGGGTGGTGTGGGCCCAGTTGGCCCTTTTAGCCCTGGCTTTGCCCTTTCGACGCTTGCGCATTCACGGCAGTTACTATCTTTTCGCCCTGGTCTCCGCAGTCGTTCCGCTGCTTTCCCCGGCTCGCGACTGGTACTTTCTGAGCATCTCTCGGTTTGTTCTCGTGCTATTTCCTTTATTCCTGATTGCCGCCCGCATGTTGAAATCTCGAGTGCTGTTTTACGCCGCCTGTGCCGCGGAGGTGGCGGGGATGTTGATAATCCTCCAGAACTTTAGCAAAGGGTACTTTGTGGCGTAGATTGAAGGAGGTAAAAGCCGGCTTCGACCAACGCTTTTCGGGCGCGGGCGATCGGTTCGGGCCCCGACGCCAAGAGGGTGTGATAATGGAGGCCGCCGGTCACTTCCGAAAAGAGAGGGACCGGCGACCTGGCGCGAATCTCGAGAAAATGGGCGAGATCTTCCGGGGTGGCAATATTGAGTCGGCCGTGAACTCGCCCGTAGACGGGGTGATCGATCCACACGTCTTCCACACTCACGCCGTGCCCCACGAGGATTTCGAGCTCCCGGGGCAGTTGTTCGGGCGTGTGCACAATTCCCAAAACTTCTCGGTAGAAGTGGGGTCGTGTGCCCAGTACGTACCCTTGGGGTGTGCTGAGGACGTTCATTCCTTCCCCTCGCAGCCGGGCGATGTCGCTCACCACCGTTTGCCGGCTAACCCCTAGGCGTCGGGCCAGTTCACCCCCTGAGACCGGGCCCGGTTCCCGATATAGGATGTAGAGCAGTCGTTCCCGTCTGGTCATGCACATTCGCCTCCCCGGTGATTGGACGCAGGGCTTCCGGCTGCGGATTAGGATACATCGAGCATGCGGTCGATGGCGAGTCTTGCCCAGCGGGCGGTGTCTTCCGGAACGTGGATAACGCCGGTGGGCTGGCCGCGGACCAAGCTTTCCAGGGAGTCTGCGAGATGGGGCCGGTCGATGCGATTCATGGTCAGACAGGGGCAAACCATCTCATTCAAAGAAATGATCATCTGGTCCGGGTGCTCCTTGGCCAAACGGTGAACAAGATTGTGTTCGGTCCCCACCGCCCACTGAGTACCCGGTGGCGCCTGACGAATTGTCCGGATAATAAAGTCGGTGGACCCGCTCGCATCGGCGAGTTGGACCGTTTCGTAAGGGCATTCCGGGTGTACGATCACTTTGATGCCCGGGTATTTCTCCCGCACAGCGCGAACATGTCCGGGTTCAAAACGCTGATGGACCGAACAATGGCCTTTCCACAGAATCACCTTTGGGTCTTGACCGCCGTGGGGGAATGAGAGTTCCATCTCCCCTGGATCGTACACGGCTGTCGCTTCGAGGGGAATGCCGAGTTTGACGGCGGTGTTCCGGCCGAGGTGCTGATCAGGCAAAAAAAGAATGCGCGGCTTGATGCTTAGCGCATATTCGAATACTCGGTTGGCGTTGGACGAGGTGCAGGTGAGTCCCCCGTGGCGTCCGACAAAAGCTTTCACGGCGGCTGAAGAATTGACATAGGTGACGGGCAGCAATGTGTCCCCATACTGATCGGTAAGCAGCTCCCAGGCCTCTTCCACATCTTGAGCGTCCGCCATATCGGCCATGGAGCAACCCGCATTATGGTCCGGCAGGATCACGGTCTGGCGGTCCCCGGTCAAGATGTCTGCCGTTTCTGCCATAAAATGGACACCGCAGAAGACAATATATTGTACATCGGTCAGCCCCGCTGCGATGCGGGACAATTGCAAGGAATCTCCCCGATAATCCGCGAAGCGAATGACATCTTCCCGCTGATAATGATGTCCAAGAATCACCACTTGGTTGTTGAGTGCCCGCTTTGCCTCAGCGATGCGCTCGTCCAACTCCTCGGAGGAATAACGGGATAACTCGGCGATGCCCGGAGTGAGACATTCCGCAAAAGCCATGGGTCAAACCTCCTATCAATGATGGTTTCATTATGGTTTTGAGGTTGTCACATGTCAAGACAGATGTAAAATAAGAGCAATACCACCAAGGGGGCGGAACACCATGGATTCTAGGCGGTATTTTGATCATGCAGCGACAACGCCGATGTACCCCGAGGTGCTCGCCGCAGTGCACCGGGTCATGGAGGAGGAAATCGGGAACCCTGGTAGTTTACATCAAGCGGGTCTTCGGGCCAAAGAGATCGTTGAGGAGTCGAGAAGCGTCATTGCCAGGTCCATCGGGGCCCGGGACCGGGAAATCGTGTTCACCGCGTCGGGAACCGAGGCCAACAACCTCGCCCTTTTCGGTGCCGCCCGGAGGCGTGCCAGGAAGGGGGAGGGCCGCCATATTCTGGTGGGCGCCATCGAACACCCGTCTGTTCTTCGGGTGGCAGACCAGCTCGTCCGGGAAGGATTTGAAGTCGAACGCTTGCCGGTGGACCGACATGGACGAGTTGACCCTGCTGAGGTCGGGCGGAGGTTGCGGCAGGACACCATTCTCGTCAGCCTCATGCACGCCAATAACGTCGTGGGATCGATCCAGCCCGTGGAGATCATCGGGGAGATGACACGGCAACGGGGTGTTCTCTTTCACGTAGATGCGGTTCAGAGCTTCGGTAAAATTCCCGTCGACGTGCGGCGCATCCGGGCGGACCTGCTCACCCTTGATGCCCACAAGATGGGCGGGCCAAAGGGAGCTGCGGCACTGTATGTACACAAGGGCACGCGGCTTGACCCCGTCATATTCGGCGGAGGTCAAGAACGGCAACTCCGGCCGGGCACGCCTAACGTGCCAGCCATCGCTGGGTTTGGGAAGGCGGTAGAATTGATGGAGCGATACGCTCTGGGCGAGCGGGGGGCGGCCCTGCGGAGGCGATTGGCAGAGCACATTCGCCGGTCGATTCCAGAGTGCGTGGTGTTTGGCCATCCGGAGGAATCCTTGCCGACCATTTTGACTATTGGAATTCCAAAGGTGGAAGGGCAATTATTGATGCTCGAACTCGATCGGAGGGGGTTCGCCGTCTCCAGCGGATCGGCCTGCAGCGCCTCGGAATCCGAACCTTCATACGTCTTATTGGCGATGGGGTACTCCCGGGACGAAGCGTTGGAAAGTCTGCGCATCAGCCTCGGATGGACCAATACGGAAAGTTCGGTGGACGAACTTGGAGAAGCCCTGTCCGAGATTGCGGCGGAGATGCGATCTGCCGCACTCTCCATCCGGGGGAAGTGATCCAACCGTCGGCACGGGTGGATCCGGGAATGAGTGGTGTGCGATCCCACTGGATTTTGTCTCTCACCCGATATGTTACCGCCGTTGTCCAAAAGTTTAAGGAAATGTTATAATGTCCACAGAAATCCGGGGTAAAGGGTGAAGATGAAGGTGGCAGCCGAACACACCATCTCGTGGTATCGAAGGAGTCTGGCCGCATATTTCTTTTTATTTCACACGGCCCTGGCCGCAGCCGTTGCCGGTGCCGTCCGATTCTTCGATCGGGTCCTCACGTCGGGAGCGGATTTTGCAATTCTGGTCGTCATTCTTGGTATGGCGTCGATCTGGACCTGGGTGTACCATCGTTGGCTGATCCCTCCGATGAAAGAGATGGTTCGCGGACTGACCGCGGTGACCGATGAGATTGACGTGTCTACCCGGGTGGGGTACCGTTCCTTTCATGAACTTGGTCGAATCTCTCACGGCATCAACCGTATGATCAAGGGATTCTACGGGATCCTGCTCAAAGTTCGAGATCACTCCCGGGATATTTCTGCAGGCATCGCGGAAATGGTTGAGCTTTCGAGCCAATCTGCCGATTGGTCTCACAAGATATCCGTCGCCATGGACCAGTTTGTCGCCGCCCTGTCCAAACAGACCGAACTCGCCCGGCTCTCGGGTAAAACCGCCCAAGAGACTGCCGCGGCAGCCCGGGTCGCGGACGGGCGGGCTTCGGAAAGTGCCCGGGCGGCGGAGCGGGCCCGGCGGGAGTTGGACAAGGGACTTCGAGCGGTGGCGGAGATTCGGCGGCAGATTCCGCAAACGGTGACCGCGGTCCACGATACGGCGGCGGCGGTGGAACAACTTGGACAGTTGTCGAAAAGGGTGGAGGAGATCGCCGGGTGGATCGGACATATCGCTTCCCAGACTCACTTGTTGGCGCTCAATGCAGGGATTGAGGCCGCCCGCGCCGGGGAAGCAGGACGGGGGTTTGCCGTGGTGGCCCAAGAGGTCCAGAAGCTGGCAGCTGAGACCCAGGGGGCAGTTCAGCAGATCGGTGGGCTCATCGATAACATCCGGGAACAAGTCGAGATCAGTGTGGCTCGGACTCGGCGATCTCAGTCCTTGGTGGATGAGCAAGAGGCATTGATTCATACGGTGGCGACCGCCTTTGACGACATTGCCGATTCGACAGCTGACGTTGACCGATCGTTGACGGCCGTCGCCGAAGCGTATCGGGTCATGGCTCAGGGTAACGATACCGTTATTCACGCTGTGGACGACGTCGTCCAAAACGCTGAACACCTGTCGGCCGCCATCCACGAAGTGTACTCCGCCGTACAACAGCAAACTGCCACGGCCACGGCGATCGCCGCCGAAGCCCGCCGGGCCCAGGAACGGGCTCGGCATCTGGAATACGAAGCCATTCGGTGGAAGGGCTTAGGCGGCTGAGACCCTGATTCGCCGCTTCCATTACCACCTCAAGAGACAATGGACTGAACGCGGACGATCTGAAGAAAATCTTCCTCTTCCAGAACTTCTTTTTCAAGCAGCCGGGCTGCCACGCGGTCTAGCACCGCCCTGTGGCGCGTGAGGATGTCCAGGGCGGTTTGATAACACTCTCCGAGCACTGCCCGGGCGTGCTGGTTGGCCGCTTCAAGATCGGCGCCTCCGCAGTGGTGAGGCCGGAGGGACAGGAGGCCAAGGGAACTCATCCCAAATCGGGCGACCACTGACCAGGCGAGATCGGTGGCTTGTTCCAAGTCTTGTTCCGCACCTGTGGAGGTGTCGCCGAAAACCAACTCTTCTGCGGCCCGTCCTCCCAAGGCCATGGTGATTTTGCCAAGCAACTCCCGTTTGGTGTACAAAACCCTGTCTTCGGGGGATTCTTGCAAGACAAACCCGAGAGCTTGTCCCCGGGGAAGGATGCTGATTCGTTGGATTCGCTCCACTCCTTCAATCAAACCGACCAGGGCGTGTCCCGCTTCGTGATAGGCGGTGATTTCACGGTCTTTCTCGCGAAGAGCCAGATCCCTGCGAGCGTTTCCTGCAACGACCCGATCGATCGCTTGAGAAAAGTGGCGCGCCTCGATCTGTCGGGCCCCTTCCTTGACAGCTAGGATGGCGGCCTCGTTGCACAGGTGCTTGAGCATCGCTCCGGAAAAACCGGGGGTGCGCCGGGCCAGACTGCGAAAATCCACCGCCGGATGGATGGGCTTAGTGCGGGCGTGGAGGCGAAGAATTTTCTCCCGTCCCTCGATGGAGGGCAGGTCAACGCGGATATGTCGGTCGAAGCGCCCGGGCCGCAGCAAGGCGGGGTCGAGGATGTCGAGTCGGTTCGTCGCTCCCATGACGATGATGTCCTGGCGTCCGTGGAAACCGTCCAACTGCACCAAGAGTTCGTTGAGGGTCTGATCCCACTCCTGGGAGCTTCCCGTCTCGCCCCGCCGCCGGCCAAGAGCATCGAGTTCGTCGAAGAAGATGATGGCCGGCCGGCCGATTCGACGCACCTGATCGAACAGGTCCCGAATTTTTTTGGCCCCGAGGCCGACGTACTGTTCAACAAACTGAGACCCACTGCAAGCGACGAATTCAACCCCGGCTTCACCTGCCACTGCCCTGGCGAGCAGCGTTTTCCCCGTGCCTGGTGGGCCGTAAAGGATCACACCCTTGGGCATCTCCGCCCCCATTCTTCGGTATTTGCCGGGATCTCGCAGGTAATCCACGATATCCCGGAGTTCGTCCACAGTTTCGTCCACCCCTGCGGCGTCGGCAAAGGTTACCGGAGGTTGACTACTCGAGAATTCCTTTGATGGCCGGGTGACATCTCGCACCACCGGCGCTGTGGGCCTGCCCAGGGGCCCAGGCGTTGGACGATACCTCAACCACGCCCAGAGAAGCCCGGACATGCCGACGGATGCAAGAATCCCGGCCAGCCATTCGCCGCTGAGGATGGGTATTCCACCCGCAATCCAAATCGGGAATTGAAATGACTTTTGCCCCCACCAGACCGTTCCGGCCGCCATGAGCATCAGAACAGACATGAAGCTAATCACCCATCGAGAGTGACGGCGTTTTCGAATATCTCGCATTTGGTCTGCCCCCTCACCCAACGAGAATCAACATCTGCCACAATTCGTCCTACGGACCAGTCTCGCCGAGAAAACGAGTAGTCAAACCGCAGCGGACGGACAGGTGTCTCTTGGCTGGGAGGCCGGAATCACGTTATAATCATGGTGCTGGGAATCCCTTCAGGTTTCCACTTAAGAAAAGGTGCGGTGTTGCCAAGGTGTGGTTTTCATCGTTTTGGAAAAAGCAGATGCAGCCGGAATCCCGGTTGGAACGACAGCGGAAACTGGTGGCTAAAAAAAGGTACGTGGTGGATATTAACGTTATGTGCAATTGTCCCCCGTTGTTCTACACCGAGGGCGTTACCCTGGTGATGCCGATCAGCGTCTATAAAGGGGCTTTTCGTTACTGGGACTCGCTGCTGAACCACCCAGATCCCGGGGAGTTCGAACGAAGTGACATAACGGCACTGTGCCAGCTGATGCCGCAATTGTCCACCGATTTTATTCGATGGCAGGCCCAAACGGTGGAACGGGCGGGAGGCGACTACTATCGTGGCAAGCCGTTGCTTCTTAACGGCAAGGTCAGGTTGCAGTTGGTGTGGGCGTATTTTTCCGATCTCCTGCCGACGGAGGCCTTGTCGGAAGTGATCGACGAGGACTACCTCTTGGACTGCCTCATCGCCGCGGCGGAGGAGAATGCCCCGTATCTGGTCACCGATGAAACGGAGTACATTGTAGAGGACTTGCGGCGGGAGTTTCGCCTTCACGTTCCTTGTCTTGACGTGGACGACGTGATGAAGGGTTTGCGGCACAACCGGTCAAACGGGTGACAGTAGCCCCCGCTGCGTCGCGGGGGCAGTCGGAATTACCGAGTTTTGCCGTCGCCGCGTTTTTTGACTGACGTGATACGGGGCGCTCCGGGCCGCTTGAAAACTGCAGTGCAGTGAAACTGCCCCGGTATCGGCACGATCGACACCAGTTCCCATCCCTGTTGTCCCATGTTGTTCAGTTGGTTGCGAATCCCCTCGACATGATTGACCAAGCTTGTGTATTCCCACTGGATTCGCGCCACAGTTGGTTCACCCCCGAGTGTCCGCGCGTGTTGCACTCATAGCATATGAAGGCGGTCTTCAAGGGTGCATGCCTGGTGTCGCAGAACCGTGAGTGACCGCTTTGGTTCCCGAGGTGGTTGGCTTTCGGCGCAGCTCGATGTGGTCATATTCCTCCGAGGCTTCAGTCTGGATCTGGGAAGAGACGGATTTCCAGAATGCGTCAAGAACCGTGGCATCCCCACTGGCCAGCAGCGTGACCGATCCTGATGAGGACGACGCGGGAAAAGCGTCTTGTTTTTCAGCGACATGCCGTGCGAGGTGATTCGCGGGATCGATGAGGAGGGTGTGGGGCACCCGGCTCTGAATCTGATCGGCGATCAGCGGATAATGGGTGCACCCGAGCACCAAAACCTCGGCGCCCCAAGTGGCCAGCGGTTTTAGATAGCTGTCTAAAAAGGGCCCATAAACCGCAGGATCTTTCACGCCTCGTTCGATCAGCGGTACCAAGGCGGGGGCGGCCACGCTCCTCACCGCTGCGTCGGGTCGTGCGGATCGAAGTCGGGCTTCAAAAACCCCGGCTTCTACGGTGCGCCGGGTGGCGAGAAGGGCGATTTTTCTCCCGGGGAAATGTTGGACCGCCGGGCCGACCGCATCCAGTAGGGTCAGTACAGGCAAATCCGGATAATGATCCACGAGGGTGTCCACGGCCACAGATGCGCTGGTATTGCAGGCCACGACCAAGAGGTCAATGTCCCGGGCCACCAGTTGTTTCACTGCGGCCAAGGAAAGGGCGCGTACCTCTTCTGCTGTTCGATCGCCATAGGGGGCATGAAGGGTATCGCCAAAGTAGACATAATCATGTTCGGGCATGTGACGTACGAACGCTGCCAAGACGGTCAGTCCGCCCACCCCGGAGTCGTACATACCGATCCTCAACGCCCAGGCCTCCTTCATTCGTGCCGGTGCATCACCGGGATCCAGTCGGTATCCGAATTTGCGCGTCCTCCCGGGAGCCTCGGAGAACGGCGCAACTCGGTGCCCGATTGGCCGGGACGTCAGTATACGCGAACAGGACGATAAAAGGTATCCCGCTCCACGGGAATCCGCCCGGCCCCTTTAATCAGCCAAACCAATTCATCTCGAGTCAAAGATTGACTGGTGAGTGCCCCGCCGGCGTGACTGATTCGCTCTTCCACCAAGGTCCCGTGTATATCTGAGGAACCGAAATACACCGCCATCTGGGTCAGGCGCGGACCAATATTGATCCAGTATGCCTTAATATGGGGCACGTTGTCCAGCATCAACCGACTCACCGCAATGGTGCGCAAATCGTCATCCGCCGATGTCCGCTGTTTCAGAGAAGCGGTTTTGCGGCTCGGCTGCACAGCCAAGGGAATAAAAGATAAAAACCCTCCCGTTTCATCCTGGAGTTCACGAATATAGATCATATGCTGTAATCGTTCTTCCAGCGTTTCAATCAACCCATACAGCATCGTGGCGTGGGTCCGGATGCCCAGTTGATGGGCAATGCGATGAACGTCGAGCCACTGCTCGACCGATGCCTTGTCAGGGGCCAATTTCTCCCGGTAGCGTTCGCTGAGAATCTCCGCTCCGCCTCCGGGCATACTTTCCAGCCCGGCATCTTTTAAAGCTTGCAAGACCTCTTTAACCGATAGACCGGACAAACGATGGAAAAACTCGACCTCAGCGGCCGTGTAGGCTTTGATCGTCACATCGGGGTAGGCCGTCTTTAATGCCCGCACAACATCTGTGTAGTATTGAAATGGCACTGTAGGATTATGGCCTCCGACGATGTGGAACTCTTTAATTCCCGGCGTCCACCTTTCCTTGACGTACTCAAGGACCTCATCCGGGGACATGGTATAAGCTCCCTCTTGATCCGGGTCCCGGCGGTAATAACAGAAACCGCAATGTGCTTCGCAAACGTTGGTGGGATTAATATACATGTTTTGTATGAAATAGACATTACGTTCATTCAGCCGCCGATTGTATTCGTCAGCCAATCGCCCGATTTCCAGCAGATCGTCATGTCGATATAGGCGCAATCCGTCTTCCAAGCTCAGCCGCTGGCCGTGGCGAACCTTTTCAGCGATATCCGCAATTCCACTCATGCGGGCCCCGCCCTCCTCTCTATCAACTGGCACAAAAAGTCTTCCGGCGAAGATATCGCCTTAAGTATAGGAGGGCACCGGAGGACTGTCAACGAAAGAGGCCGAGGATCCGGAACATCTGTTTGCCATACCCGGTGAGGTGCGATCTGTGATACACAAGAAAAGCGCCTGGTTCGGCGCTGTGAATCTTTCGGGGTGAGCATCGGGGCGCTTTTAGTCTGGAGTGCGCATGATCGGGGTATCGGTGATCGCTTTGAGCCGCGTTTTAAGCTCTTCTTCCCACGTGTCGTCGCCCGTGGCTCTTGCTAAATTAATTAAATCGAGCAGCGCATCGACTTGGTCCGGAATATACCGCCGATCCAACAAGACGCGTTCGTCCGGGGGATACATGTCGAGCACCTCTTTGACCCGGTCTTCCCCTACCAATTCGCGAAAATTCGCCTCTCGCAAGCCATCCGTGGCACAGTTGTGGGCGATCATAGCGAAATCCGACGACACAGCGGGAGCGATGTGCCACCTGTTGCAGGTCGGACACGTGAGAACCGGGACATCGTGGATGAATACGGGACCTTCGGCATAAACATTCTGCAATGACGCGACCATGGTCATACCGCAGCAGAAATCCATTGGATCTCCCTCCCGCATGTGGCGGATTCGTAAAGTCTATATTTAGCTTTCATTATAGCAAAAGATCTCGGAAAAGGGAATGGACTGAAATCAAAAAGGTCCAATGTAAACATTGACATCCCATGGCAACCGTGGTAAGATGGCATAAATTAGGTTGGCGGAAAAACCGATGACCGGGTCGAGTACCCAGTTGAGGTGGCCAGAGAGTCTCCGGCTGCTGAGAAGGAGATCCACTCGAGACTGAGGGAAAATCCCCCGGGAGGTGCGCGCCGAACGCCGAGGTGTTCCCGGCCAGTAGGTGTCGCCGCGTCCCCGCGTTACGGGGCCGGGCGTCGAAGTCGGGCGCTTTGGAAGGGAGAAGTGGGCGGCCTCTTGTCCAGGAGGCGGCCAAACAGGGTGGTACCGCGGGTAACAACTCGCCCCTGAGGGGGCGGGTTTTTTTGTGGTTTTAAAACGCATTGGGGGTGTTCCAGTTGGGGATTGCGTGACCCTTACGGACGTTCAAGAAGCGGCGGTGCGGTTGGCACCCGTCATACATCGATTTCCTCTACAACAATCCCAAACGTTCAGCCGCATGTCGAACAACCAGGTGTTTTTAAAACTGGAAAACCTCCAAAAAACCGGGGCATTCAAGATTCGCGGCGCCTATAATAAAGTGGCGAAATTGTCGCCGGAAGCCAGGGACCGGGGCATCTTCAGCGCGTCGGCCGGAAATCACGCCCAAGGGGTGGCTCTGGCCGCGTCCCGGTTTGGTGCACCCTGTACCATTGTGATGCCCGAAGGGGCACCAGAAGCAAAAATCACGGCCACTCAGGGATACGGATCCCGGGTGGAGTTGGCGGGAGCCACCTACGACGACGCTCACCTTCATGCAAAGCGGCTCTGTCGCGAGCAGGGGGGTACCTTTGTACACGCCTTCGATGATCTGGATGTGATCGCGGGCCAGGGTACCATTGCCTTGGAGATTGCGGAAGACTTGCCCGACGTCGACGCAGTGGTGGTGCCCGTGGGCGGGGGAGGCTTGATTGCGGGGATTGCCGCGGCGCTCAAGGCCCTTCGGCCAAAGACCGCAGTATACGGGGTGCAGGCGTCGGGGGCGGCCTCCATGGCCTTATCTCTGAGGGAAGGGCGTCGGGTCACATTGCCCGGGGTTGCCACCGTGGCAGATGGCATCGCAGTCAAATCCCCGGGGGAACTCACCTTTGATCACGTGAAACGTTTTGTTGATGACGTGGTTACCGTTTCGGATGACGCTATCCTTCGGGCAATGTACGCTTTTTTGGAAAGGACGAAAATGCTCGTAGAAGGTGCCGGCGCTGTTGGGCTGGCGGCTTTGTTTGAAGAGGTCCTCCCGTTGCGGCAAAAAAAAGTGGTGCTCGTGGTCAGCGGGGGGAACGTGGATATTGCAAAACTCGCCTCGTTGCATCCAATGGATCGCCCGTCACCTGTGGGAGTCGCAAAAATCTGAGGTCAAGGTGGGCCGGATCCCGGGTGCGGAATTGGGCGGCGATTGCGACAATGCCGAAAGACATTGTCATCTCGATGGGAATGGTCTATGTTTTGAAAGGGAGTACGTCTCCGGTTGGAATAGTTCGGTCGGCGCATACTAAGTGCCGGAAGTGAACCTTTGGCGTGGAGGCGATCGCCGTGAGTGAATACACGGTCCGATGTTTGTTGTGTGGGCAAACTTCGGTCGTGTCCGAACAGCAGGCGGACCAACTTCAAATCGCCAAGCAGGGGGGCGCGTATATCTGCCATCTGTGCCAAAGACGCGTTCGGCATGAATGTGAGCAGCAAACGCGTTAAAGCTGCCCGCGCCGGCCGGAGCGGCGGGCCGCTCTCCCGGGCATTTTGTCGTAAAGGGGGACCATGAATGAACATTCACGAGTATCAGGGTAAAGCGATCCTCAAAACATATGGAGTCGCCGTTCCCCAGGGGCAGGTGGCCTTCAGCGTCGAAGAGGCGGTCCGAATCGCCGAAGGTCTTGGGGGCAAAGCGGTTGTGAAAGCCCAGATTCACGCCGGAGGGCGTGGGAAGGCCGGCGGCGTGAAGGTGGCGAAATCCCTGGAACAGGTTCGGGAGTATGCCCAGCAGCTTCTCGGTTCCACTCTGGTGACCCACCAGACCGGGCCTGAGGGGAAAGTGGTCAAGCGATTGTTGATTGAACAGTTGACCGATATTCAGAAGGAGTATTACATAGGACTGGTGGTGGACCGGGCAACAGGTAGGGTTGTCATCATGGCGTCGGAAGAAGGCGGCATGGAGATCGAAGAAGTGGCCGCGAAAACTCCGGAGAAGATCGTCCGGGAGACCATCGACCCGGCAGTGGGCCTCATGCCCTTCCAAGCCCGCAAACTGGCTTATGCGATCCATATTCCGAAACCGCTGGTGAACAAGGCGGTTCAATTTATGTCTGGACTTTACCGAGCTTTTGTCGACAAAGACTGTTCAGTGGCGGAAATTAATCCACTCGTGGTGACCGGGGACGGGAACATCCTGGCCCTGGATGCCAAGCTCAATTTCGACAGCAACGGTTTATTTCGCCACCCAGAACTTTTGGAGCTGCGGGATCCCGATGAAGAGGATCCCCGCGAGCAACAAGCCGCGAAATTTGGCTTGAGCTATATTGCGCTGGACGGAAACATCGGGTGCATGGTAAACGGCGCCGGATTGGCCATGGCCACGATGGACATCATCAAGTATTACGGGGGAGAACCGGCGAACTTTCTTGATGTCGGCGGAGGGGCGAGTACCGAAAAGGTCACCGAAGCCTTCAAGATTATTCTTCAGGATGAAAAAGTGAAAGGGATCTTGGTCAATATTTTTGGCGGCATCATGAAATGTGACGTGATTGCAAACGGGGTTGTGGAAGCCGCCCGGCAGTTGGGGTTGGATCGGCCGCTGGTGGTACGGCTGGAAGGAACGAACGTGGAGTTGGGGAAAAAGATTTTGGCAGAGTCCGGTTTAAAAATCGTGCCGGCCGATTCGATGGCTGACGCGGCGGAGAAAATCGTATCGCTGGTTCATTGATGGCGGGGGGGACGAAGATGAGCATCTTGGTCGACCGGAATACCAAGGTCGTGACGCAAGGGATTACAGGTTCTACGGGATTGTTTCATACAAAACAAGCATTGGAGTACGGGACGAAGGTTGTGGCCGGCGTCACCCCGGGCAAAGGCGGCACTGTGGTCGAAGGAGTTCCTGTATTCGATACGGTGGCGGAGGCGGTCAAGGAAACCGGGGCAAACGCGTCGGTGATTTACGTGCCGCCGGCTTTTGCTGCCGATGCGATCATGGAGGCGGCGGATGCGGGGCTGGAGTTGGTGATTTGTATTACGGAAGGTATTCCGGTGCTCGATATGGTGAAAGTCAAACGGTACCTGGAAGGCCGGAAGACGCGGCTCATCGGGCCCAACTGTCCCGGGGTGATCACTCCGGATCAGTGCAAGATCGGGATTATGCCTGGTTACATCCATCGGCCCGGACACGTCGGGGTGGTCTCCAGGAGTGGGACGCTTACCTATGAGGCGGTCCACCAGCTGACCACCCGGGGCATCGGGCAGTCGACCGCCGTAGGCATCGGTGGCGACCC
This sequence comes from Kyrpidia sp., assembly GCF_023512215.1. Taxonomy (NCBI): domain Bacteria; kingdom Bacillati; phylum Bacillota; class Bacilli; order Caryophanales; family Alicyclobacillaceae; genus Kyrpidia; species Kyrpidia sp. Next base: position 271,692 of record NZ_JAILZZ010000001.1, on the reverse strand, counting down.
GGTGAACGGGACGAATTTTATCGATGTATTGAAGATGTTTAATGAGGATCCGGAGACCGAGGCTGTCATCATGATCGGCGAGATCGGAGGCACGGCGGAAGAAGAGGCGGCGGAGTGGATCAAGGCCAACATGACAAAACCGGTGGTCGGGTTTATCGCCGGTGCCACAGCTCCAAAAGGCAAGCGCATGGGCCACGCCGGAGCCATCATCTCCGGCGGGAAGGGCACCGCTGCGGAAAAGATTGCGAAGCTCAAGGAGTGCGGCGTTCGCGTCGCTCCGACGCCCGCCCAGATGGGGGAAACTTTGGTCGAGGTGTTGAAGGAACGGGGCCTGCTCGAGAAGTGTCAGACCGCGGTCCAGCAAACTCGTTGATCACGGTCCCCGCGGTTGAATCACCCCCTTTTCCAAGGGGGTTTTCTTTTTTTGTGTGCGGTTTGACATTTTTAAATAAAGGGAGTCCCCCGAATCCCTGTCGAATGGAGCAAGGGAGAGACAACGGGTGGGGGTGGCGGTTTGAGAGTAGGTTCGGATGAGTGGCGGGAGGAGCGGGCAGCACTCTTAACCTTGTCGCGGGTGGAGGGGGTGGGGCCCGGGACGCTTTCCGTCTGGAAGAAACAGTTCGGGACGTTCCGCAGCCTCTGGGCGCTATCTGAGGTGGAGATTGCCTCGGGCCTGGGGCCAAGGGGGAAGATGTTGGCTGGCCGTATCGTAGGTGCCCGCCGCCGGGGACCTAAGGGGGCGGACCTCGAGGAATGGACGCCCTATGGCGCCATGTGGACTACAACTCTCTTGGACTCCGATTACCCGGGTCGCTTAAGAAGTCTCCACGATGCTCCTTGGGTATTGTACGGGGTGGGTAATCCCGGGGTTCTCAAGGACGATCTCCCAGCTTTGGCAATTGTGGGAACCCGGCATCCGACGATGGTGGGGCGGCGGGTAGCCCGATTGTGGAGTGCAGATTTGGCAAGGCGCGGTGTGGTGATCGTGTCCGGTTTGGCCCGGGGCATTGACGGGTTAGCCCACCGGGGGGCTCTGGAAGGGGGAGGGCGGACCATTGCAGTCCTGGCCGGCGGATTTCATCACCTGTATCCCCCGGAGCATCGATCTCTGGCAGCGGCGGTGGCGCGCAGCGGGGCGCTGATCAGTGAGCAGCCTCCCAACTGTCAGCCCAGGCCGGGATTGTTCCCCATTCGCAACCGCATCATCAGCGGATTGTCAGAAGGCGTCCTCGTGGTGGAAGCCGGGGTGACCAGTGGAGCCCTGAAGACCGTGGACCATGCTCTGGACCAGGGCAGGGACGTATTTGCGGTCCCGGGATCTGTGGCCATCGAGGCCAGCCGGGGCACTAACCTCCTCATCCGGGACGGAGCTAAACCGGCGATGAGCCCCGACGACGTCGCGGCGGAGTATCCACATTGGCCTGCTGCGCTTCCTGCCTCGGCCGATGGCGAAATCGAGAACCGGATTGCACGCCGGGCGGTGGACTCAGATTCCGGGCGGGTTCTGGCCGCCTTGGAGGAAGGTTGCCGCACGCCGGACCTCATCGCCAGGCGAACGGGTCTCCGGCTGGAACACATCAGCCGGGTTCTCACCGATTTAGAACTCGCGGGGCGGATCTACCGCGAACCCGGGGGATTGTACGGGGTTGTTCCTTTTTTGCGCGGTTAACCTTTCTTTCGCGGCGTCCCATGACCCTAAGGGGTTTCGTGGAAAACGGCGATCAAGTCGATTGCGGGTGGTTTTCGCTGGCCAGAACCGCCAGGGAGTGGGAAAGGGAACAGGACATGTCCGCGCGTTGCATATCTTTGGAGGAGAGTGGTACTATGGTTGCAACCGCGATCAGACTTTCGATCCCTTTGTCTGAACCCTGCAGCGGGAAAGGGGGAGAATGCGGTGGCAGATTACCTCGTCATTGTGGAATCTCCCGCGAAAGCGAAAACCATCGGCAAGTATCTCGGTAAACGATATATGGTTAAAGCGTCCATGGGCCACATTCGGGATCTCCCAAAGAGCAAGCTCGGGGTGGATGTTGCCCGTGATTTTGAACCGCATTATATCACCATCCGGGGAAAGGGAGACGTACTGAAAACCCTTCGGGATGCCAGTAAAAAAGTTAAGCGGGTGTATCTGGCGGCCGACCCGGACCGGGAGGGCGAAGCGATCGCTTGGCATTTGGCGAACTATCTCGATGTCAATCCGGATGGGCCGTGTCGGGTTGTTTTTCATGAAATCACGAAACAAGCGGTTCAAGAAGCCTTTGCTCATCCGCGACCCATCGATCGGGATTTGGTAAACGCGCAACAAGCCAGGCGGATCCTGGACCGGCTGGTGGGATATAAGATTAGCCCCCTGTTGTGGAAGAAGGTGCGCAAGGGGCTGAGCGCCGGACGAGTCCAGTCTGTTGCACTGCGGCTGGTATGCGACCGGGAGAAGGAGATCCGGGAGTTCAAGCCCGAAGAGTACTGGACCCTGACGGCTCGCTTTAAAGTCGACGGTCGGACGTTTGAAGCGAAATTCGTCGGAGTCGGGGACCAGAAGGTGGAGTTGGCGAACGAAGAGGAGGTCAAGGCGATCCTCGCCCGGATATCCGGCCAGTCTTTCACGGTGATCGGGGTGCGTAAAAGTGAGCGTCGCCGGAATCCGGCGCCGCCTTTTACAACCAGCAGCCTGCAACAGGAGGCGGCGCGGAAACTCAACTTTCGCGCCCAAAAGACGATGTCGGTGGCCCAGCAGTTGTATGAAGGCCTCGAGATCGGGAAAGAGGGCAGCGTGGGACTCATCACCTACATGCGGACCGACTCCACCCGAGTGTCGCCGGTGGCCCAGGAGCAAGCCCGTTCTTACGTAGAGAAGACTTATGGGGCGGCATATCTCCCGGAAAAGGTCAAACAGTACCAGACCCGCTCAGGGGCCCAGGACGCCCACGAGGCGGTGCGCCCCACTGAGGTCGCGCGAACCCCGGAATCCATCAAGGCCTATTTGAACCGGGATCAATATCGGTTGTACAAGTTAATCTGGGAACGGTTTGTCGCAAGCCAGATGGCGCCGGCGGTTCTGGATACGGTGTCGGCGGATATCCAAGCTGGGGATGTCTTGTTTCGCGCGGCGGGCTCCAAGGTGAAGTTTCCGGGTTTCATGACCCTGTACGTCGAAGGGGAAGACGATGCCAAAGAAGAAGAGAACCGCGACCTGCCCGATCTGCGGCAAGGACAGGAGCTCCCGGAGCCGGCTCTGGAGCCGAAACAACATTTTACCCAGCCTCCGCCCCGCTACACCGAAGCTCGTCTCGTAAAAACGATGGAGGAGCTAGGCATCGGGCGTCCGAGCACCTATGCGCCGACCCTGGAGACGATCCAGAAAAGGGGGTATGTATTGCTGCAGGAACGACGTTTCGTTCCTACAGAACTCGGAGAGGTTGTGGTGGAACTTCTCAAGGAGTTTTTCCCCGAAATCATCGACGTGGAATTTACCGCTCAGATGGAGGAGCGACTGGATGGGGTCGGGGAGGGACGGGTCAATTGGGTGGAGATGTTGGAGGAGTTTTACCAGGATTTTCAAAAACAATTGGATCTCGCCGAGCAGGCCATGCAGCACGTCCATCTGGAGGAAGAAGAATCGGATGAGATCTGTGAGAAGTGCGGTCGGAGGATGGTGTATAAGCACGGTCGGTTCGGAAAGTTTCTCGCGTGTCCGGGATTCCCGGAGTGCCGGAACACCAAACCGATCCTCAAATCGATCGGGGTGTCTTGCCCGAAATGCGGCGGCGATCTGGTAGAACGCCGGGCAAAGCGGGGGCGAATATTTTACGGGTGCAAAAACTATCCCAGCTGTGATTTTGTCTTGTGGGATCGTCCAACTGGCGAGAAATGCCCCCAGTGCGGAAGCCTCCTTGTCCTTCGAAAAGCAAAGGATAAAGAGACGGTCCAATGCAGCAATCCCCAGTGCGATTTTAAAGGGAACGCACTGGAAAAGGCCGAAAAGGGCAATTCCGCCGGGCGGAGGTCAGCGGTTGAAACGATGTGAGGAGGGATGAGGGTGGATCCCGTTACGGTTGTCGGAGCGGGTCTTGCCGGTTCGGAGGCGGCGTGGCAAATCGCCCGCCAGGGGGTGCCCGTTCGTTTGTACGAGATGCGGCCGACGGTTTTCACTCCCGCCCATCGCACGGACCGCTTCGCGGAACTCGTATGCAGCAATTCCTTGCGGGGAGCCGCTCTAACGAATGCGGTTGGACTCCTAAAGGAAGAAATGAGGCGGCTGGGCTCGATCATTCTCGAGGAGGCGGACCGGCATGCCGTGCCGGCCGGGGGGGCTTTGGCGGTGGACCGGGAAAGATTCTCCGCTGCAGTGACGGAGCGGCTTGAAGCTCATCCCTTCATTGAAATCCGGCGAGAAGAGGTGACCGAGCTGCCACCCGGCATTGGCGTAGTGGCCACCGGTCCGCTCACGTCGGAGAAACTCCATCGAACGATTGCCCGATGGACCGGGGAAGCGTATCTTTATTTCTATGACGCGGCAGCTCCGGTGGTCACCCGGGAATCGATCAATTGGGGGAAAGTTTTTGTGGCATCCCGGTATGACAAAGGCGAGGCGGCTTATGTGAACTGCCCGATGACCGAAGATGAATTCGACCGGTTTTATGAGGCCTTGGTGTCCGCCGAGACGGCGCCACTCCGAGATTTTGAAAAAGAGGTCTATTTCGAGGGGTGCATGCCGGTGGAGGTGATGGCAAGGCGCGGCCGGCAAACTCTTCTGTTTGGACCGATGAAGCCGGTGGGCCTTATCGATCCGCGCACGGGAAAACGGCCCTTTGCCGTCGTGCAATTGAGGCAGGATAATGCTGCGGCGACGCTGTATAATATAGTGGGATTTCAAACACACCTGCGGTGGGGAGAGCAGTCCCGGGTGTTTCGCCTCATTCCCGGGCTGGAGGAAGCGGAGTTCGCGCGTTTCGGGGTGATGCACCGCAACACCTATCTCAATTCTCCCAGGTTGCTTTTGCCAACGTATCAAACCCGCCGGCGAGAGACGTTGTTTTTTGCAGGACAGATCACAGGTGTGGAAGGGTACGTGGAGTCTGCCGCATCGGGGCTGATTGCGGGGATCAATGCGGGACGCCTGGCCAGGGGAGAGGATCCGTTGACCTGGCCGCCGGAGACGGCGATGGGGAGCCTCGCCCGGTATATCACCGAGGCGGACCCTGACAATTTTCAGCCCATGAATGCGACGTTTGGACTGCTTCCGCCCCTTAATCCGCCTGTTCGGGAAAAGGCCAGGCGACATCTGGCCACCAGCGAGCGGGCTTTGGCCATTTTGGCGGCCTTTATGGGCGTGAATCGATTGAATCTCGCCGGATAAATGGATTCACGAGAAAGGGGGGAGATCCATGGGGGCGGATTGTTCCCGGGCCGATAGGGCTGTGGAGGAATTTCGGGTGTATCTAGAGTCCGAACGGCGATTGTCCCCACGTACTGTTCGAGCTTACATGGGCGATGTCGGCCAGCTGCTCGAATGGATGCAGGCCCAGGGCATCGGCGGATGGGATCTCTTGACCCCGGTACGGATCCGGGATTTTTTGGCGGAGTTGTGGGACCGGGGGTTGTCCCGGCGCTCGGTGGCGAGGATGCTGTCCGCGTATCGGACGTTGTATCGGTTTTTTCTTCGGGAGGACGAAGTGCGGGAGAGCCCTCTGGAACCCGTGGCGACACCCAAACAGGAGAAAAGAATTCCCAATTTTATGGATGTTGAAGAGGTGTTCCACCTCCTGGCGTCGCCTGATCCGAATACGGCTCTCGGACAGAGAGACCGGGCCTTGTTGGAGTGGCTGTACGCCACGGGGGTCCGGGTGGGGGAAGCGGTGGCCCTTCGTGTGGGGGATGTCGACATAGCTGGTCAGCGGGCGCTGATCCACGGGAAAGGAGGGAAAGAGCGGTATGTCCTGTTTGGCCGCTCGGCGGCCCGGGCTTTAACCCGGTATTTGGAGGTGGGGTGGCCGGCTTTGGCGGGAGCATGCCCGGGGCCCGCGGATCCGGTATTCCTGAATTATCGCGGGGGTGCTCTCAGCGACCGGAGCGTCCGCCGGATCGTGGACCGGCACATGGCGCGGGTGGCGGGCTATCACAAGATCAGTCCCCACGTGCTGAGGCATACTTTCGCCACCCATCTGCTGGATGCCGGAGCGGATCTCCGGGCGGTTCAGGAATTGCTCGGGCATGCCAGCCTCAGATCGACCCAGATCTATACGCATACCACCCGGGAACGATTGCTTCAGGTATATCTCCACGCTCATCCCCGGGCCTAAGGAGGAAGTTTGGATGACCCAGTTGCATGGAACGACCATTTTTGCCATACTGGACCGCGGGCACGCAGTGATGGCGGGGGACGGGCAGGTCACGATGGGCGATGCCACCGTGCTGAAACACGGGGCGAAAAAGGTCAGGCGTCTTTACCAGGGAAGAGTCTTGGCCGGTTTTGCCGGCTCGGTGGCGGACGCCCTGGCCCTTTTCGAACGGTTCGAAGCGAGCTTGGATAGCCACAGCGGCAATTTGCCCCGGGCGGCGGTGGATGTGGCGAAAGAGTGGCGGACCGACCGGGTGCTTCGGCGATTAGAAGCGATGCTGGTGGTGTGCGACCGGGAGCACCTTTTGCTGCTCTCGGGCAGCGGGGAGGTCATTGAGCCGGACGACGGGATCCTGGCTGTGGGTTCCGGGGGGGTGTACGCCCTGGCGGCGGGGCGAGCCTTGAAGCGGCACGCTGCGGGCCTGTCGCCCCGGGAGATCGCCCTGGAAGCCATGCGCATCGCGTCGGAGATTTGCGTCTACACGAACGACCGATTCGTCGTCGAGGAGCTCGAATAGGAGGGAAGGCCATGGAGGACGCCCAGTTGACGCCCAAACAGATCGTCGCGGAGCTCGACAAGTACATCGTGGGGCAAAGGGAAGCCAAACGCGCCGTCGCCGTGGCTCTGAGGAATCGGTATCGCCGGAACCGGCTGCCTGATGAGATGAGGGAGGAGGTCGTACCGAAGAATATCCTCATGATCGGGCCAACCGGGGTCGGCAAAACGGAATTGGCCAGGCGTCTGGCGAAGCTGGTGCGCGCGCCCTTTGTGAAGGTGGAGGCGACGAAATTCACCGAGGTGGGGTACGTCGGCCGGGACGTGGACTCGATGGTGAGGGATCTGGTGGAGACGGCGATCCGCATGGTACGCCAGGAGCGGATGGCCGAGGTCGAAGTGGAGGCGCGCAAGGCGGCGGAAGAGCGACTGATTTCGCTCCTGGCTCATGAAGGGGACGGATCCAAGGGGTTTCGCAACCCCCTTGAGATGTTGTTCAACCCCGGCCAGGAGCAGAGCAGCCCCCGGGAACCGGATCCGAAAGACACTGCCCGCCGGGAGGAGGTGGCGAGGCGCCTGGCCGCCGGAGAACTGGAGGATCAGGTGATCGAGATCGAGGTTGAAGACAGCACCTTGCCCTTTTTGGACGTGGGGGCGACCGGACAGTTTGAAGAGATGGGGATGCAGATTCAGGATCTTCTCGGGCAGATCCTGCCCCGGCGAAAGCGCAAGCGCAAAGTGACGGTTCGCGAAGCCCGGCACAGTCTCACCCAACAGGAGGCGCAAAAGCTAATCGACATGGACGAGGTGCAGGCGGAAGCGGTGCACCGGGCTGAGCAGTCGGGGATTATTTTTATCGACGAAATCGATAAAATCGCAGGGAAAGACCGCCATGGCCCGGATGTTTCCCGGGAGGGGGTGCAACGGGACATTCTCCCCATCGTCGAGGGCTCGACGGTCATGACAAAATACGGGCCAGTCAAGACGGACCACATTCTGTTCATCGCTGCGGGTGCATTTCATATGTCGAAACCGTCCGATTTGATCCCAGAACTACAGGGACGCTTTCCCATCCGGATCGAGCTGCACAGCCTGAGTGCCGATGACTTTCGGCGGATTCTGACGGAGCCTCGCCATGCGCTCATCAAGCAGTACACGGCCCTTCTCGCCACGGAGGGGGTCAACGTGGTGTTCACCGATGCGGCCGTCCAGAGACTTGCGGAATTGGCTGCGGCCGTCAACCAACAGACGGAGAATATCGGTGCGCGGCGATTGAACACCCTGATGGAAAAATTGATGGAAGACCTGTTTTTTGAAGCTCCAGACATATTTTTGGACAAAATTGAAATAACGCCCGAATATGTGGATGAAAAGTTGGCGAGCATCGCGGGAGATCGAGATTTGAGCCAGTACATTTTGTAACCGGGCGTAAGGAGGATGTACAGATGGATCTACTCAGCAAAACCAGGCGGATCAATCGATTGTTACAGCGGTCGGCCGGGCAGCACGTGGATTTTATGGAGATGGCCCAGGTGCTGCGGGACGTCATCGAGAGCAACGTGTTTGTGGTCAGCCGGTCCGGAAAAATTCTGGGCTACGGGATCCTTTCCGAGTTCGAGGGCAGTGTGAACGACAGCGAGATCGTTCAACAGCGGCGTTTCCCTCTGGATTACAACGATTATCTGCTTCGCCACGAACGCACAGCTCCCAACGTGGACGACCCTCAGCCTTTTGCGGTATTCACCGAGCAGATGAATCGCCTGTTTCCGGAGCGGTACACCACCCTCGTGCCCATCGTCGGCGGCGGGGATCGGCTGGGAACCTTGATTCTCGCCCGATTTAACAAGGCTTTCGAAGAGGATGATTTGTTGCTCGGCGAGTACGGCGCCACAGTGGTGGGAATGGAGATTCTCCGGGCTCATTCCGAAGAGATGGAGGAGGAGATGCGCAACAAGGCGATTGTCCAGATGGCCATCGACTCGCTGTCTTACAGTGAACTGGAGGCGGTGGAACACATTTTTGAAGAGCTCGACGGGAAAGAAGGCCTCCTGGTCGCCAGCAAAATCGCCGATCGGGTCGGCATCACCCGTTCGGTTATCGTCAACGCCCTGCGGAAGTTGGAGAGCGCCGGGGTGATTGAGTCCAGGTCCCTGGGGATGAAAGGGACCTACATCAAGATTTTGAATGATAAGCTGCTTCCCGAGTTGGAGCGCGTGAAGAACCGGTGATCCCATAGCCGTCTCTTCCTTTTGATTCGGGCACCCGAAAGGGTGCTTTCTTTTTGCCCCGGAGAGCAGGAATCTCTGGCGGACTGACGAAACTTATGATGACTTTCGTCAAGGAGGGGTGAGGCGTGCAACTGTTTTCCACAGGCGCCATGCAGTGGCTGCCTCAGGCGTTGGATGCGACGGCCCTCCGTCAGAAACTCATCGCTGACAACGTCGCCAACGTCGATACGCCGGGCTACCAACGCCAGGACGTCCGGTTTGAGGACATCTTTGCCCAGGCGTTGGCCCAGCCGGCCCCATTGGCCGGTTTCCGTACCGATCCCCGCCATTTTATTATCGGGCCGCCGCCCTTGTCTCAGGTCCGTCCCGAGACGACGGTGGACAATCAAACGGTTTATAGCACGAACGGGAACAACGTGGATATGGATCGGGAGATGACCGAATTAGCAGCGAACCAGACGGAATACTTGACCTTGCTGCAGGACGTCAATCTCCAGTTCGCCATGCTTCGGTACGCTTTGAATGGGAGGTAAGATTTGATGGCTTGGCAAGACACGTTCGCCATCAGCGGCTCCGGCTTGTCCGCCCAGCGCCTGCGCATGGACGTCATTGCGGGCAACATCGCGAATGCCGATACCACCCGCAGGCCGGACGGCACGCCGGGACCGTATCGGCGGAGAATGGTGATCATGGAGCCCCAGCCCGCCCCGGGCAGTTTCGCAGCGGCCTTGGCATCGGCGGGGGGGCCTGGCGTTTCGGCGGGGGTGCGGGTGAGTGCCATCGTCGAGGATCCCAGCCCTTTTCAACTGAGGTACGATCCATCGAATCCCGATGCGGTCCAGAACCCCGCCAGCCCGTTGTACGGCTATGTCCAGTTGCCCAATGTCGACGTGGCCACGGAGATGGTTGATCTGATTTCCGCTTCCCGGGCTTACGAAGCGAACGTGACGGCGCTCGATGCCGGGAAGATGATGGCGGTCAAGGCCCTGGACCTTGGCCGCGCGTAGGGGGGGTGACGCATGGTTACACCGGCGAATGCCATCGGATCAGTGTCTGCCGCCCTCCCGCCCGCGACTTCGTCGCCCCCCCAGCCGTCGAGCCCTTCCGGGGGATTCGGCGAGCTGTTCGGCCGGGCGCTGGATCAGGTCGACGCTTTACAACAGCGGGCCGATCAAATTGTCGCTCAATTCGTGGCTGGCCAGGGGCCCGATGTTCACGATGTCATGATCGCGGCCCAGCAGGCGTACTTGGCCCTGCAGACGGTGGTTCAGATCCGGGACCGGGCATTGGCCGCTTATCAAGACATCATGCGGATGCAGATCTAATCGACGCTTGGGCGGGGTGAGGGTATGAATCCACAAGTGCGCCGATGGCTGGAACAGGCCCGGACGATGTGGCGGGAACTGGACCCCAAGCGGCGGCGCTGGCTGATTGCCGGCGCCGCGGCGGGCCTGGTGCTACTCGTCGCTCTCTCCTGGTATGCCCTCGCACCTCGCTATGTGGTGATTTATCAAAATCTAGATGCGAAGGCCGCCGGAGAGGTGACCAACAAACTGGACGAATTGAAGATTCCTTACCGGACCTCCGGCGGTCAGGTTATGGTTCCCGAGCAAGACGCCGACCGAGCCCGCATGCAACTGGCCATCGCCGGATTGCCGAAGTCGGGTTATGTCGGTTACGAGGATTTGTTCGGCAACACCAATATTGGGGGGATGAGCGACAACGAATTTAACGTCAAATCTCTCATGGCTCTGGAAGGGAGCCTTGCCGGAACCATCCGGCAGATCGATGGAGTCGAGGATGTACAGGTTCATTTGGTCATGCCCGAACAGCACATGTTTGTGGAACAGCCTGTGGGCCAGGCGAAAGCTTCGGTGTTTCTTAAGATCGCCCCGGGCGCTCAACTGGGCCCCGACCAAGTGGCGGGCATTCAACAACTGGTCTCCCATTCGGTGAAAGGGCTGAACGCGACAGACGTGGCGGTGGTGGATCAAAACGGCGTCCGCCTCGACCACCCAGAAGACGCCGGGACCGCGGTGAGCAATGCCGATCGACAGATCCTGATTCAAAAACAATACGAACAGCTTATCTCCGATCGGCTGCAGTCGGCCCTGGGAAAGATTCTCGGGCCGGGGAATGTCGTGGTCCTGGCCAACGCCAAGCTGAATTTTGACCAGGTAAAATCCACCCAAAGCGATGTCCGGCCCGTGGTGGGCCAGAACGGCGTGCCGGTCAGTGTCCAGAAATCCACCAAGTCCGCTACGGGGACCGGGGTCGGAGGGGCTCCGGGCACGGCGACGGCGGGGGGCATGGCCACTGGAGCTCCCCCCACGTACCAAGGGGCCACGGGGAACGGAACCTATGACGAATCCCAGCAGACGATCAATTATGAGGTATCCAAAATCGTCACCGAACGGGTGGGCCAGCCCTTTACGCTTCAGGATTTGACTGTCTCCGTATTGGTGAACGGCCAGCCCACTCCCTTGCAGGTCCAGCAGATCCGGAACTACGTGCTCACAGCGGTGGGCTATCCGAACGACGGCACCCAGGATCAGAAGGTGACGGTAACGGGTATGCCCTTTCAGGCTGCTCAGCCGGCGCCCCAGGTTGGTTGGTGGACGCGATACGGATGGGCCATCGGGACTTTCGCCGCGGTGGCTGCGGCCATGGGAATCTGGTTTGCTCTGAGGCGCCGGCGGGTGGAAGAGGAGGGTGTCCCAGAACCTGTAATTCCGGCGCCGTCGTTGCTTGAGGAGAGTGAACTGCCCGAGGCAGAACAGCGGCGCAGGGAGGTGGAGCAGTTGGCCAGAACCCGGCCTGAGGAGTTTGCCGAACTGCTTCGGACCTGGTTGGCGGAGGAGTAGGTTGTCATGCAACGATCCGCAGGGTTGAGCGGAAAAGAGAAGGCGGCGGTGTTGATGATCACCTTGGGACCTGAGACGGCGGCCCAGGTGATGAAGCATCTGCGCGACGACGAAATCGAACAACTGACCTTAGAGATGGCGAATCTCCACAAGGTGGATTGGCGTTACAAAGATCTGGTTCTGGAGGAATTCCACCAGGTTTATAAAGCGAAAGAGTACATCACCAAAGGTGGAATTGAATACGCCCGGGAAGTGTTGGAGAAGGCACTGGGCCAGCAGCGCGCCGTGGAAATTCTAAACCGACTCACGGCTTCCCTTCAGGTGCGGCCCTTTGATTTCGCCCGGCGGGCAGATCCGACGCAGATTTTGAATTTTATCCAAAACGAACATCCCCAGACCATTGCGTTGGTGTTGTCATATCTGGAGCCGGAACAGGGGTCCTTGATCCTCTCGGCCCTTCCACCGGAATCCCAGGTGGAAGTTGCCCAGCGGTTGGCGGTTTTGCAGAGTACGTCCCCGGAAGTGCTGGATCAGGTGGAGCGCACCCTGGAGAGTAAACTTTCCGCCCTTTCGGTGAGAGATTTTACTCCGGGGGGTGGGATCGACGCCTTGGTAAAGATCCTCAACGGGGTCGACCGGGGAACAGAGAAAACGATCCTGGAAGCGCTGGAGATGAGGGATCCGGATTTGGCCGAAGAGATCAAGAAGCGGATGTTCATCTTCGAAGATATCGCTTTCTTGGACAACCGGGCGATCCAGCGCATCATCCGGGACGTGGATGCCAACGACCTGGCCCTCGCCCTCAAAGTCGCCAGCGATACCGTGAAGGAGGCGATTTTCCGAAACATGTCCAAACGCATGGCGGAGACCTTTCGGGAGGACATGGAATACATGGGGCCTGTTCGCCTCCGGGACGTGGAAGAGGCCCAACAGCGGATCGTCGGTGTCGTACGCCGCCTAGAAGAAAGTGGGGAGATCATCATCGGGCGAGGAGGGGACGACATTGTCGTCTAGAGTAGTGAAATCGGCGGTGGCTCAACTGTTGGCTGCGGATCCGGTGGTCCTCGGGAATCCCGCTCCACGCGACGGCCGTCCGGAACCCGCTGAAGAGGCCCTTCAGGTGGCAGAACGCCTTCGCCGCCTGGCCGCAGCGGAACTGGAAGCGGCCAGGCGCCAGGCGGCCGAAGTGCTGGTTAAGGCTCAAGCCGAAGCCCGTGATCTGGTCGAGGCAGCGCGCCGGGAGATTGAACGCGAACGCCAGGCCGCTCATCACAAGGCATGGGAGGAAGGGTTTCAAGAGGGCAGGGAGGAAGGCCTGCGAAAGGCCCAGGCCGAGTATGAGGAGCGGATGAAAGGGCTGGAAGCCCTGCGCTTGGAAGTGGAGGCCGAGCGGAAACGCCTGGCGGAGGTCACCGAGGCGCACGTGGCGGAGGTGGCGGTGGCGGTCGCCCAGCGCGTGGTCCGGGGGCTTGTGGAAGTGGATCGAAGCTTCGTCCACGCGGTGGCCGAAGAGGCGGTGGCGAGCCTGTTGCCCGCCGAGGATGTTGTGGTGCGGGTGTATCCCGGGGATGTGGACAAGTTGGACGCCGGGCGGCTGGGTTACGGGGATGGCGGGGTGAAAATCGTCGCCGATGCTCGCCTCGGTCCCGGAGATGTGGTGGTTTCCTCCTCCGGCGGAGAAATCGACGCCCGGGTGGATACAGCCCTGGAGGAAGCGGCGGCTCTAATCCGGGCCCGGGCTCGCCAAGCGGGGTGAAAGCCGGTGCAGGAAGGTTGGGACACCAACGCGTATTGCGAAACTCTTCGCCGCTCCCCCCTGTGGAGGGTTTCCGGGCGGGTCGCCCAAGCGGTAGGCATGACGGTGGAATCGAACGGTCCCGTGGCGCGGGTGGGAGATCTCTGCTCGATTGAAACGGACGCCGGGCCGCGTTTTGCGGAGGTCGTGGGCTTCCGGAACCGCCGGCTCATTCTGATGCCCTTCTCCGACCTGGACCGCATCCACAACGGCGCCGTGGTGAAGGTGGTGTCCGAAGGCCTCCGGGTACCCACTGGGCCGGGCATTTTGGGGCGGGTTCTCGACGGACTCGGCCGGCCCATCGACGGGCTCGGGCCGGTGGCGGGGGAATTTCAAGATCCCATCGAGCAGCCTCCCCCGCCACCCATGGCTCGAACCCCGGTGAACCAGCCCTTGTCCGTGGGCGTGAGGGCGATCGACGGGCTGCTCACGGTGGGACAAGGCCAGAGGATCGGCATTTTCGCCGGGAGTGGGGTGGGGAAAAGCACCCTTTTAGGGATGATCGCCCGTTATACCGAAGCGGACGTGACGGTGATTGGCCTGATTGGTGAGCGAGGAAGGGAAGTGCAGGATTTTATCGCCCGGGAGTTGGATGAAGAAGGGCGAAAAAGGGCTGTGGTGGTGGCTGCGACATCCGATCAGCCGCCCTTGATGCGGATCAAGGGGGCGCTCACGGCCACAGCCATGGCGGAGCGGTTCCGGCGCCAGGGACGACGGGTTCTGTTGTTGATGGACTCTGTAACCCGTTTTGCCATGGCCTGCCGCGAGGTGGGATTGGCCGCCGGCGAACCCCCCACCGCCCGGGGCTACACCCCTTCGGTCTTCGCTGCCCTGCCAAAACTGTTGGAGCGCACGGGAACTGCCCGTACCGGCTCGATTACCGCCTTTTACACCGTCTTGGTGGAAGGGGACGATTTTAACGAACCCATCGCGGATGCCGTGCGGGGCATTCTGGACGGTCACATCGTATTATCCAGGAAAATCGCCCAACAGGGGCTGTATCCCGCCATCGATGTGACGGCGAGTACCAGTCGCCTCATGAATCAAGTGGCGGAGACAGGTCACATCCGGGCTGCAGCCCGGTTTAAAGCCCTGTTGGCGGCGTACGAAGAAGCGGAAGATTTGATTCAAATCGGTGCCTATCGCGAGGGGACCCGACGAGAGGTAGACACCGCTCTGCGCCTTAGACCTCGAATGTGGGCGTACCTGGCCCAGAATCGCGATGTGAGAAGTGACATGGGCGACGCGGTACGCCAGCTCGTGGAGATGTTCAACGAGGAGGGCGGCGGATGAGAAGCGCAAAACGGGCAGCTCGGGTTCGCGAAGTGCAAGAGCGACTGCTTCAGGTCCGGGTCAGCGAGTTGGAGGAGGCCGCCCGACGCCGGGAAGCTGTGCATCAGGCGAGGGACGCTTGGTCCGGCAGATTGATGGAGGCGGCAGCCCCCCGCCAGGCGTCGATCTCGTCGGCGGAATGGACCTTATGGCAACATTGGGCGGCCTTTGTCGCCGGTCGAGTTGCAGAACTGGGAAACCAGCTGGATGCGGCAGAGCGGAAAGTGGAACAGTGCCGAGAAGCAACTTTAGACCAGTGGAAGTGGGCAAAGACGTGGGGAATGTTGGAGGAACGCGCAGCCGAAGAAGAGCGGCACTGCCGGGAGCGACGTGAAGAAAAGGACCGGGAGGAAGCATTTCTGCTTCGCCTGGCCGGGGAGAGTGGGGAAGGATGACGGCGCGGCTTTCCCTCCGATGGATGATCGCCGTGGCCGCCATGGCCTTGGTGCTCACCTTGTTGCTCTCTGGTATCGCCCTCTCCCTCCTCGGTTTTCCCGTCGTCACCCGGGTCAAAAATACGGCTCTCGGCGTGGTCCAAGGGTTGTTCCCAACGAACCGACCAGCTCCGGCGGCAGGTGCCCAAGCGGAAATCGATGCGCTTCGGGCCCAGGTGAGTGCGCTGCAAGCCCAGTTGGACGATGCCAAGAGGCAGTTGCAACAAGCCCGGGCTTCTGCCCAAGGCTCCGGGAACTCGGGCGGGGCCCCGGGGGCTCCGGGCCCCGGGGGGACGGCGATGGGAGGGGCGGCCCCGGGAATGCCCGGGCCCCCGGGATCTGTGGGAGGAGCTGCATCCGGGGCGGGGGCGGCAGGAGGCGGGACGGCTTCAGGGGCGCCAGTCCCCTCACAGCCGGGTGCCACCCAGGATGTGAACCAGGTTTACGGGTCCATGGTGCCCACGAAGGCCGCGGCTATTTTGCAGCAAATGACCCCTCAAGAGGCGGCGGCAGCCCTCCAAGGGTTATCGACAGACGATCGGGCTGCCATCCTTGAGAAAATGGACCCGAAGACGGCGGCGGCTGTGATTCAGATCATGGGGAGGGCGGGTCAATGAGCGAAGCGACCATCAGTGGGGCCACCATCCGGTCGCCCCGGGAGGAGGGCCAGCCCACCTCGGGAAAGTCGTCGGCGGCGATCGGTGCGGGGGTTCCACACGATCCAGCTGAGTCCCAGGTGAAAGGGGCGCGCCGCTTTACCCGGGTGTTGGAGAGCCATTTGCCGGGAAAAGGACAATTGGGAAGGGGCGGAAAGACCACCGGGAAGAAGAAACGATTGCCCGGCGAGGCGGTCCAGGAATCGGGCAACTCTCCCCTGTATCCCGGAGGCGCCTCCGTTGTATTCCCTGGATCCCATGCGTCGGCGTCCGGGGTGCGGGCTGGTGAAGGGAAAAGAGGCGGGCAGATACTTGGCAGTGCTTCGATGCCTGGCAAGGGCTCTCAATCCGCTCCGTCTCTATTTCAACCTGCCGTGTTGTCAGAGAAGGGAAAAGCCGAGAACCGCCCTTCCATCGCCGATGCGCCGGATGGATCGGGGGCACCGGGGGAAGGGGGGATCACCCGGAAAAATGCCGTCCAAGACCGCCTTTCTTCCGCCCCGCTGCAAGGAACGGGCGGGCAGAACCCGGGTGTGGGGGCTCTTCCTCAAGGTGGGAAGGTTTTGACCGCCTCACCGGGAACCGTCGACCAGTCGGGGAAAGCAGGTGCCACTCACAAGACCATTGGCCTTGGCGGACCGGCCCAGCTCCAAGGGGCCGAGGATATCGGGAATGCAGTGGTAGGGGTTGAGGCCTGGGGCCGGGGGATTCCGCAGGATCCACCCACGGTCCAGGCACTCGCCGCCCGGGAGGGGCGCACCGACCTTCTTAGCGACAGCTCTTTCCGGGCAAAGGCGGCGAAGGCAGCATCGGATGCGCCTTCGCACCGCGCAGTTTCCCTTGACTCGGGGGCCGGGCGACTGGCAGGTGACGATTCCCTGGTCGCAGGACTCTCCGGGGGGCCTTTTCCAGGTCAGGGAATGCAGGAACCTCCAACTGTCCTGACGAATGTGCCCAGTGAAGGACTGGCTGATGCGGTGGGGGCAAACCTCGCGAACCGCGCCTGGCGACCTGGGGAGAGCGCGACCCTTCGCGTGACGGTAGTGCCAGCCGATCTCGGGCCGGTACAGGTCATTGCCCACATGGATGTGGAAGGCCGGTTACATGTGCAGATTCACGCGGCCTCTCCGGAAACCCAGGCGATGATTCAGCAACAATCCATGCAACTGATTCACCATTTGCAACAAAACCACATCCCGGTCCAACGCCTGGACGTGGGGGGTACCCCGATCATGAGCGGAGGAACTGGTTCAGGTGCCGCGTTCACTGGGGGGACGGGCACTGGACAAGGGCAGCCCCATTCCGGTTTCCAGCCACCGGTCGCCGGCCGCGGGACGGAAGGGGCGGGAGTCAGGAATGAAGGGGTGCAGGGGCCCGGTGACTATCCTTCGGCGGCGGGGACTGCCGTACGATTATCGGGGACCTCGGGCTTTGAAGCGATGGTGTGAAGAGGTCCAGGTCCAGGACCGCGAAAGGGGGAAACGACATGAGCGAAGTGGCGGCGACGGGGATGAACGCGGCAAACTCTTCGGGATATGCCAGCTCGACCTCCGTGATCAATCCCAAGAGTCAGCTCGATAAAAATTCCTTTCTTCAATTATTGGTCGCTCAGTTGAAAAACCAAGACCCGCTCCAGCCGATGGACAGTACACAGTTTATCTCCCAACTCGCTCAGTTTTCGGCCCTTGAACAAATGACCAATGTGGCCCAGGCTCAGGAGCAGGCCGCGACAGCCACCGAGATGCAAGCGGCGGCGGAGTGGATCGGGAAGCGGATTTCTTACCTCGACGATAAAGGAAACATCCAGTCCGGGGTCGCTCAAGGCGTGCAGCTCAAAGATGGCCTGGTCTACCTCGATCTCGGTGGTCTCCCGATTCCGTGGAGTTCGATTCTGGGGGTCGGTGACGGCACGAATGAGGCGGGTGGAGGTACCGGGGTTTAAGCAAGGCGCGAATGCTTCTGGGAAGTGAATCTGCGAAAGGGGATGAGCGGCTATGATGCGATCGTTATACTCCGCGGTTTTGGGCATGCGTGGATTTCAAACCAAGATGGACGTGATCGGCAACAACATCGCCAACGTCAACACGGTGGGCTTCAAAGCGAGCCGGGTCATGTTTCACGACCTGATGAGCCAGACTCTTTCCGGGGCTACGGCGCCTGGGAACACGACCGGAGGCTCGAATCCCCAGCAGGTGGGGCTCGGGGTGGGGTTGGCGAGCATCGATACGCCGATGACCCCCGGAGCTCCGATGATGACCGGGGTGCCTACAGATCTGGCCATTGACGGCAACGGCTTTTTCGTGGTCCAACTCCCAGATGGGGCCACCCAGGCCTATACCCGGGCGGGAAATTTCCACATTGACAGTAATCGGAACCTCGTGACCTCGGAGGGGTTGTTTGTTCTAGATACGGGAGGGGCGCCTATCCAAGTGCCCGACAACACCAAAAGTGTTTCCATCGATAAAAACGGCAATGTCAACTGCCTGCTGGACGACGGGACCACCCAAACGGCTGCCCAGATTGGGCTTGCCAATTTCGCCAACCCCGAAGGACTGCAAAAGATCGGGAACAACCTGTATGTGGAGACCACAAACTCCGGAACGGCGGATGTGCAAGCCCCGAATCAAGGGGTTTTCGGCAGCATCACGTCCGGTGCCCTGGAGATGTCAAACGTGGATTTAACGAACGAGTTTACCGAAATGATCATCGCCCAGCGGGCGTTCCAGGCCAATGCCCGAACGATCACCAGTGACGACCAGATGCTGCAAGAGGTCGTCAACCTGAAACGGTGATGACCACGGACAATCTACCTCGGTCCACCGGGCCGGGTGAGAGACTGTGATTCCGTTGACCCGATTGAATGGCTCGGAAGTTTGGGTGAACGCCTTGCTCATTGAGTCGGTGGAGGCCAGCCCGGATACAGTGGTGACCTTGTCTACCGGACGAAAATTGGTCGTCCGGGAAACGGTGGGGGAAATTGCCGATCGGGTGACCGATTACTATCGGAGCATCGGCCTGGTGCGCGGCATCCGTGGACACCGACGGGAAGGGGGGAGTCGCGACGAGTAAAGCGCTGACATGGGCGTTAATCGTGGTGCTGGCCGCGGCGGTGGCCGTGGGAGCGTGGTATGTCATCGGGTCTCGGGCGACTTCCTCGGGTCCGCCGACGGCGGCCGATCTCGCCAAAACGCGCTATGACCTGCCCCAAATGACCACCAACCTCGCCGGGGGAAGTGTCATTCAGTTGAGCATCTCCCTTCAGGCGAGCTCCGACCAGGCGAAGGGCGAGCTCGAACTGAGAAAAGTGGAGATCCAGGATGCGGTGAACGATATTCTTCATTCCTGGAAACGGGAAGATCTCGACCAGCCCCAAGGGCAGGAAAAGCTGAAAGGGGACATCATGAAGAGGGTCAACGAGCTCCTTCACAATGGTCGAGTGACGCAAGTATATTTTCCCTCCATCATCGTTCAGTAAGGGGGTGACGAGGCGTGGCGGACGTCCTGTCGCAACGAGAGATCGACGCCCTTTTACAGGCCTTGAGTTCCGGCGAGGTTTCGGCGGAAGCCATGAAGGAGGAAGAAGAGCAGCGCAGGATCCGTGTCTATGACTTCAAACGGGCCATGCGATTTTCGAAAGATCAACTGCGCAGTCTGACCCGGATCTATGAGAACTACGCGCGGATGCTCAGCACGTATTTTTCGGCACAGTTGCGGACCTGGATGCACCTGGATGTCATTTCTGTCGAGCAACTGCCCTACGAGGAGTTTATTCGCTCCATGCCGCATCTTTCAACCTTGCTCGTGGTGGATCTGGCTCCGCTCAGCGGGCGGTGGGTGATCGGGATTGGACCGGACGTCGCCTTTGTCATGCTCGATCGCCTCCTCGGAGGGCCAGGGTTGGAACTGGCCGGCGCCCGGGCGTTTACGGAAATTGAGACTACAGTGTTCGAACGGTCGTGGAGCCGATCTCTCGAAGTGTTGGGCGATGCGTGGAAGGGCATTGTGGAGGACTTGCGGCCGACTCTGTCTTTTATCGAATTTAATCCCCAGTTTCTCCAGATTGCGGCCCCCAATGATACGGTGGCCGTGGTCTCCGTCAGTATGCGGATTATGGAGACCACCGGTTTAATGCACATTTGTATGCCCCATCTGACCTTGGAGCGGTTGTTGCCGAAACTGAGTTCACAGCACATGCTGGGCATGGGGCAGGTGCACCGGGCACTGGATCCTGCGAGAGAGGAGGCGCTGCGGGAACGTTTGCGGGCTGCCCCGGTGGAAATCCGGGCGGTTTTGGGAAGGACCTCGATCGATTTCTACGACTTGATGCACCTCTCCGCCGGGGATGTCATCCCCCTTCATCAAGCCGTGAACCGGCCCGTGGAGATCTATGTCGGGGACAAGGTGAAATATCTTGGCCGCCCGGGAGTGGATCACGGCCGGCTCGCTGTTCAAATTACAGAGATCGCCGATGACGAAGGGGGTGAATAAGGTGTCCGATATGCTATCTCAGGATGAAATCGACGCGCTTCTTCGGGGAGGAGGGGCCATGACGCCTCCGCAACAAGGAGAAACCCTGAGCGACATGGAGCGGGACGCCCTCGGGGAGATCGGCAACATCAGTTTCGGAACTGCCGCCACGGCCCTGTCTACCCTTTTAAATAGACGGGTGGAAATCACCACGCCAATCGTGAGTGTGGCCAAAACCCAGGAACTGGGTAGCGAATTTCCCGTGCCCCATGTTGCGGTGCAGGTCCAGTATACCGCGGGTTTTGAGGGGCTCAACGCTTTGTTTATCCGCCCGGAGGACGCCCGGATCATTGCTGATCTCATGATGGGTGGTCAAGGAGCTCCCCCGGAAGGCGAGCTCGATGAATTGCAGCTCAGTGCGGTGAGTGAAGCGATGAACCAGATGATGGGGTCGGCGGCCACCTCCATGTCCCAGATGTTTAACATGAAAATCAACATTTCGCCGCCCACGGCCCGAATTGTGGATTTTCAAAAGGAAACGCCGGGGGAGCTGTTTTCCGGAGAAGAAGTCGTGGTGAAGGTGGCTTTTCGCCTCATCGTCGCTGATCTCATCGACTCGCACATCATGCAGATCATTCCTCTCAGCTTCGCCAAGAAAATGGTGACGGCGCTACTGGGGCCGCAGGACAGTGCGAGTCCTTCTGCCACGGCACCATCGCAAACCCCGGGAACTCAGCCGTCCACAGGGACAGGTGCCCCGTCTCCTACAGAGGCTTCCGGCCAGCAGACCGTCTCCCCCCAAGAGAAGGCTGTGGCGGATCGGCCGGGGGGTTATCACGAAGCCGGGACCTCCCAAACCGAGGTGGCTGCCAGCGCGCAGACCGTCGTCAAGCCGGTGGAATTCGGCCCTCTGCACTCCCCTGGTGCCGAAACGCCCCGGATGGATAACCTCGATCTCTTGCTCGACGTATCCCTCACGGTGAGTGTCGAGCTTGGCCGCACCCGTCAGTCTGTTCGGGAGGTTCTAAGCTGGTCCTTGGGATCTGTGGTGGAATTGGATCGCCTGGCCGGGGAGCCGGTGGATATTTACGTCAACCAAAAATTGATCGCAAAAGGGGAAGTTGTGGTCATCGACGAAAACTTTGGGGTGCGGGTGACAGACATTGTACACCCCCGCGATCGAATGCGCGGTGTACAGCAGGGAGGGTGAGAAGGTGAGTCGCAAAGTTCTCGTCGTAGACGATGCCGCGTTCATGCGCATGATGATCAAGGAGATTCTGACCAAGCACGGGTACGAAGTGGTGGGCGAGGCGGTGAACGGCATCCAGGCTGTGGAAAAGTTTCAGGAACTTCGGCCGGATCTTGTCACCCTCGACATTACGATGCCCGAGATGGACGGGATCGAGGCGCTCAAGCGGATCCGGGCCATCGACCCGGAGGCGAAAGTGATCATGTGCTCGGCAATGGGGCAGCAGGCGATGGTGATCGACGCGATACAGGCCGGGGCCAAGGATTTTATCGTAAAGCCGTTTCAGGCGGATCGCGTTTTGGAAGCGGTCCGCAAGACTTTGGGATGAAGGCCGTGGTGGTTTTTGCCGGGTGGTGTTGGTTGCTCGCGTGGCCACGTACGAGTTTGGCCGTGGCGAACTCTGTGGAAGATGCAGTCCGTCACGCTCCTCCCAGCACCCCTTCGGCGCCCCCTCCCGAGCCGTCTTTGTCGCTATCCTTTCTGAAGCTCGGGCTGGGTTTGCTGGTCATTCTGGCCCTCATCTGGCTCGCGTCCAGGTGGCTGCGGGGGCGCTGGCCGAAAGCGGCGGGGTCTGACAGCTTCAGATTGCTGGGCGTCCTCCCTCTCGGACCAGGTAAAGCGGTTCATTTAATCGAAGTGGCAGACCGGGTGCTCGTGTTGGGGGTGGCCCAGGACATCCGCGTACTTGAAGTGATTGAGGACCCACAGCGGAAACAAAGCCTCCAAAGAGAGGAAGGGAAGGCCCCGGGCTTTGACCGCCGACTGGCCGAGGTCCTCCAAAAGATGGCCGATCGGCGACGGACGTGGCTCCAGAGACAGAGGGGAATGGATGGGGATGACTGATCTTCGATGTTATAAGCACGTGGGAATGAAGATTGCCGTCGTCCTGGCGGCTTTCCTGGTGATGAAGACGGGGTACGCCCTGGCTGCGCCGGCGGACCCGACCGCTATCATTCCTGGATTGCCGTCCACGCTACAACCTGATTCTTCCCCTCAAGGGGTCGCGGGCACCCTTCAGCTTATCTTACTGATCACCGTTCTTTCCCTGGCTCCCGGGATTCTCGTCATGATCACGAGTTTTACCCGGATGATCGTGGTGCTCTCTTTTGTGCGAAGCGCCCTCGCGGTGCAGCAGACCCCTCCGAATCAAGTGTTGATCGGCCTTGCCTTGGCCCTGACCTTTTTCGTCATGGCCCCGACTTTGTCCCAGGTCAATCAGCAGGCCGTTCAGCCGTATCTGCGGGGGGAATTGAGCCAGACCCAGGCCATTGCCCGGGCCGAGGTGCCCTTTAAACATTTTATGGCCAAGCAGACCCGGGAAAAGGACTTGCAATTGTTCTTGGATTACCGAAATGTGGCCCTTCCTGCCCGGGTGGAGGACATCCCCATGTCGTTGTTGGTGCCGGCGTATACCATCAGTGAACTGAAGACCGCTTTCGAGATCGGATTCATGATCTTTATCCCGTTTCTCATCATCGACATGGTGATTTCAAGTGTTCTCATGGCTATGGGCATGTTGATGCTCCCCCCGGTTATCGTGTCGTTGCCCTTTAAAATTCTTTTGTTCGTTCTGGCGGACGGCTGGTATTTGATCGTGAAATCGCTCCTGGCGGGCTACGTGTGAGGTGGTTGCGGTGAGTCCGGACAACGTGCTTCAGATTGGGCAGGAAACGCTGCGAATCGCCTTATTATTGTCGCTGCCCTTCCTGGGCTTCACCCTGGTGGTGGGCCTGATTATAAGTATTTTCCAGGCGGTGACGCAGATTCAAGAACCGACATTGACGTTCTTGCCAAAGGTGCTCGCTGTGTTCGCGGTGATTCTGCTGTTGGGGCCGTGGATGCTCCACACCCTGCTCGATTACACCGAGGGGATTTTCGGGCAGTTGTCCGGATTCATCCGATGATTTCCCTGGCGGCGTTGGTGGATCAGGTTCAGGTGTGGTTATTGATCTTGGCCCGGATCATCGGATGGGTGATGACCGCCCCGGTGATTTCGAGTCGGGCGGTGCCGGCGCCTGTCCAAATGGGATTGGCTGGGGTTGTGGCTCTGTTGGTGGCGCAAACGGTCATTCCCGCCCAGGGGGCGGCGGTGGCAGGACTCGCGCTGAGTGCCTATCTGTTTGAGGTGGTGAAACAGTGGTTGATCGGCGCTGCCATCGGGTTTATGGCTTCCGTTCTTTTTACAGCGGCCGAAATGGCCGGGCAACTCGTCGATATCCAAATGGGTTTCTCGATGGTCACCCTCTTCAATCCCCAATTTGGAACCAATGGGTCGATCCTCGCCAACTGGCAAATGTGGCTGACCAGCGTCGTGTTTTTGGGAATCGACGGCCATCTGGCGATGCTCTCGGCTCTGCTTCACAGTTTCGAATGGATCCACCTGGGTGCGGGTATCCCGGTGGGACCGGTGGCAGAAGTGGTGGCCAGAAGCGTAGCGGTCTTGTTTATCCTTGGGGTTCAATTGGCGGCGCCCCTTCTGTTGACGCTCCTGTTGATCGATGTCATCCTTGCCTTTGTTTCCCGGGCGGCGCCCCAGACCAATCTGTTGTTTGTCGCCCTGCCCGGAAAAATTCTCGCCGGCTGGGGGGTTGCTCTGGGGACGTTGCCCGTGTTGATCCTCGGAATCGAGCGGGTGATGGGATGGATGATTCAAGCGGTGGACGGGGTGCTCCGAGCACTGGGGACCGGCTGAACCCGGAGCACAAGGTGGCGGGCACTCCCTATCTCTGGGACCTGCAATGGTTTGCCGAGGAGAAAACGGAACCTCCCACCCCCCGTCGCCGCCAGGAAGCCAGAAAGGAAGGTCAGGCGGCCCGCAGTGCGGACCTCACGGCGGCACTGGTTTTGCTTGCCGCGGTGTTGGCCGTGCGGGCCCTGGGCCAGACGTGGATCGACGAATGGCGGAGGTTGTTCGCCGCCCTTATCACCGGTTCTCCGATCCAGTTCTCGACGCCGGACGGGTGGCTGGCGTGGATGGGTGGGCAGGTGATGGGGGTTTTTTCAAATCTTATCCTGTTTCTTTTGTTGCCGGCCGCGGCGGGGCTGGCAACGGGGTTCATCCAGGTGGGGGGACTTTTCGCGTTCAAAGCCGTGTCCCCCCAGTGGAAGCGGATTTCCCCTTTGGAGGGGTTCCGCCGGTTATTCTCGCTCCGCTCCCTGGTGGAAGGAGCCAAGATGATTCTAAAAATCGCCATTCTCGGCGGCATCGGGTACAGCCTGGCCAGGCAAATTTTCGAAAGCTCCGGGAGTTTAGGAGGGATGGACCCCACGGCCCTGGCTGGGTGGACCGGCGACCAGTTGTGGAACGTCGCCCTCGAAGCGAGCCTCGCTCTGCTTGGGCTTGCGATCCTCGATGCGTGGTACCAGCGGGTATCCTTCGAACGTCAACTTCGGATGACCAAACAAGAGGTCAAAGAGGAGTTCAAGCGCACCGAGGGCAATCCGACCATCAAACGCAAAATCCGGGAAAGGCAGCGGGCCCTGGCTCAGCGGCGGATGATGCAGGAGGTGCCGAAGGCGACGGTGGTTATCACGAACCCCACCCACTACGCCGTGGCCCTCCGGTATGAGCCGGAATCGATGGACACGCCGGTGGTCATCGCCAAAGGGGCTGATGTCTGGGCGTGGAGAATCCGGGAGACCGCCCGGCGCTACGGAGTCCCGGTGGTGGAAAATCCGCCCCTGGCCAGGCGGTTGCATGCCATGGTGGAGATCGGGGAGGCCATTCCCGAAGTGTTGTTCCAAGCGGTGGCGGAGGTGCTGGCATACGTGTATCGCCTCCGGGGGTGGACGGGCGAAAGGAGGGGGAGTGATCGATGAAACGGACAGATTTGGCCGTTTTGGTCGGCGTGATCGGAATTGTGGTCATGATGGTCATCCCGTTGCCTCCTTCTCTGCTCGATTTCTTGCTCGTGATTAATTTGGGGGTGTCTCTGGTTGTTCTCCTGATTGCGATGAACGTCCGGGAGCCCTTACAGTTTTCGGTGTTCCCAGCCCTTTTGTTGCTCACGACTTTATATCGTCTCGCCCTGAACGTCTCGTCCACCCGGTCGATTTTGTCCGTGGGCTACGCCGGAGAAGTCATTCAGACCTTTGGCGACTTCGTGGTGCGGGGTAACGTGGTGGTCGGGCTGATCGTGTTCGCCATCCTTGCGGTGATCCAGTTTGTGGTCATCACCCGGGGCGCTGAGCGGGTGGCGGAAGTAGCGGCCCGGTTTACCCTGGACGCCATGCCGGGTAAACAGATCAGTATCGACGCTGATCTGAGCTCGGGCTTGATTACCGAACAAGAAGCCCGGGAGCGCCGGAGGACGGTGGAACGAGAGGCCGATTTCTACGGCGCTATGGACGGCGCCAGCAAATTCGTCAAAGGGGATGCCATCGCTTCGATCATCATCGTGGTGATCAATATCATCGGGGGATTCATCATTGGGATGGCCGTCAACCATCAGGATTTCAACACGGCCCTCAGTCATTACACCCTGCTGTCAGTGGGGGACGGTCTGGTGAGTCAAATCCCCGCCCTTCTGATCTCGACCGCCACCGGACTGGTGGTGACCCGGGCCGCCTCCGACAACAACATGGGGCGAGATGTCATCACCCAGTTGTTGTCCTACCCGAAAATGCTTTTCGTGGTGGCTGGTGCACTGGCTCTTCTCGGAATTCTGACCCCCATCGGGTGGGTGAAGACCTGGCCCGTCGCTGGGGTGGTCGCGTTTGGGGGATGGAGGATGCAGAGCCGACTCCGGGCGGATGCCGCCGCACAACAGGCGCAGGAGGCGAAACGGGAGACCGAAGAGATTCGGACGCCGGAAAGTGTCGTCTCCATGGTGCCGGTGGATCCGGTGGAATTCGAATTCGGTTATGGGCTGATTCCCTTGGCTGACGCCGCTCAGGGCGGCGACCTTTTGGACCGGGTGGTCATGATCCGACGCCAGTTGGCCCTGGAGCTCGGGGTGGTGCTTCCGGTGGTTCGGATTCGGGACAACATTCAGTTGCAACCGGACGAGTACGTGATCAAAATCCGAGGATCCGAAGTGGCAAGGGGCCGATTGATGCTGGGTTATTATCTGGCCATCAGTCCGGGGGTGGACGATCCCCGGGTGGTGGGGGTGGCGACAAAGGAACCCGCTTTCGGGCTCCCGGCGCTGTGGATCGGGCCGGAGATGAGAGAGAGAGCGGAGCTTTCAGGGTACACCGTGGTGGACCCCCCTTCAGTGGTGGCCACCCATCTGACCGAAGTCCTGAAGCGCCACGCCTATGAACTGATCGGACGCCAAGAAACCCGCCAGTTGATCGACGCCCTTCGCCGACATCACGCGGCCTTGGTGGACGAAGTGGTGCCGAACGTGGTGGGGTACGGCGAGGTCCAAAAAGTGCTCTCCAATCTTTTGCGGGAGGGAGTGCCCATCCGGGATTTGGCCACCATCGTGGAAACCTTGGCCGACGCCGTGAAGACCACCCACGATCCTGAACTGTTGACGGAGTTCGCCCGCCAGGCCCTGCGGAGAACCATTACCCAGCGCTGGGCCGCCCCGGGCAAGCCTCTCACCGCTATCACCCTTCATCCGGGGCTCGAACGGCAGATCGCGGAATCGATTCACCGAGGGGATTTTGGCGCCTATGTGGTCCTCGATCCCCGGGTCCACCAACAGATGGTCGGGCAGTTGGTGGATCAGGTGCGGCGCGCCATGGCAGCAGGACAGCATCCCGTCATTGTCACCTCGCCACACATCCGGTCTCATGTGCGTCGCTTGTTGGAGCGTACTCTGCCCGACGTGGCGGTGTTGTCTTACCAAGAGATCGATCCGGCGGTGGATGTTGAGACGGCAGGGGTGGTGAATGTATCGTGAGGATCAAACGATTTACTGCCGAAGATATGGCGACAGCCATGGCCCGGGTTCGGGACGAGCTCGGGGGAGAGGCGGTGATTCTCAACACGAGGGAAGTGCCGGCCTCCCGTTGGGTTCCCTGGCGGCGGAGAAAGCGGATCGAAATCGTGGCCGCCGTAGAAGATGGGGGCGGGCAAGGGGCGAAGGGACCGGCGCCCACCGGGCCCCGGTCGAACCCCCGCCCCGAGGTGAATTTTTTATCAGGTCCCGATCCCGGGGAGGTGGGGGCCGAGCTCACACGGGGCAATTTGTACCGGGATCCATTGACTGGCTCCTCCGGACGCACGGGTGTTTCGGGCGATGTCCGGGACCTGACCGATGCGGGGTGGCGAGAGCTCATCCGTAAGATCGCGGCCTCGGGGGAATCCCCGGCAGCCCGGGCTCTCGTACACTTGGCCGAAGGCCTGGTGGCCGGCGGGATGGACGAGCGCCGGGCCCGGGCTCTGGCCGAGCAGGCGGTTATCTCGATTCCCGACGACGGGTCCTGGGAAATATCGCATATGGTCGAGCAGCTGCAGGAGATTGTCCGCAGCCAGCTTCAGCCTTGGGTCGGCTCACCCATGGCGGCGGAGTCTCGGGTGATTGCCTTGGCTGGGCCCACGGGGGTTGGGAAAACCACCACGATAGCGAAACTCGCGGCTATCGAGACTTTGGACGCCGGTCGCCGGGTGGCCTTGATCACAGCGGATACGTACCGCATTGCCGCCGTCGACCAACTGCGAACCTACGCCCAGATCATTGGTATACCTTGCTTCGTCGTGTACACCCCCGAGGAAATGCGGCGCACGGTGGGGGAGTTGGCTGAATACGACCGCATCTTCGTGGATACTGCGGGGCGCAATTACACCCAGCGTGAACACGCGTTGTCGTTGCGCGAAATGCTTCAGGCCGCAAAGCCCGACGAGACCTACCTCGTCTTAAGCCTGTCTGGTAAAGGCCGGGATTTGTACCGGACGGTGGAGGCACTCCGGGAGGTGGCGATCGACAAATACCTGTTCACCAAGGCGGATGAAACGGAAAGCTTGGCCTCGGCGGTTGATCTCATACTGGCAGAATCCCGACCCGTGGCATACATCACGACCGGGCAAGGCGTTCCGGACGACATTATCGAAGCGGATGCCGCTTATCTGGCGCAGCGGCTCTTTTAGGACGGGGGGAGACGATGGATCAGGCATCCGAGTTGCGCAAAAGGATGGCCCATCAGTCCGGGCCCCGGGGAGTCTCGTTGAAGACCGCGGCGGTGACCAGCGGGAAGGGTGGGGTGGGAAAGTCCAACGTGGCCGTCAATGTCGCCTTGGCTCTTCAACAGGAGCGCAAGAACACCCTCATCTTGGACACCGACGTCGGATTTGCCAACGTGAATGTTTTACTTGGAAGTGGTGCGGGCCGAACTTTGTTGGATTTGGCTCAGCCCGGGGTTTTGGCTTCAGATGTCGTCCAGACCGGCCCCTTAGGGATTTCCTGGATCTCAGGGGGCACGGCCTTGCCCGATTGGATCCAGCTTTCCAGGGATCAAGTCAAGGTGTGTTTCGATAAATTGATGGATTTGGAATCGACTCTCGACTGGGTCATCGTCGATACCGGCGCCGGACTGAATGAATCGAGCCTTCACCTATTGGAAAGTGTGGATCAGATTCTGCTTGTGACAACCCCGGAACCCACGGCCCTTGCGGACGCCTACGCCTTGATCAAAGTACTGGTTCGGCGGTCCCTGAGCGCCCGCATTCGGATCGTGGTCAACCGGTGCCGGACGTTTTCGGAGGGGATACAAACGTTTCAACGATTGGTCCAGGTTTCGAAAACTTTTCTTTCTTTCGAGCCCGGTGCGATGGGGTATATTCTCGAGGATCCTGCGGTGGGACGGGCCGTTTTTCGACAAACGCCCTTTCTCCTGAGTGCTCCCGATAGCCGGGCTGCCCAGTGTGTACGACAAATCGCCCGCCGCCTGATGGGCGGTGAGGATGTCGCTCCGGCAGAGAGCCCCCCGAGTCGGCGCGGCTGGCGGGAGTTTATCTGGAAACTGCAGCATGCCCTCGGGCGCGGATAAAAGGTGGGGTGCGGCGGAACTCGTGGTGATGGGGGCATCCACGGGGGGACCCACCGCCCTTGCATCCATTTTGTCAGGACTTCCGAAAACCTTTCCACTGCCCATTGCTGTGGTTCAACATATGCCCGAGGCCTTCACCCGGACTTTTGCCGCCAGACTCAACCAAGAGTCGTCACTTCAGGTGTTTGAGGCGGCCAAGGGAAATCGGCTGAGGCCGGGAACCGTGGCCATTGCCCCTGGAGGTCGACAGATGAGAGTCCATCGGGATCTTGAAGGTTGGTTTGTGGAACTTGGGGAAGAGACTCCGTGGCACAACCACGTACCTTCCGTGGATGTATTGTTTGACTCGGCGGCCAGAGCGGCTCATCACCCGGTGATTGCCGTCCTCTTGACGGGCATGGGAAAGGACGGGGCCGAGGGGATGGAGGAAATTCATCGCCGGGGGGGAATCACCATCGCCCAGTCTAAAGAGAGTTCCGTGGTGTTCGGAATGCCCCGGGCCGCCATCGAACGCGGATGTGTGGATTACGTTGCAGATCTAGAGGAAATCCCAGCCCTCCTGATGAAGTTGTCCATGAACAGGTAGGGGGTGGTATGGTGGAGAACAGTGAATACCTCGACATGTTTATTGAAGAAACGAAGGAGCATCTGCAGCAACTGAACGAACAATTGCTAGTTCTCGAGCGGGATTCCTCGGACCACGAGGCGATCCATGCCGTTTTTCGGTCGGCGCACACCATTAAGGGGATGGCGGCGACCATGGGTTTTGAGCCCATGGTATGGGTCACGCACGACATGGAGAATGTCCTGGACGAGATCCGAAACGGCCGGGCGGCCATCACTCCGGACCACATGGATGTGCTGTTCAAAGCCGTCGACCTGTTGGAAGCCCAACTCGCGGCGGTGGAAGAAGGAGGGGACCTGGCCGGGATCCCCACCGAAGACGTGGTGCAAGGCCTTCAGCGGCTTTTGGATGAATCTCGGGGCATGACGGGTGCTCCCGACGCCGGGTCTGGCTCTGCCGGAAAGGGGCCTTCGGCGGGGCGGACCGGAGGTGGGCGGGAGATCGACAGTTCCCAAGGGCCGGCCCTCGTCCTGGACGCGTACCAGGAGTCTGTGGCCGAAGAGGCCCGGAGGGAAGGCTTACAGGTGGTGAGCATCGCCGTCCGGCTCGATGAAGGTTGTATCTTAAAGGCTGCCCGGGCCTACATGGTGGTGGACGCCTGTGAACAATTTGGGGAATTGGTCAAGGTGGACCCTCCGGTGGAGGAGCTGGAACAAGGGAATCTGGATCTGGACATCCGCCTGCTTCTCATTCTGAAACAAGAAAGCCCCGAAGCCGTGGAGAAAGCACTGCTCGGGATTTCTGAGATCCGGGAGGTGGTGGTCAAGCCGTGGGCTGGAACCACCGGGAATGGACCATCGCCCGAACGTCTCGCCCCACGCGGAAAGGGAGAACGAAACGGGTCGGGAAGTGAGTCGGATTCTCCCAAGGGGGTTCGCACGACAGCTCTGGGGGGGTCCCCGGAAGAAAGGGCGACGAATCATCGCACGCTCAAATCGGTTCGCGTGGACATCGATCGGTTGGACACCCTCATGAACCTGTTCAGCGAATTGGTGATCGACCGGACCCGGATCGAAGAGCTGGCGAAGCAAACCGGACATCAGGACCTTCTGGCAACAGTCGAGCACATGGTGAGAATCAGCGCCGATCTTCAAAATTTGGTGATGACGATTCGCATGGTGCCCGTGGACACGGTGTTCAATCGCTTCCCGCGCATGGTCAGGGACCTGGCCCGGGAGTTGGGGAAGAGTGTCGATTTTGTCGTTCGCGGCGGGGATACGGGACTAGACCGTACGGTCATCGATGAGATTGGCGACCCCTTGGTGCACCTGTTGAGGAACGCCGTGGATCACGGAATTGAGACGCCGGAGGAGCGCCGGAAACTTGGCAAACCCGAGGCGGGGCGAGTGGAGCTGGTGGCTTATCATTCCGGAAACAACGTGTTTATCGAGGTGTCTGACGACGGCCGGGGAGTGGATCGCGAGAAAGTGATTCAGAAAGCTGTGCAGCGGGGGCTTATTGACCGCAGTGACGCGGCTTCCTTGACGGATGGACAGGTTTTTGACCTTCTTTTCCAACCGGGATTCAGTACGAAAGACACGGTCAGCGACGTTTCCGGACGGGGCGTGGGTTTGGATGTCGTGAAACGCAAGTTGGAGCAGGTCGGGGGAAAGGTGACGGTGGAATCCATCTCGGGTCGAGGGACGAAATGGGTGATTCAATTGCCTCTGACGCTCTCGATTATTCAAGCCATGCTGGTCAGCCTGGCAGGAGAAAAATATGCCGTTCCCCTTCACTCCATCGTGGAGACGGCCGTCGTGAATCGAGGGGACATCCGGGATCTTCACGGACAACAGGTGATCCCCTTCAGAGGGCGGGTCATTCCGCTCATCGATTTGGAACGGTTGTACGAGCTTCGGCGCGAGGAGACCAAAGATGAAGAAAATGTCCTGATCGTGCGCCGGGGCGACCGGTTCGCAGGGTTTATCGTCGATGAGTTTCTCGGTCAACAGGAGATTGTGCTGAAGTCTCTCGGGCGGTATTTGCAACAAGTGTTTTCCATCGCCGGTGCCACGGTGCTCGGTGACGGGCAGGTGGCGCTGATCATCGACTGTAATGCTTTTCTTGCGGCGTGAGAGGAGGCATTCCGGATGGAGCAGAAAGCTCAAGATCTGGATCGAGAAGTCAAAGTGATCGTTTTTCAATTGGCGACGGAGGAATACGGGGTTGAGGTTTCTCAGGTCCTGTCTATTGAACGCGTGCAAAAGATCACCCGGGTTCCCCGGACGCCCGCTTTTGTTAAAGGGGTCATCAATCTGCGCGGCGTGGTGACGCCCATTATCGATTTGCGGGCAAGATTTGGCCTCCCTGAAGTGGAGTACACGGACGATACCCGGATCGTCGTGGTGGCTGTTGGGGAAATGGAGGTGGGCTTGGTGGTGGATGCGGCCAATGACGTCATCGACGTCCCCATGTCTCGGGTGGATCCTCCTCCGGCCGTGGTGGGTGGTGTCAAGGCGGACTATCTTCGCGGAGTGGCAAAACTGGACGATCGACTGCTGGTCTTGCTCAATCTCGACCGGGTGCTGAGCGTCCAGGAAGTGGCCGAGCTCGGCGCGATGTCTTGGTGAGGTCCCCGGTGCAACCGCTAGGCGATCGACACCTCGATGCCCTCCGGGAAGTGGGCAACATCGGGGCAGGCCACGCGGCCACGAGTTTGTCCCTTCTCTTGCAGCGACCGGTTCGGATCACGGTGCCCACGGTTCAGGTGCTGGCTTTTGATCACGTGGTGGACGCCGTGGGCGGTGCGGAGGACGTCGTAGTGGGCACCTATTTTCGCATCGGAGGAGATTATCCCGGCAACCTTTTTTTCATCATTCCAGCCTGTTCGGCCCGAGCCGTACTCCGGGCCATGTGGACGGAGGGCGACTTCGGTGACGATCTGCAAAATGAGATGGCCTTATCCGCCCTTGGAGAAATAGGCAATATTCTGACATCGGCATATCTCATCTCGCTGAGTGATTTCACCCATGGCAAGGTGGAGACTTCTGTGCCCGCCGTGGCCGTGGACATGGCCCAGGCGATTTTAGAAGTCGGGATGCTCACCGCGGATGCCGACCAATGCCTGATCGTGCATACCGGCGCCCATATCGAGGAATTGGATGTCTGGTGCCATTTTCTCCTCGTTCCCGATCCCGACAGTGTGTTGCCTTTGCTGACGGCCTTGGGGGTGCAAGGAGAGTGATCGCCGGCCAAGTGGTCCATGTCGGCATGGCAGATTTAAAAGTGGTCCATTGTCCGGATCGCCTGCGATCTGTGGGCCTCGGCTCCTGCGTAGGGGTTGCCCTGTGGGATCCGCAAACGAAAGTGGCGGGGCTGGTTCACATCATGCTCCCTTCCGCCGAGGGGTTTACTGACGCCACCAGGGCGAAATTCGCCGATACGGGGGTGGACTGGCTGGTGGAAATGATGCAGCAAAACGGCGCCCGGGTCGAGCGTTTACGGGCCAAAATGGCCGGAGGTGCCCAGATGTTCACGTTTGCCGGGAAAAACGATTTGTTGAAGATTGGCCCCCGGAATGTCGACGCCTGTCGCCGGGCCCTGGCCAAATGGGGGATTCCAATGGTTGGGGAGGATGTCGGCGGTTCCACCGGGAGGACCATCGAGTTGCACAGCGAGGACGGCCGTTTATGGGTGCGCACGGTGCGGGGGGGACAGATTGTGCTATGAAGCTGTGGACGGTCCCGGTCTTCGGAAGTGGAGTTTTTTTTCTGATCGCGGTGGCGGCTGGGCACGTGTGGACGACGGCTTTGTTGCGGACCGGGGTGTCTGCGGTGGTGTTGACCATTGTGGCCCTGGTGGTGGAGGGGGTGCGGAGGTGGGTGGTCGAGGCGGCTCCTTCGACCATCGACCTGCGGTCAGAGCCAGATGATGACGATCTCGCACAGTTAGCCGTGGGGGGGCGGCCGCCCGGATTCGAAGGGGAGGAGACCACCAGGGCACAGGCCGAGGGCGAATCGACGGTGCCTGCCTCCCCGCTTCCCTCCCAGCGTCCTGACGCAGATGGGGCGAAGGCGGGGCAGTGGACAGATTTGGCAGCCTGGGTGCAACGTCGCCGGTAGACGGGAGGCGGGACGATGGAGAAACCCGGTGTACAGTCCGACCCCTTGGACGTCACCCTTTATTTGCCCATGGTTGAAAATATAGCACGCCGGTTGAAATCCCGTTTCAAGCCAGCAGCCATGGAAGACTTGGTTTCCTTTGGGATGCTCGGGTTGTTGGAGGCAGCCCGGCGATACGACCCGGGGCAGGAAACTCCTTTCGAGGTGTTTGCCAGACTGCGGATACGCGGCGCGATGATCGACGGCGTCCGGGCCGAGGGCCCGGCGTCCAGGAGGCGCTGGGAACGGGTTAAGAAGGTTCAAGAGGCTTATGAGCGCTTGTTTTCCAAGGGGAAATCTGGCAGTGATGAAGAGGTGTGTCAAGAACTGGGTGTGGACCGGGGGACGTTTATCGGGTGGTTGGAAGAGTTTGAGAGGTTCCATCCGATTTCTTTGGACCACGTCATACATACCGAGGACGGGGAGTCTTTCCGTATTGCCGATGCGATCCCCGATCCCGAAGGTGTGGATCCGGCGCAGACGGTGTCCCGCCAGGCCATCCGACAGCTGTTGGCTGAAGCGATCACATCACTTCCTGAGAGAGAGCAGTATGTCCTGTCCCTACATTATATTGAAGGATTGTCGTTTCGGGAGGTCGCTGCTGTTCTCGGGGTTACGCCTGCCCGGGTCAGTCAACTCCACTCGAAAGCTCTTCTGCGGTTGAGAAGCCGGTTGGCGCAGCATCGGGCAGATTTGATGGAGTGATGGGGGAGCGAAGGATGGGGCAGGAGCGGGAACCGGACATCGGAAGAGTGCTGGAGGTCGAAATCGGTCTAGACGGTTTGACGGCCCGGGCCCGGTGGAAACCTGGTACACGTCCGGAGGAACGGGCCAGGTGGAACAGCGCGGAAGTGGAATCTTTTCTGGTGAAATCCGGTATTCATTTCGGGGTGGCTGAGGAGGGACTGACGAGGCTTCTTAATGTACGGGCCGATGAGGAGGCGGGTTGGGTGGAGGTCGCCCGGGGGATTCCACCGGAACCTGGACAACCCGGCCGGATTGAGTGGCTGACGCAAGATTCCAAGGCGGAGGGAGCGCAAGGGGAACCCCAGGACCCCAGCGGGGCGAATCGCGTGGATTTGCGTGATCGCGGCGGCATTCCATCGGTGTCCCCCGGAACACCTCTTGTACGCGTGGTGCCCCCGATTCCTGGGAAAAACGGAATGAGCGTCCGAGGGGTGTCGATACCCGCCCCGACGCCCGGGGCGATCACTGTGGTTCTGGGCCCGGGTGCCCAGTGGAACGAGGATCATACAACAGTTTTGTCCCGGGTGGCGGGCCACCCCGTGTACAACCCGCGGCGCAGATGGATCGATGTTCAGCCGATGTATCGGGTTCAGGGGGACGTGGATTACGGAGTCGGCCATGTCTCTTTTGAAGGAAGCCTCCATATCGGCGGTTCTGTTCAACCCGGATTTCGGGTGAAGGCGAGCGGAGATGTGGTCATTGACGGGGCTGTGGATGGCGGCATCGTCGAAAGTGGCGGCGATGTGAAGGTGGGTGCCGGCATCTACGGGGGCACCCGAGGGTCTGTGCGGGCCGGGGGCTCCGTTCAAGCGAAGTTCATCCAACAAGGGCGGGTATCAGCGGAATTAGACGTCGTGGCCCAGCGCAGCATCCTCCACAGTGAGACCTCGGCGGGCCGGGATATCCAAGTCCTATCCCCGGCGGGCACCATTGCCGGTGGGACGTGTACAGCGGTACATCGGATCCGGGCCGCAGTCTTGGGTTCTCCCATGGCCGTCCCCACCACTGTGGCCGTGGGGCTCCCGCAAACTGTTCGGGATCGTTGGCGCAGCGTTCAGGAAGAGCTCCGCCGGATGGACGGCCAGCGATCGAAACTGCGCCTTGCCATCCAGGTTCTGGAGAAACGGTTGCAGGTACGCCAGGATCCGGGGGCAGTGGGGATGATACAAAAGCTGCAGCGCGATTTGGCCGAATTGGACGAACGAATCCAGGAGAGTCGACTCGAACTGCAGATGATTGCCGAAGATATGCGGCAGTTTCAAGATGCTGCCGTATCTGCTCACAAGGTGTACCCCGGCGTGAAAATCATCATTGGCAACGCCATGTATACGGTGATCCAGGAGATGGACCGGGTGCGTTTTACTCTGGACGGGGGTGAAATCCGGGTATCTTCGGAGGGGTGAACTCCGGCGGGCTCAGGCTTGTCGATCGCGGAGGAGGGGTGAGTATGGACCCGCAGTGGGAGGAATTGATTCGCCGTATTCAGGAGGAAAATGATCTTCTGCTCGATGAGATCGAGCGTCTTCTGGAGGAACGGGACGAAGCCATTCGCGCCCTGGAGCAAAAGATCTTTCTACTGGAACAACAGTTGAAAAACCGGATGCCGAGATCCGGGGACAGCGCGGTCCCGCCCGGGGGACAAAACCCGGCTGAGGGAAGAGCGGCCTTGTCTCAGGATTCTGGGGGCAGGGCCGAGATCCACCTCGGGGAAGACGGCGCTCGGGGGTACCCGGGTGGAGAGGAGTTGCCGGGATTCACTGCGAGAGTTTCCCTGTCGATGGAGGAGTGGGCGAAACGATCCGGCCGGGGAGTCGGGGAGGTTCAACTGATGGCGGCACTCGCCGAGCGGCGCCGGCGGCGCGCCATCGAAACTCAAAGTAACCAGAAGACGGCAACGCCGGATTGCAACGGCTGAGGTGAATATGCTATAGTTACGGTTGGCACAATTCCACACGTGCGCAGATCAGGCCGGTGGTGCCCAAGGGTCCCGGTCGGGGATGAAGTGTGCGGAGGTGCAAAAACCAACTGAGGAGGAACAAGTCATGGCCATTATTTCGATGAAGCAGCTTTTAGAGGCCGGGGTCCATTTCGGCCACCAAACCCGCCGGTGGAACCCGAAGATGCAAAAGTACATTTTCACGGAGCGCAACGGGATTTATATCATCGATCTGCAGAAGACAGTGAAAAAGGTCGAAGAAGCTTATCAGTTCGTTCGCTCCCTCGCTGAGGAAGGCAAGACCTTGCTTTTTGTGGGAACGAAGAAACAAGCCCAGGATTCGGTACGAGAGGAAGCGGAACGATGTGGAATGTTTTATGTCAATCAGCGTTGGCTCGGAGGCACGCTGACGAATTTTCAAACGATACGCCGGCGGATTGACCGCCTGCACGAGTTGGAGCGGATGGAGGAAGACGGCACTTTTGAGGTCTTGCCGAAGAAAGAGGTTAACCTTTTAAGAAAAGAAAAGGAGCGCCTTGAAAAGTTTTTGGGCGGGATCAAGGGGATGAAAGATCTGCCCGGAGCCCTGTTTGTCATCGACCCCCGGAAAGAGCGGATTGCCGTGGCGGAGGCGCGCAAACTCGGGATTCCCATCGTGGCCATCGTGGACACGAACTGCGACCCCGACGAAATTGACTACGTCATCCCAGGCAACGACGATGCCATCCGGGCGGTGAAACTGCTTACCTCGAAGATGGCGGACGCCGTCCTGGAGGGGAGCCAAGGCGAACAGACCGCGTGATCGCAAAGTTCCAAGGGTGGTTGAAGAGGGCCGCCCGCCCCCGTCCACCCTTTTTTTGTGATAATTTCCGAAGAACTCGTAAGGAGGAGTGGGATCGTGGCGATCACTGCCGCACAGGTGAAAGAATTGAGGGAACGAACCGGCGCCGGGATGATGGACTGTAAAAAGGCGCTAACCGACGCCGAAGGGGACATGGATAAAGCCATTCAACTGTTGCGGGAGAGAGGTCTGGCGGCCGCGGCGAAAAAAGCCGGCCGGGTGGCAACGGAGGGGTTGGTGGAAGCGTATATTCACGGAGGAGGGCGCATCGGCGTCCTTGTCGAGGTTAACTGCGAAACCGACTTCGTCGCCAACACCGATGAATTCCGGAGCCTGGTCAAAGACATCGCGATGCAAGTGGCTGCGTCCCGTCCGGAATACGTCCGTCGGGAAGAGGTTCCCGCCGAGGTGATTGAAAAAGAGAAGTCCATCTACCGCGCCCAAGCCGAGGCGGAAGGAAAGCCGGCGGCCATCGTGGAACGTATGGTGGAGGGGCGGTTGGAGAAGTTTTACAAAGAAGCTTGCCTGTTGGAACAACCTTTTATCAAAAATCCAGATATCACGGTTGAACAATTGGTGAAAGAAAAGATCTCGAAGATCGGGGAGAACATTTCGGTCCGCCGATTCGCCCGTTTTGAACTGGGCGAGGGCTTGGAGAAAAAAGAAGAAAACTTTGCCGAAGAGGTCATGGCTCAGGTGAAACGGTGAGGGGCGCCCGACCGCTGGCCGGGGGGTGCAACCGATAAGTCCGGGTCGAGGTCTAAGGAGACAGACGGTGGTCGGGGGGTTGGCGGAAGGTGCAGCCGAAATACGCGCGGGTGGTCCTGAAGCTCAGCGGCGAAGCCCTTGCCGGGGACACGGGTTACGGCATTGATGGGGCTGTCTTGGCTTCTGTGGCCAGGCAGGTGCGGGAGATTGTGGAACTCGGAGTCCAGGTGGCCGTGGTGGTGGGAGGGGGGAACATATGGCGGGGCGTGTCCGGCACCGCCCAGGGAATGGACCGCGCCACCGCCGACTACATGGGCATGCTGGCCACAGTGTTGAATGCCCTGGCCTTGCAGGATGCGCTGGAAAAGATAGGGGTGGATACCCGGGTACAAACGTCCATTGAGATGCGGCAGGTGGCGGAGCCGTATATCCGACGACGGGCGATTCGGCACCTGGAAAAGGGCCGGGTTGTGATTTTTGCCGGCGGCACGGGGAATCCGTATTTCTCGACCGACACCACAGCGGCGCTGCGGGCGGCGGAGATCGAGGCAGACGTGATTCTCATGGCGAAAAACCGGGTGGATGGCGTGTATGACGCCGATCCGGCGAAAAACCCGGGTGCGAAAAAATTTGCAACCCTCAGCTTTCTTGACGTCTTAAACCGGGGGTTGGCGGTGATGGACTCCACCGCCACTTCCCTCTGCATGGATAACGACATTCCGATCATCGTCTTCGCCATCACCGAAGACGGCAATATCCGACGGGCCGTGCTCGGCGAGCCGATCGGAACCACGGTTTGGAGGGAACAGCGGTGAGCGACCTGTTGAAACAGGCCGAGGAGCGGATGAATAAATCACTTCAAGCGCTGAAAAAAGAATTTGCTTCCGTCAGGGCGGGAAGGGCGACGCCGGGGTTGTTGGATAAGGTCACCGTCGAATATTACGGAACCTCTATGCCAATTCACCAATTGGCGAGCATCACCGCCCCGGAACCCCGTCTGCTGGTGATCCAGCCCTGGGACAAGGGCGCCCTCGCCGAGATCGAGAAAGCTATTTTGAAATCGGATTTGGGACTGACGCCCACCAATGACGGGCAAGTGATTCGTTTGGCCATTCCCCAGCTTACCCAAGAACGGCGGCAAGAATTGGCAAGGATGGTGCGCAAACTCGCCGAGGAATCCCGGGTGGCCATTCGCAATATCCGGAGGGAAGCCAACGACGAGATCAAGAAAAGCGAGAAAGACGGCTCGGTCTCGGAGGATGAGGGCCGGAGGCTGCAGGAGCGGATTCAAGGGTTAACCGATCGATTCATTGAGGAGATCGACCGTCTGTTGGCCGCCAAGGAAAAGGAAATCACTGAAGTCTGACGGAAAGACGTCCGACGAAAGGCGTGGGGTGGATGAATCCGAGATGGGGAATGCGAAAGGGTCAACCGCTATCCTCTCTGCACGTGAATCCGGGCAATCTTCCGCGCCACGTAGCCATTATCATGGATGGCAACGGGCGGTGGGCGCACCGGCGGGGATTGCCCAGGGTCGCGGGGCACCGCGCGGGGATGAAGGCCGTGAAAGAGGTCACCCGGGCAGCGGATGAGATCGGGATCCAGGTGTTGACCCTTTACGCGTTCTCGACGGAGAATTGGAAACGGCCTCGGGAAGAAGTGGATTACCTCATGCGACTGCCCCAGGAGTTTCTGGATCGGGAGTTGCAAGAGTTGGAC
Organism: Kyrpidia sp.; assembly: GCF_023512215.1. Lineage (NCBI taxonomy): Bacteria > Bacillati > Bacillota > Bacilli > Caryophanales > Alicyclobacillaceae > Kyrpidia > Kyrpidia sp. Next base: position 231,220 of record NZ_JAILZZ010000001.1, on the reverse strand, counting down.
GAACACGGGGTACGGGTCCGCCTCATCGGGGAGACGGATGGCCTTCCGCCTCACACCCTGCGAGCGGTGGAGGCGGCCATGGGACGCACTCGAAACAATACGGGTCTCATTCTGAATTTCGCGCTCAACTACGGGGCTCGGGCTGAGTTGGTGAATGCCGTTCGGTCGATCGCCCGCCGGGTTAAGGACGGGGAACTCCGTCCCGAGGACGTGGACGAAGCCACGATTTCCGCTGCTCTGCAAACGCGGGAACTGCCTGATCCCGATCTGTTGATTCGCACCAGTGGAGAACTCAGGATCAGTAATTTTCTATTGTGGCAAATTGCCTATTCCGAACTATGGTTCACCGACGTGCTATGGCCGGATTTCACCCGAGAGCATCTGTTCGAAGCCGTCCGAGCTTATCAATCCCGACAGCGCCGGTTTGGCGGGGTGGACAGTCTCCCGCCTTCAGATGTGCACAGCGGACAATAAGGAGTGCGGACGGGTGTTGCGACAGCGTGTCATCACGGCGGTGATCGGCGGCGGCGGATTTTTCGCGATTTTGTATCTCGGTGGGCCTTGGATCGTCGTATTTATCGGCATCGTGGCCGCTTTGGCTTTCGGGGAATGGATCCACCTGAAAGGGGTGCCTCTATGGTCCCTCCCCGCCGTCTTGGGCTTTGCTGCGCTGGAAGGCATTTTTTTCTTAACCGGCAGCGAAGGGGGACTGCTGCAGTGGGTTTGGCCGGGAAGTGTCGGGTTTGATCTCGACGAGGCGGTATGGGTGGTGGTTGTCCTCTTTGTTCTGATTCCGGTATTGATCCGGAATGAGCAAACGGTATTAGATACTGCGTTTACCCTCCTCGGCGTATTGTATCTGGGGATCTTGTTTAGGGATTTTACGTGGCTCCGCCTGTCCGGGGAACACGGGCTGGCGGTGTGTACCCTTGTGTTGTTATCCGTTTGGGCCACGGACAGCGCGGCCTATTTTGTGGGCAGACGCGTGAGGGGACCGAAGCTCGCTCCGGTCCTCAGCCCCAATAAAACCTTGAGTGGAAGCGCAGCGGGGATTTTAATTTCTCCGGTGCCCGCTTTGGTGTTTTTCGCCGTCGACATCCGGCCCTATTCCTTACCGGGAATGGTCATCCTCGGGATGGTGGCCTCTTTCGCCGGTCAGGTGGGGGATCTGGCGGAGTCCGCGGTGAAGAGGGCATTCGGCGCAAAAGATTCCGGAAACCTACTCCCCGGCCATGGCGGTGTGCTGGACCGGTTCGACAGTTTGTTGCTGGCGGGTTCGGTGGCTTATCATCTTCTGGGGTATTTACGTTAACGCCGGGCGAGGGCATTACCTCAACTGGTGCACGATGATCATGACCGGGATCCCGGATGGGAGGCCGGTTTTTTTGTCGTGATTTTTGCCACTTCCCCATGGTGGAGCCGGGGGGGCGGCTGTGTTACACTGTAGAGTACAGGCGGATCAGAATGACTTGCCAACCGACCTGCCGTTGGGGTGAAGGAATGAGCAAAGGCGTAGCGATACTTGGATCGACGGGTTCTATCGGTCGAAATACGCTCCGGGTGATAGCTGCCCAACCGGATCGCTTTACAATCAAAGCTTTGGGGGCTGGGCGGAACGTGGATCGATTGGTGGACCAGGTCCACCGGTTTCGTCCGGAGTTGGTGGCCGTGACGGATGCGCGAACCGCCGAGGAAGTAAAGGCGAGGGTTCCGGCCGGGGTGAAGGTGTATTGGGGAGAAGAAGGGCTAACCTCTGTCGCCACCCATCCCGGAGTCCAGATCGTGGTATCCGCTTTGGTGGGATTTGTGGGGTTGGTCCCCACGTTGCGGGCGATTCGGGAAGGCAAACGTATTGCGCTGGCCAACAAGGAAACCTTGGTGGCTGCGGGAGAGTTGGTCATGAACGAAGTCCGCCGCTGGGGTGCCGAGCTCCTGCCGGTGGACAGCGAGCATTCCGCGATTTTTCAGTGTCTGAACGGAGAGAGGATCTCAGAAGCGGCGCGCCTGTGGCTCACCGCGTCCGGGGGCGCCCTCAGGGATTGGACCCGGGGACGGATGGAAAGCGCCCGGGTCGCCGACGTTCTTCGTCATCCCAACTGGACAATGGGTCATAAAATTACCGTAGATTCGGCTACCCTGATGAATAAAGGCCTGGAGGTCATCGAAGCCCATTGGTTGTTCGGCGTTCCTTACGAGCAGATCGAGGTGGTGATTCATCCCGAGAGCATTGTCCACTCGGCGGTGGAGTTCGTCGATGGTTCCCTGGTGGCCCAGATGGCCATTCCTGACATGCGCATTCCGATCCAGTACGCTCTGTCTTTCCCCGAGCGATGGCCGGGGGCGGTGGAATCCCTGCGTTTAACCGAGATCGGGAGTTTGCATTTTCATCCTCCGGATTGGGATAGATTTCCCTGTCTCAGCTACGCCTATGAAGCGGGGAGAAGCGGGGGCACGATGCCGGCGGTACTGAACGCCGCAAACGAGGTGGCGGTGGAATGGTTTTTGCGCGGCCGAATCCCGTTTCTCGCCATTGAGGAAACGGTCCGTCGAGTGATGGACATGCACGATCCCGTCCCCCACCCGGATCTTGAAGCAATTGTGCAGGCGGATGCATGGGCCCGCAAAACCGCCTCCTATGTGGCGGAAAAAGGAAAGGTGGCACGTTGAATGATCGGCGGTGTCCAAACGGCTGTGGCGGCGATCGTGATCTTCCTGTTGCTGGTGGTTTTCCATGAGTTCGGGCACTTCTATGTGGCGAAACGGGTGGGGATTTTTGTTCGGGAGTTCGCCGTCGGCTTCGGACCTAAACTTTTCAGCCGCCGGTGGGGAGAAACGGTTTATTCGGTTCGGGCTCTCCCCCTCGGAGGGTTTGTCAATATGGCTGGGGAGGGGCCGGAGGATTACGGTCTGGAATCGGGGAAGGCGATCGCCGTGCGCCTCGATGGGGCGGGACAGGTCGAGGCCTTTGGCGATCCCCGGGCGGTGGGCCAGGCGGACTTCGTGGGACGCCTGGTCTCCGGGCCGAGTCGTGACGATTACTCTTTGCGCATTGAGGGAGAGGACGGAACCCGGCGATACGCCTTAGGGCCAGGGGCGGTACTTCACGCCGAAGGCGGCGCGATTCCCTTGGCTCCTTACGATCGGCAATTCATGGGAAAACCGGTTTGGGCCCGGGCGGCGACGATTTTTGCGGGTCCACTCATGAATTTTGTTTTGGCGGCGGTGATTTTCGCGGTTTATTTCACGATTGCCGGCGTGCCATCGGGGCCGGATGTGGCAAAGGTTCTGCCGGATTCCCCGGCCATTCGGGCCGGCATCCAGCCGGGAGACCACATCGCCGCCGTAAACGGCGAGCCGGTAAACTCTTGGGATCAGCTTGTTAAGACCGTGCAGTCCCGGCCGGACCAGCGGGTGGTCCTCGATGTCGTCCGGGGGAACCAGCATCTGCAAGTCACGGTGACCCCAGAGATCCGCGGCGGGGTCGGGGTGATCGGAATCAGCCCGGTACTGGTCCATAACCCCTTGGCGTCCATTGGGCTCGGGATTAAACAGACCTGGGATATCTCCGTTCAGATTGTGCAGGCCTTCGGCCGAATGATTACCGGGACTCTTGCGCCCGAAGTGGCCGGGCCGGTGGGGATCGTGGCGATGATCGGGGAACAGACCCGGGAGGGCTTGATGAATCTGCTGACCTTGACGGCCCTGCTGAGCATTAACTTGGGGATCATCAACTTGTTGCCCATTCCTGCCCTGGACGGCAGCCGATTGGTGTTCCTGTTGGTCGAAGCGGTGCGGGGCCGGCCGGTGGACCCACAAAAGGAGAGCATGGTGCATCTGGTCGGGTTTGCCCTGTTGATGGTCATCGTGGTCCTGGTGACATACAAAGATGTGACGCGACTGTTTTAGGGTCGGGGGGAATTGGAGAAGAGGGGAGACAGCATGGTGAGAAGGGAACACACCCGCCCGGTGCGGGTGCGGGACGTCCAGATCGGCGGAAGCGACCGGGTGGTCATCCAGTCGATGACCACCACGGACACCCGGGATGTCCAAGGAACTCTGGATCAGATCCGGAGGCTGGAGGAAGCCGGCTGCCAAATCGTGCGCCTCGCCGTGCCCGACATGCGGGCCGCCGAGGCGCTCGGGGAGATCCGCAAGGGAACGGATATGCCCCTTGTGGCAGATATTCATTTTGACTGGCGCTTGGCGCTTACAGCGATTCGGAATGGCGTGGACAAGGTGCGAATCAATCCCGGGAATATCGGCTCGGCGGACAAAGTCCGGGAAGTGGTCCGGGCGGCCAAGGAGCGGGGGATCCCTATTCGAATCGGTGTCAATTCTGGATCTGTGGAGCGCCATCTTCTTGAAAAATACGGCTATCCCAGTGCCGAGGCCATGGTGGAAAGCGCCCTGGGTCACGTGCGGATTCTGGAGGAGCACGGATTTTACGATATTGTGATTTCGCTCAAATCCACCGATGTGCCCACGGCGATCCGGGCCTATGAGATGATGGCCGAACGGGTGGAATATCCGCTGCATGTCGGGATTACCGAAGCGGGCACCGTTTTCGCCGGAAGCATCAAATCCGCAGTGGGCATCGGGGCGATTCTCGCCAAGGGCATCGGCGATACTCTCCGCGTCTCCCTCACCGGAGATCCGGTGGAAGAGGTGAGGGTGGCCAAAGAAATTCTAAAATCCCTCGGGATTGCGGCGGACAGCCCGGTCATCGTTTCTTGTCCTACCTGCGGGCGTTGCGCCATCGACTTGATCGGGATCGCGAACCGCGTCGAACGGGAAATCGCGGACCTGAAGGTGCCGCTGAAGGTGGCGGTGATGGGATGCGCGGTGAACGGCCCGGGTGAGGCCCGGGAGGCGGACATCGGAATTGCGGGCGGCCGGGGCGAAGGACTCTTGTTCAAAAAAGGGGAGGTCGTCCGGAAGGTTTCAGAAGATCAAATCGTGGACGTCCTGCTGGCAGAGATTCGGGAAATGGCCGCCCGGAAAGAGCAGGATCGGGGGTAAAGGAAAGATGGAGGTCGTTCGATGAGACAAAGTCACTTTTTTGTTCAGACTTTAAGGGAGGTGCCGGCGGAAGCCGAGGTGCCCAGTCACCGGCTGATGCTCCGGGCGGGGATGATTCGCCAGGTGGTGTCTGGCGTCTATTCTTACCTTCCCCTCGGGTACCGCGTCCTGCGCAAAATCGAAGCCATCGTCCGGGAGGAGATGGACCGGGCGGGGGCACAGGAAGTTCTGCTCCCCGCGGTCCAACCCGCCTCTCTGTGGCAAGAGTCCGGTCGCTGGGACGATTACGGGAAGGAGTTACTCCGCTTCGAGGACAGGCACGAACGGATGTTGGTACTCGGACCGACCCACGAAGAGGTCATCACCGATTTGGTGCGCACGGAGGTCAGGTCCTACCGCCAATTGCCGGTGACCTTGTATCAGATTCAAACCAAATTTAGAGACGAAGTTCGTCCCCGGTTCGGGGTGATGCGGGCCCGGGAGTTCATCATGAAAGATGCTTATTCTTTCGATGTTGACGAAAAAGGTTTGGATCGGAGCTATCGGGCCATGTATCAGGCCTATGAGCAGATTTTCCGCCGCTGTGGCCTGGAATTCCGCGTCGTCCAAGCCGATCCCGGGGCGATTGGCGGAGAAGGGGGAAGCCACGAATTCATGGTGCTCTCCGAGGTGGGGGAGGACACGATCCTCGTCTGCCCGGCCTGTGATTATGCGGCCAACGTGGAGCTGGCATCGGGAAAGGTGGCCGGCGAAGACGGGCGAAGGTCAGTGTCCGAAAAAGAGCGGTTTCTCACCCCCGGCGCCAAGACGATCGAAGAACTTCGGGACAGATATGGCCTCGACCCGGAGACCATCATTAAAGTCCTGGTCTATCGGGTGGACGACCGCCCTGTAGCGGTGGCGATTCGGGGCAACGACGAGGTCAACGAGGTGAAATTGAAGCGGCTTCTCGGGGCCCGGCGCGTGGAATTGGCCGACGAGGAGACTGTGAGAGCACTCACCGGAACCGGGTTCGGGAGCGTCGGGCCGATGAATTTGAACATGCCTTTGGTGGTGGATGATGCCGTGGCGTCGATGCCCGAAGGGGTCGCTGGGGGCAATGAGCCGGATGTCCATTATCGCCACGTGGTTCCCGGTCGAGACTTCAACTGGGATAGCCGGGGAGACATCCGGACGGCCCGGGCTGGGGACAGATGTGTACGGTGCGGGGCGCCATTGGAAGAATACCGGGGAATTGAAGTGGGTCACGTGTTTAAACTGGGCACCAAGTACAGCGAAGCCCTGTCCGCCTCGTTTCTCGATGAACGAGGTGTTCAGCGCCCGGTGATCATGGGTTGTTACGGGATCGGCGTGTCCCGGCTGATCGCCGCCGCGGTGGAGCAGCACCACGACGACAAAGGGATCATGTGGCCGATGCCTATCGCACCTTTTCACGTTCACGTGCTTCCGGTGAATCTCAAGGATGCGGCCCAGCGGGACGCGGCCGAGCAGCTTTACACCCGCCTAGAAAATGCCGGTATCGAAGTCCTGTTGGACGACCGGGATGAGCGGCCCGGTGTCAAGTTTAATGATGCTGATCTGATGGGGATACCGATTCAACTCATCGTCGGAAAGCGAATCTCCGAAGGACTGGTGGAGATGAAACGGCGCAAGACTGGCGAAGTCACCTTATTGTCTCCGGACGAGGCCGTGCGGGCGGCGGTAGAGGCCGTTCGCAGCGTATGAGCGAACGCCGCGGGCCGGTGAAAACCTCCGAAGGGGGAGTCCGGGATGTTGAGTTTAATCATTCCGGCCTACAACGAGGAAGAGCGCATCGGCCAAGTTTTGGACGCGGTGATCGCCGCTGGGGTGTTCGATCAGGTCATTGTCGTCGATGACGGGTCGACGGACCGGACCGCTGAAGTGGCCACTGCGCACCGGGTGGAGGTTGTGCGCCTTCCTACGAATCGAGGGAAGGGCGCAGCGGTGGCAGCGGGGCTGTCCAGGGCCCAGGGCGAGGTGATCGGGTTTCTCGATGCCGACCTGGTGGGACTACGCCCGGAACACATCCGAGCTTTGGTCTTGCCTGTGATCAAGGGACAGGCGGACATGACGATCGGACTGTTTGGCGGCGGACGCCTGAGCACCGATCTAGCCCAGAAGTTGACCCCCATTCTGACTGGCCAACGGGTTGTGCACCGCCGCTGGCTTCCCCCGGCAGATTTTTCTACGGCGAGATACGGGATTGAAGTGTTATTACATAAACATGTGAAGGACTCCGGAGGCCGAATTGTGGAGGTATCCTTAGACGAAGTTACGCATCACATGAAAGAGGAGAAGCTGGGTTGGAGAAAAGGGGTCGCAGCGCGACTGCGGATGTACTGGGATATTCTGAAGGTGATGGCGAAATGACGCGTGCGGTATCCTCCTACAGTGCGGATGCGCCAAGGCCCTGGGTGGCACGGATTTTACAATTACGCCCGGAGCTGACGTCCTATATGGGCCAAATCGATGTGGTGCGGATCGCCGTGTCGCCGGCAAGCCTTTCCGGGCGTTTGTACGTCTCCTTGAGCCATCCCTTGCCGCCTGATATGTGGGTAAACTTGGAGGACACGCTAACAAGTTTGGCCGCATCTTGCGGCGGCTGGCGCGTCGAAGTGTGGGCTGAGGTTGCAGACCGGATGGGCGCCGAAGAGGCGGTGGAAGCTTATTATCCTATCTGTGCTCGGGATACGGGGTGCGCCGAAGGGTTGTTTGGCCAAATCCGCGGCTTTTACGCGGGCGAGGGGCTGTTGCGCCTTGTGGCGCCCCACGAGATGGTATCGGCCGCCGCACGGCACCGCGGGTTGGGGCAGGCGGTGGAAGCGTGGTACCGCAGGGTGCTGGGCCTTTCGATCAAGGTGCAGTGGGATGTGGAGGCCGGGGAGTCGTTTCAGGAACTTCGGGAACAATGCCTGGAAGAAGAACGGGCAATGGTCGCCGAGTTGGTGTCGGCCCCGGAAAAAGAAGGGCCCTCTGCCGTTTCCGGAAAAGAAGAAGACCATGTACTTCTTGGGAAGTTTGTTGCTGACGATCCGGTTCCCCTCCGCAGCATTACCGAAGAGGTCCGCAGCGTTGTCGCCGAGGGGACGGTCTTTTTCATTGAAACCCGGGAATTATCCAGCGGGAGGATTTTGTATCATTTTTATCTGACCGACCGCACCGATTCGATCTCGGTGAAAGCTTTCGCCAAACCCGATCAGCGGCAGGCCGGGCTCGACGGGTTGTCAAAAGGGGACTGGGTTCGGGTGCGGGGCGCGGTATCTTACGATACCTTCGCCAAAGAACTCGTCCTGATGGCCCAGGATGTGGTGCGCATTCCTCCCCGTGTTCGGAAGGACGAGAGCGGGGCGAAACGGGTGGAGTTGCACGTACACACGCCCATGAGCGCCCTGGATGGCGTGAGTTCCCCCGGGGATCTGGTGCGCCGGGCGGCGGAGTGGGGGCACTCGGCCTTGGCCGTGACCGATCACGGAGTTGCCCAGGCGTTTCCGGACTTCTTCCGAGAAGCCCAGAAGGCGGGGATCAAACCCATCCTGGGGGTCGAAGCCTATCTGGTGGACGACGGGTCCGCCGTGGTGATGGGGGCGGACCACCGGCCTTTGGAGGAAGCGGAGTTCGTCGTGTTCGATACGGAGACCACCGGACTGAACGCCCGGGAACATACCCTGATTGAAATCGCGGCGGTCAAAGTGCGGGGGGGCAAGTTGGTTGATCATTACGCCTCGCTCATCGACCCGGGAGTGCCGATTTCGCCGAAGATTCAAGAGTTAACCGGGATCACGAACGACATGGTGAAAGGTCAGCCCGGGTTGTCAGAAGTTCTTGAAGGGTTCCGGAAGTTTGCGGCCGGGGCGGTGCTTGTGGCCCACAACGCCGAGTTCGACATGGGGTTTTTGCAATCCGCCGCCCGCAAGCTCGGACAGCCTCCCTGGGACCATCCGGTGCTGGACACTCTGGCACTGGCCCGAGTGCTGTATCCTCGGGAGCGGAATCACCGCCTGAAAACCTTGACCCAGAAATTCAATGTGGAGTTGGTCAACCACCACCGGGCAGCGGCGGACGCCGAGGCGACGGCGAAGGTGTTTCTGCATTTGTTGCGGGAAGCTGAGGCACGAGGTGCTCACCATTTGGACGAATGTAACGCCCTCGGGGAGGGCATCGACGTGTCCCACGCCCGGCCGTACCATGCCACGATTCTCGTGAAAAACCCCACGGGCTTGAAAAATTTGTACCGTCTAGTTTCCTTGGCTCATACCCGGTACTTGCATCGCCAGCCCCGGATTCCCCGGACCGAGTGGCTGAATTACCGGGAAGGGCTGATGATGGGGACGGGGTGTTTACGGGGGGAATTGTTTCAGGCGTTGTTGCGGGGTCGCTCGGATGAGGAGTTGCTCGACATCATTCGGCGGTATGATTTTGTCGAGATTCAGCCCTTGGACCAGTACCGTCCCCTGTTGCGGAATGAAGAAATTCGGGATCTGGAAGCCGTTGCCGAATACCACCGCCGGATCTTGGAATTGGCCGATCGGGCCGGTCGGCCGGTGGTGGCCACGGGAGATGTGCACTATTTGGACCCGGAGGATCGAATTTATCGAGATATCCTTCAGGCGGGGTCGAACATGGAAGTGGATGACCCCGATGCGGGGTATCATTTTCGCACCACCGAAGAGATGTTGGAGGCCTTTAGCCATCTGGGGCAGCGGGCCGTTGAGGTGGTGGTGGAGAACGCAAATCGAATTGCCGAAGAGATCGAGGTGGTCAAGCCGATCCCAGACGAGTTGTACACCCCGGTTATCGATGGCGCAGAGGAACAAATTCGGTCTCTGGCCTATGAGAAAGCCCGGCGCCTTTATGGCGATCCCCTGCCGGAGTTGGTGGAGGCCCGACTGGAGAAAGAACTGAACAGCATCATCAACCACGGTTATGCGGTGATCTACTTGATCGCCCATAAACTGGTAACAAAGTCTTTGGAGGACGGGTATCTGGTGGGATCCCGGGGTTCAGTGGGATCCTCCTTGGTCGCCACCATGACCGATATTACTGAAGTGAATCCCCTGCCGCCCCATTATCTCTGTCCGGCTTGTCATTACAGCGAGTTCGTGACCGCCGGGTCGGTGGGGTCGGGGTTCGATCTCCCGGACCGAGCATGCCCGCGATGTGGGGAAAAGCTGCGCAAAGATGGCCACGATATTCCCTTTGAAACGTTTATGGGGTTCAAAGGGGATAAGGTCCCGGACATTGATCTCAACTTCTCGGGAGAGTATCAGAGCCGGGCGCACAAGTATACAGAACACCTGTTTGGTTCCGATCATGTGTTCCGGGCGGGGACGATCTCCACGGTGGCCGAAAAAACGGCTTACGGGTACGTGCGCAAATTCGCCGAGGAACGGGGATTGCAATTTCGAAATGCCGAACTGACGCGGTTGGTTCAGGGGTGTACGGGCATTAAGCGAACCACGGGCCAGCACCCCGGGGGTCTGATGGTGGTGCCGAGCAACAAAGAGATCTTTGATTTTTGTCCGATTCAATTTCCGGCGGATGACAAGACCGCCGGCACCCGGACGACCCATTTCGATTATCATTCCATCCACGATAACCTGTTGAAACTGGATTTGCTCGGCCATGACGATCCCACGGTGATCCGGATGCTTCAAGACCTCACCGGCGTCGCGCCGAAAGAGATCCCGGTGGACGATCCGGATACCATGTCGATTTTCAGTGGGACGGAAGTACTGGGGGTCACGCCGGAACAGATCCGCAGCACCGTGGGGACTTATGGGATTCCCGAGTTCGGGACAAAATTCGTCCGCCAAATGTTGGAGGACACTAAGCCAAAGACGTTTGCCGAGTTGGTGCGCATCTCGGGATTGTCCCACGGGACGGACGTGTGGCTGAACAACGCCCAAGACCTGATCCGGTCCGGGACGGCTCGGTTGTCGGAAGTGATCTCCACCCGGGATGACATTATGGTTTATCTAATCCAGAAGGGATTGGAACCGGTTCAGGCCTTTCGGATCATGGAGTCGGTCCGCAAAGGAAAGGGGCTCACGCCGGAAGATGAGGCGACGATGAAAGAGCACGGGGTCCCGGATTGGTATATCGCATCTTGTAAAAAGATCAAATATATGTTCCCAAAAGCCCATGCCACCGCTTATGTGCTGATGGCCGTGCGGATCGCGTATTTTAAAGTTCACGATCCCCTGGCCTTTTATGCCACGTATTTCACCGTCCGGGCGGATGATTTCGATTTACAACTGGTCCTACAGGGGCCCGATGTGGTGCTCCGGCGGATCGAGGCGGTGGAAGCAAAAGGCAGCCAAGCCACGGCCAAGGAGAAGAGTTTGCTCACGGTGCTTGAAGTGGCTCTGGAAATGATGCGGCGGGGATTTCGGTTCGGTCCACTGGATCTGTACCGATCGGATGCCACTCGGTTTCTCCCGGATGGGGAAGGCACGCTGATCCCTCCTTTCTCGGCTGTGGCCGGAATCGGGGAGTCGGCGGCCCGGAATGTGGCAGCGGCCCGGGAGGAAGGGGAGTTTCTGTCTGTGCAGGATTTGCAAGAACGGGCTCGTCTGTCCAGACCGGTGGTGGAATTGTTGGAACAGATGGGGTGTCTGAAAGATCTCCCGCAAACCAATCAATTGTCTTTGTTTTAGAGCACAAGGCCGGACGCCCTTGTCGTCCGTTTTTGGCAGTGCTATAATGGTTTTGCTATGATGTGGATACCATCGGTCGCGCAAGAGTGGGGCAACCCACTCTTTCGATTTGTTGGGGGCGGTCAGCGATAGACCCACCCGACGGAGGCAGAGAAGGGGGATTCGATGGCGAAGAAACGCATCGCGGCGGTCGTGGAGGAGATCGCGCGCCCCATCGTCGAGGGGGAAGGGTTGGAACTGGTGGATGTGGAGTATGTGAAGGAAGGAGCGAACTGGTTTTTACGGGTGTTTGTGGATCGCCCGGAGGGAGGGGTCGATATCGACGACTGCAGCCGGGTGAGCGAGCGGCTGTCTGATCGACTGGATGAAATCGATCCCATCCCGGGGAGCTATTTTCTCGAAGTCTCTTCGCCGGGCATCGAGCGTCCCTTGAAAAATATGCCTGCTTTCCGGCGGGCCCTCGGGCAGACGGTGGCGGTGACCACCTATGAGCCCATCCAAGGGCGCAAATCTTTTCAAGGGCTGCTCACCGAGGTGGACGATGAGGGGATCACGGTCGCGGACGGGGATGTGGTTTGGACCATTCCGTATCGGGCGGTGGCATCCGCGCGAACCGTTTTTGTCCCGTAGGCGGATGCCGGGGAGGAAGGAGGAGACACCGGCCATCATGAACCAGGATTTTATTGAGGCGCTGGATCAGTTGGAGCGGGAAAAGGGGATCAGTAAGGACGTTTTGATCGAAGCGATCGAAGCGGCCCTGATCTCTGGCTACAAGCGCAATTTTAACTCCGCCGCGAACGTGCGAGTGGATGTTAATCGGGAAACCGGGGATGTCAAGGTGTTCGCCCGCAAGACGGTGGTGGAGGAAACGGCGGATCCGCGCCTGGAAATTTCACTGGAGGCGGCGGAGCAGATCAGTCCCCATTACACGGTGGGGGACATCGTGGAAATCGAAGTCACCCCGAAGGATTTTGGCCGCATCGCCGCCCAGACGGCGAAACAGGTGGTCACCCAGCGGATTCGCGAGGCCGAGAGGGGACTCATTTACCACGAATATCTCGATCGCGAAGAAGACATTGTCACCGGCCTCGTGCAGCGCCAGGATGCCCGGTATACCTACGTGGACCTGGGAAAAGTCGAGGCTTTGCTGCCTTTTCATGAACAGATTCCCGGGGAAAAACTCAAGCAGGGCGATCGGGTTAAAGCCTTTATCACGAAGGTGGAAAAGACCACCAAAGGCCCCCAGGTTTTGCTTTCGAGAACCCACCCGGGTTTGTTAAAACGCTTATTTGAACTGGAAGTTCCCGAAATTTACGAGGGTGTTGTGGAGATCAAATCGGTGGCCCGGGAGGCGGGTCATCGATCCAAGATTGCCGTTTTTTCCCGGAAGCCCGAGGTGGATCCCGTGGGGGCCTGTGTGGGACCCCGGGGCATGCGAGTCCAACACGTGGTGGCGGAATTGCACGGCGAAAAGGTCGACATCGTCAAGTGGAGCGAAGACCCGGAGGAATTCGTCAAGAATGCCCTGAGCCCGGCGAAGGTCGTCAGCGTGGAGATCGCCGAGGACGAACGGGTGGCCCGGGTCATCGTGCCCGATTACCAATTGTCCCTGGCGATTGGTAAAGAAGGGCAAAACGCGAGACTTGCGGCGAAGTTGACCGGCTGGAAAATCGACATTAAAAGTGAGTCCCAGGTAGAAGCGAATCAGGCCGCGGCTTCCGAGGAAGCGAGGGAGCCAGAAGAATCCGAGGAGTGGTCCTCCCCCGATGGCGAGCCTGGCCAGGGCGCGGATGCCTGGGCAGCGGAACGGACCGAATGAGGAGGATCCACGGTGTCGCCCAAACATGTGCCGCTACGTAAATGTATCGGTTGCCAGACGATGAAGGCCAAGCGCGAACTGATCCGCATCGTGGCCACTCCGGACGGCGCGATCCGGATCGATCCGACGGGAAAGGCGGCCGGGCGGGGGGCTTACTTGTGTCCCACCGTCGCGTGTTTCGAACTTGCCCTGAAGCGCAAAGCGTTGGAACGGGCTTTGAAACGTCCGGTTCCCGCTGAGATCTGGGATTCGGTGAAACGGCAACTGGAGGGAACGGTCCATGGGTGAACCGCGCACCTTAGGTTTGGTCGGCTTGGCCCTGCGCGCCGGATGTCTGGCGTTGGGAGAACGGGCGGTGCTGGAGCGCATCCGCAGAGGCGGAGCTCATCTGGTGCTGCTGGCGACGGATGCAGGTCCTAACACGAGAAAGCGAACGGTGGATAAATGTCGCTCTCACGGCGTACCGTGGGCGGCTTGGGTCGATCGCTACACCTTGGGCAAGGCCGTTGGACGAGAGACCGTGGTCGTGGCGGCGGTGACGGAGCAAGGATTCGCCGAAAACCTGCTGACCCAGTTGCGGCAACATCACGGAGGTGACAGATTTGAGTCAGAAACTCCGAGTGTACGAATACGCCAAACAACTGAATATGTCGAGCAAGGAAATTATAACCATCTTAAAACGCCTAGGGGTGTCGGTCAACAACCACATGAGCGTGATGGACCAGGAGATGATTAATCAGGTGGAGCAATTTTTTGCCGACGTGAAAGCTCGGGCGTCGAGGAAAAACGAAGAACAGGCCCGGAGGGCGGCTAAGGGGGCGGCATCTGGATCGGCCGAAACGGCCCGGACTGCATCCCCGGCATCCGGCTCTACCCCGTCCCGAAACCAAGGGGCTGGGGGGCGAGGACGCGCCGATCAACCCCGGAGGGAGCATGGGAATGGTCCACGAGATGGCAACAGATCCAACCATGCTGAGCGCCGGACGGCACAGGGTAGAAATGGCGGGAACCACGAGCGGCGGTCGGAGGGCGCCCAGCGCCCCGGGGACGAAGGGCAAAGGGCCAACGGCGGTCAGCGCTCTGGTGGAAACGGTCAGAAGACTGGCGGGCAGCGGTCGGGAAACGGCAGCCAGCGAACCGGGGGATCTCGGTCTCCCGCGGCCTCAGCGGGCTCCGGGCGCCGAAATGGTTCCGGCGAGCGGTCCCGGCCGGCTGGCAAGGGTGCGGCTCCGGGAGGGCGCCGGGACGCGACGGCAGCCATGGTCATCGACCAGTATGAAGACCTCGATGCACCCGTGATCCGGGGAGAGAGAATCGTTCGCAAGTCCAAACCCTCTCCAAAAGGCGATAAAGACAATCGAAAGGTTGCGCCGCCTTCCCGGTCCCAGCAGCGACGGGAGCGGCGCGCCCAGCGGGAATCGGCGGACGCGCCAAAACAGGTTGTTGTCGAAGGGCCGATGAGTGTTGGAGATTTTGCGAAAACGATCAAAAAAGAGCCGGCGGATGTGATTAAGAAGCTGCTGTTCCTCGGCGTCATGGCGACCATTAACCAGGAAATCGACGTGGATGCCATGACCCTGGTCGCTCAGGAATACGGCATCGAACTGCAGGTGAAAGAGCCCCGGGACGAAGAAATGGAAGAGCTTCTCTGGGAGACGGACAAACCCGAAGATCTCGTTCCCCGCCCCCCGGTGGTGACGATCATGGGTCATGTCGATCACGGAAAGACCACGTTGCTCGATGCGATCCGGCAGACAAACGTGACCGCCCAGGAAGCGGGCGGGATCACCCAACATATTGGCGCCTATCAAGTGGAAGTCGGCGGCAAGCGAATTACCTTTCTCGATACACCGGGTCACGAGGCTTTCACCAGCATGCGGGCCCGGGGAGCCCAGGTGACAGATGTGTGCGTACTGGTGGTGGCGGCGGACGATGGAGTGATGCCCCAGACCGTGGAAGCCATCAACCACGCCAAGGCGGCCGGCGTCCCCATCCTCGTGGCGGTGAACAAGATTGACAAACCGGATGCCAACCCCGATCGCGTCAAACAAGAGTTGACGGAGCACGGGCTAGTGCCGGAGGAATGGGGCGGCGACACGATTTTTGTTCCGGTGTCCGCCCTGCGGAAGCAAGGAATTGAAGACCTGCTGGAGATGATCCTGCTGGTGGCCGAGATGGCAGAACTCAAAGCGAACCCATCTGCTCGGCCCCGGGGGACTGTGATTGAAGCTGAACTCGACAAGGGGCGGGGGCCAGTCGCCACGGTGTTGATCCAAAACGGCACCCTCCGGGTGGGGGATATCGTGGTGGCGGGTACGACCTTCGGCCGGGTTCGGGCTATGATCAATGACCGCGGGCGCCGGGTCAAGGAAGCCGGGCCTTCGACCCCGGTGGAAATCCTGGGCCTCGGGGGTGTCCCGATGGCCGGGGACGCCTTTGTGGTCTACGATGACGAACGCAAAGCCCGGCTCCTGGCGGAGAAGCGACAGACGAAACAGCGGGCCGAGGAGCTCAAATCTCAAACCAAAGTGACCCTCGATGATCTGTATAAGCAGATTCAAGAAGGACAAGTCAAAGAACTGAATGTCGTGTTAAAAGCGGATGTTCAAGGATCGGTGGAAGCCTTGGTGTCCGCCCTGGAGCGAATCGATATTGAAGGAGTCCGGGTGAGGGTCATTCACCACGGGGTGGGGGCCATTACTGAAACGGACATTCTTCTCGCCTCGGCTTCGAATGCTATCGTGATCGGGTTCAACGTCCGCCCGGAACCCGGAGCGCGCCAAATGGCCGAAGCTGAAAAAGTGGATATCCGACTGTATCGAGTGATCTACAACGTCATCGAGGAGATCGAAGCGGCGCTGAGGGGTATGCTGGATCCGGAATATCGGGAAGTGATCCTCGGGCGGGCCGAGGTTCGGCAAACCTTTAAAGTGTCCAAGGTGGGGACGATCGCCGGATGTTACGTCGTGGAGGGCAAGGTCCAGCGCGGGGCCAGCGCCCGGGTAGTCCGGGATGGCATCGTGATCCACGAAGGAACCATTGATTCCTTAAAGCGGTTCAAAGACGATGTTCGGGAAGTGGCTGAAGGATATGAATGCGGCATGACCCTGGAGCGGTTTAACGACATTAAAGAAGGCGATATCATCGAAGTGTTCACGATGGAAGCGGTGAAAGTCTGACTCCGGGAGGGAGTGCGGTGGCACGGGTTCGCCCCAATCGCGTAGCAGAGCAGATCAAAAAAGAGATTACCGACATTCTGTATCACGAGTTGAAAGACCCCCGCATCGGGTTTGTCACCATCACCGGTGTGGAAATCTCTCGGGATCTTCAACACGCAAAGGTTTTTGCCAGCGTAATGGGGAGCGATGAAGAAAAAGCGCTTTCCCTGGAAGCACTGCAAAAAGCGACGGGGTTCATTCGCAGCGAAATCGGAAGGAGGATCCGGCTGCACCACACACCGGAAATTGTATTTAAGCTGGACACTTCCGAGGACTACAGCCAACGGATCTCCCACGTCATTCGGCAGCTGCAGGACGAAAGGGGAGATCGGACTTGAACCAGCTGGAAGAGGCTTATCGCCGGGCGGAGGAATTTCTTCGAAGCCATCACCGGTTTCTCCTCCTTACTCACGTTCATCCGGACGGCGACGCGCTGGGCTCTGTTTTGGGCATGGCGTCCGTGCTGAAACACCTCGGCAAGGAGGTGGTGGTGGCTCACGAAGAACCGATGCCCGAACGATTCTCATATCTTCCGGGGATCGGAGAGGTGAAACCCGTGGATGAGGTCACTGATGTGTTCCCCGCCGCGGTATCCGTGGACTGTGCTGATCTTCGGCGACTTGGGAAGGCGGCGGAGAAGCTCACCTCGGACACCCGGTTGCTCAATGTGGATCACCATGCGACCAACGATCGGTTTGGAACTGAAAACCTGGTCGATCCCGACGCATCCGCCAGTTGCCAGCTCGTCAGTGAGTTGGCCAAACGCCTGGGCGTTCCTCTTGCGGGCGAGACGGCCATTTGCTTATACACCGGCCTTTTTACCGATACGGGTGGGTTTCGCTACAGCAACACAAGTAGCGCGGTGCTGCGCTTGGCGGCTGAGATGATCGACAGCGGCCTGGACCCTTATCCCATCGCTCTTCAGGCGGTGGAAACGGTGACCGAGAAACAGCTGCGCCTCCTGGTGGCGGCTTTGGATGGGTTGCGTACCGCCGCGAAGGGGAAAATCGCTTATCTCGCGGTGACCCGACAGATGATGGAGGAGACGGGAACCGGAGTGGAGGACACCCAAGAGCTGGTCAATTACGCCAGAAACCTCGCCGGAGTGGAGGTGGGCGTGATGTTTCGGGAAGAAGGGGATAACGAGATCAAGGTGAGCCTGCGGGCGAAACACGAAGTGAACGTTTCACAGATCGCCGCCCAGTTTGGCGGCGGCGGGCATGCCCGGGCAGCCGGGTTTACGGTGCAAGGCCCCCTGGACAAGGTGATCCGGCAGGTGGTGGATGCGGTGGCGGCCCAGGTGGGGCAGGGGTAAAGGTGAACGGGGTTCTCGTTCTCGATAAGCCCGCGGGGCTTACCTCCCATGACGTGGTCGGACGGGTGCGGCGATGGCTGGGTATACGGCGGATTGGGCACACGGGCACCCTTGATCCCGACGCCACCGGCGTGCTGGTTCTCTGCGTGGGGAAAGCGACCCGAATAGCCGAGTACCTCAGTGGCGAAGACAAAGAATATATCGGGGTTTTGGCTTTAGGGGCGGCCACCGACACCGACGACGCTTCGGGTGAGGTGATCGAGCGCATGCCGAATCCCCCTGCCGATCCCGAAGCCCTACGACGGGCGGCAGCTGCTTTGACCGGGGAGATTCTCCAGCGTCCGCCCGCTTTTTCCGCCGTCCGAGTCGGAGGGAAGCGCGCTTACGACCTGGCCCGGGCAGGGCGTCCGGCGGATTTGCCAGCCCGAAAGGTGCAGGTCTACCGGTTCGATGTCGGCATGCCCACCCCGCGGGGGGAGCTACTCGAAGCACCGTTTCACGTTGCCTGCTCCAAAGGGACCTATGTGCGCAGCCTGTGTCGCGACCTCGGGGCGAAGGTGGGGATTCCCGCCCACATGGCCTCGTTGCGGCGGGTCCGCCAAGGGCCCTTTACGGTAGAACAAGCTTTGCCCTGGTCGGAGGTACAGCGGGGTGGAGAGGAGGGGCGGCTTGCAGAAGCCGTCCGGCCGATGCTCTGGGCGCTACGCACATGGCCTCGATTCACACTCCTGGCGGGCGAAGTGGATCGCCTACGCCAGGGCCGGGAGCTCATGGCCGACCCTGCCCGGCTTTCCCCGGGGACGTCTCCCCCCGGACTTTTGGTTGCTGCATATCAGGATCAATTGGTGGCGGTGTGTCGCCGCAACGGTGAACGGATTTTCCCGCTTAAAGTGCTTCTTACGTAGGAGGTTCCTCATGGAAACGATCCGCCTGACCTTACATGAGCACTGGTCGCCCCCGAGTCCTTCCGTGATGGCCCTGGGTACCTTTGACGGCCTCCATATTGGACATCAAGAGATTCTGTCCCAAGGAAAAGCCGAAGCCAAACGACGAGGAGTGCCTTTTGCCGTATTTTTGTGCGATCCCCATCCTCGCCAGGTACTGGGCATCGGTGCGGAATACGATGTACTCCTCACTCCATTGCCCGAAAAATTGCGCCTGCTGGAGCATTATGGTGCGGACTTGGTGTATATTCTCATGTTCACCCGGGAGGTTGCCGCGGTGGCCCCGGAACAGTTTGTCCTCGACCTCTTACTCCCCTTGGCCCCCGAGGCGCTGGTGGCCGGTTTTGATTATACGTTTGGAGCGGGGGGCAAAGGGGATGCAGCTTTACTCAAGGCGATGGGAGAGACGAGGGCTCTGCCCGTTTGGATTCTGCCGCCGGTTAACCGGTATGGAGAAAAGGTCAGCAGCTCCCTCATTCGGGAGAGGTTGCGCTACGGGGAGGTCAAACTGGTTCGAGAGCTGCTCGGACGGCCCTACGCCCTCACCGGGCGTGTGGTCAAGGGGGAAGGACGGGGGATCGGGATCGGTTTTCCCACGGCCAATCTTCAACTGAATGATCCTTTTCTGATCCCAGGAACCGGCGTTTATCTCGTACGGGCGTTCTGGGGAATGGAAAAAGGTCCCGGGGTGATGAATATCGGGGTGCGCCCCACTTTTTACGATCGGGGAACCTTGTCTCTGGAAGTTCATCTTCTTGATCACAGGGTCGACCTGTACGGGGAAGAGATGAGGGTGGAGTTTCTTGATTATTTGCGGCCGGAGCAACGGTTCGATTCGGTGGATCGGTTGGTCGCCCAGATTGAGCAGGATGTATGCACCGCCCGGAATCTGTGGCGAACCGCCCAAGGAGACGAGTGATTGCTTTCCTGGGAATTGATATGGTATACTTCACCATGGCGTTTTTCTGCCGCTTTCGAACCGATGGCGCGGTTTTCCGTTCTGCCGGCGGATGACTGGGCTCTCGGCGATTATGGTGTGAGGAGGTGAAGGCAGGTGGCGCTCTCCCAGGAGCGGAAAAAGGAATTGATCGACACGTTTAAGGTGCATGAGTCGGACACCGGGTCCCCCGAGGTTCAGGTGGCGTTATTGACCGAGAAGATCAACACCCTCAACGAACATTTGAAGATCCACAAAAAAGATTTTCATTCCCGTCGAGGCCTGCTGAAGATGGTAGGACAGCGACGAAGTCTGCTCAATTACCTGCGCAAGAAGGATGTGGCCAGGTACCGCGTTTTGATCGAGAAGCTCGGTCTGCGAAAGTAGAAGCAAGGAAGCGGGAGTCCCCCCGCTTCCCTTTTCGTATTGAATTGTCTTGGCCAAAGCGCGGGCAGCGGGACGGCGGACAAGCTCGCAAAAGCGGGATGGGAAGGAGGCTGGCGTGAATCCATGCCCCATATTTTTGAGACTGTGCTAGGTGGACGGCGTCTCGTGCTCGAGACGGGAAAACTGGCCAAACAGGCCACCGCCGCCGTGACGGTGCGCTACGGTGACACCGTGGTGTTAGCGACCGTAACAATGTCAAAAGAACCCAAGGATCTCGATTTCTTTCCCCTCACGGTCAACTACGAAGAACGGCTTTATGCCGTGGGCAAGATTCCCGGGGGTTTCATCAAACGGGAAGGGCGTCCCAGCGAAAAGGCGATTTTGGCGAGCCGGTTAATCGACCGGCCGATCCGGCCTCTGTTCCCGGAAGGATTTCGAAATGAAGTTCAGGTGGTGGCGCTGGTCCTGTCGGTGGATCAGGACTGCCCCCCGGAGATTGCCGGTATGATCGGAACCTCCGCGGCTCTCACGATTTCCTCCATCCCTTTTGATGGGCCCATCGCGGGACTGGTGGTCGGCAGGGTGGATGGGCAATTCGTGGTGAATCCCACTGTGGCCCAAGCGGAAAAAAGCGATATGCACCTGGTGGTGGCCGGTTCCCGGAGCGCCGTGGTGATGGTGGAGGCCGGTGCGAATGAAGTGCCGGAATCGGAGATGCTCGACGCGATCATGTTCGGGCATGAACAACTGCAGCCCTTGATCGATCTGCAGGAACGCATGCGCCAAGAGATTGGCCAAGAAAAGATCGTTCCCGAGTTGCACCGTCCTCAGGAGGAGATCGTTCAGGCGGTGAGGGAATTTGCCACGGAAAAGCTTAAGACCGCCATTCGCACCCCGGAAAAATTAGCCCGGGAAGACGCCATCCGGGCGGTGGAAGAAGAGACTCAGGAACATTTTGCCGAACAGTTTCCGGAAGGGGCGGCAGACATCGCCGAGGTCCTGCACGATATCCTCAAAGAGGAGGTCCGCTCTGCGATTCTCAATGAAGGCATGCGGCCGGACGGCCGAGCTTTGGACGAGATTCGCCCGATCTCCTGTGAAGTCGGCCTCTTGCCCCGCACCCACGGGTCCGGTTTGTTCACCCGGGGCCAGACCCAGGCGCTGTCGGTCTGTACCCTCGGGGCGCTCGGCGATGTCCAGATTCTCGATGGCCTCGATCTGGAGGAGTCGAAGCGCTTCATGCACCATTATAATTTTCCGCCTTTCAGCGTGGGAGAAGCGCGACCCATTCGGGCGCCCAGCCGGCGGGACATCGGCCACGGGGCCCTGGGGGAACGGGCGCTGGAACCCGTGATCCCCAGCGAAGAGGAGTTTCCTTACACGATTCGCCTCGTGTCGGAGGTCCTGGAATCAAACGGATCCACCTCCCAGGCCAGCATTTGTGGCAGCACGCTCGCGTTGATGGACGCCGGGGTGCCCATTAAGGCGCCGGTGGCCGGGGTCGCCATGGGTCTCGTGAAGGAAGGGGATCGGGTGGCCATCCTCACGGACATCCAAGGAATGGAAGACCACCTTGGGGACATGGACTTTAAGGTGGCGGGCACCGCAGCTGGAGTGACGGCGCTTCAGATGGATATCAAGATCAAGGGCTTGACCCGGGATATTCTGGCATCCGCTTTGGAACAGGCCCATCGCGGTCGGATGTTTATCCTCGGCAAGATGCTTGAAGTGATCCAACAGCCGCGGCAACAGCTGTCCCCCTATGCGCCCCGGATCATCACCATGCGCATTCACCCAGATAAAATCCGGGAGGTCATTGGCCCCGGAGGCCGGGTGATCAATAAGATCATCGACGACACCGGGGTGAAGATCGACATTGAACAGGACGGGCGGATTTTTATCGCCGCCGTGGATCAAGAGGCCGGGGAGCGGGCCCGCAAGATGATCGAGGGAATCGTGGCCGAGGTGGAGGTTGGACACACCTACCACGGGCGCGTGACCCGGGTGGAGAAGTATGGAGCTTTTGTGGAAATCCTTCCGGGAAAAGAAGGACTGGTCCACATCTCCCAATTGGCGGACGAGCGGGTGGGCCGGACCGAAGATGTCGTCCAAGTGGGGGACGAGATCGATGTGAAGGTGACGGAAATCGACTCCCAGGGGCGGATCAACCTCTCTCGGCGGGAAGTGCTGCAGGCTCGGCGGGGAGCTGCGGGTGAGGTGCACCCCCAGGAAGCCGGTCGGCAGGTGGGAAAGGTCGTCGGAGGGGGCACATCAAGGGGAGGACGCGGTCAGCGCCGGCGTTCCTGACGCCAGGTGGTGAGGCCATGAAGCGGGAGGCGGGCGATCCGTGGATATGGCGCCCTCCCGGAGCCGGCACCCATCGTGATCAAGATTTTGAGAGGGGTAAGAAAGTAGGCGTGCAACCACGCCTTTTTTTCATGTCTGATTCCTTACGCATCAAGTTTGAATGGTCGGTTGCACCAATTGGCTCATGGCGGGGGAGGAGGGTTTCTTTTATGGAGTGAATATGATATCTTTAAGTTATTCAAATAAGTCAACCTACAATGTCGATGAGGAGGTTATCAAACTATTATGAGAGCTGCCCGCTTAGTTGAGCACAAGAAGCCCCTTCCGGTCATGGAGGTCCCCGATCCGAAGCCAGGCCCGGGAGACGCTGTTCTTCGAGTCGAAGCGTGTGGGATTTGCCGCAGCGACTGGCACGCATGGCAAGGTGACTGGTCTTGGATCGGGCTTTCCCCGGAATTGCCCATCACGCCGGGGCACGAGTTTGGAGGCGTGGTGGAGGAAGTCGGGAAAGATGTGAAAAACTATAAGCGCGGCGACCGGGTTACGGTGCCGTTCCATGCCGGGTGCGGGCATTGCCAATATTGCTTGAGTGGAGTGCCGAACCTCTGCGAGAACTTGCAAATCTATGGTTTGGTTAGCGGATTTGACGGTGGATATGCCCAGTATGTCCTGGTAAAAAATGCAGATTTCAACTTGATTCCTCTCCCGGAGAACGTCGACGGAGTTACTGCGGCGGCGATTGGGTGCCGATATATGACCGGTTATCATGGTGTGGTCCGGGGGAATGTGAAACCCGGAGATTGGGTTGCGATCCAAGGTGCAGGAGGTGTGGGCTTATCCGCAGTCCAGGTGGCCGCGGCACTTGGAGGTCAAGTCATCGCCGTGGACATTGATGACGCGAAGCTGGAGAAGGCGCGGGAAGAAGGCGCTGTAGCGACCATCAATGCGAAACGCGAGAATGTGCCGGAAGCAATCAAAGAGATTACGAAGGGCGGAGCTCATGTCGGAATCGATGCGCTGGGCGTCCGTGACACTGTCCTCAATTCCGTTTTGTCCCTTCGCAAAGGAGGACGTCACGTTCAAGTCGGCTTGACCACCTCGGAAGAGGGGGGCATGGTTTCGATTCCCGTCGATATGATTACAGCGATGGAACTGGAGTTTGTGGGCAGTCTTGGCAATCCCCATCCTGCTTATCGGGGTCTGCTCAGTCTCGTATCCTCTGGTCGTCTGAATCCGAAAACCTTGGTCAACAAAGAAGTAGGACTCGAGGATGTGTCACAAACCTTTGAAGATATGAGTAATTTCCGAACAAAAGGCTTTCATGTGATTACGAAGTTTTAAGCTGGAGATAAGCTCAGTACCTTCAGACCGCCTGGGGAGAATAAGTCCCTGGGCGGTTTTTTGTCGTTACGTGTTACCGCTACGCGATCATGTCCGAGCACAATCCCCTTGCCTTCATTAAATATGATTATTGCTTTTTCAACAGACCGGCCCGGTGGTCTTCGTGTATACGATCGGGATCATTGGCCCCACGTTAAAAGCAGATGTCTGTCGTAAAAAGGAGGGGCAAGTCTTGAAAATCGGCAAGGGTTTTATCCAAAAACGTTTTCTCCCGATCATCAGAATGTTGGTTGCTTTTCTTGTCATGACGGGAGCTTCTTGGTGGGCTGTTGATCCTCCGATACTTGCCAACGTAACTTCAAGTCATTTTGCCAGTTCACCTGGGTGGACCCGGGAAGACGTGGAACGTGAAGCGGCAAAGCTCTCGAAACCGCCTCAAAATGCCCGTATCGATCGGGTGTGGAAAGCGATTCCCGATCTCAACGGCATCGAGGTGGATGTCGAAGAGACGTGGAAGCGGGTGCAGTCCGGGGTTAGGGGGGCCGGAGGAGGAATCCCGTGGGTCATTCGTCAAGTTCCCGCCGAAGTCAGCCTCAAAGATCTTCCTCCGGCGCCGATTTATCGCGGCAATGGCTCGAAGAAGCAAATGGCCCTCATGGTCAATGTTTCCTGGGGCGAAGAACACGTCCCCGACCTGCTCCGGGTGCTCGATCGGCACCAGGTGAAAGCCACCTTCTTTTTGGATGGCAAATGGGTTGCCGAACACGGGGATTTGGCGTCCGCCATTGCCAAGGCCGGACATGAAATCGGAACCCACGGCTGGGGCCACCCGGATCTAAGGGGAAAATCTGTGGGACAAATCAAGCAGAATTTGGAGCGGAGCCGGAGGGTGATCGAGGAGGCGTCGGGCGTCCGGCCGGCCCTTTTTGCGCCACCAGCCGGTTGGTACGACGATCGGGTCGTGAAGCAGGCCTGGGGCATGGGAATGTATACGATTATGTGGACTTTGGACACGGTGGACTGGAAAAGGCCCCCGGTTCATCTGATGGTTCGGCGGATCGTGGGGCATGCCGAACCCGGGGCCCTGGTGTTGATGCATCCCACGCCGGGAACCCCGGCGGCCCTTGAGGGCATCATCCAAGGCCTTCGGGGCAAAGGATACGATCTGGTCACGGTGTCGAACCTCCTCTCACCAGAACGGCCGCTTTAGCGTACTGGAGGAGTAACACGGTGCCAAGGGCCTGGTGTCCTCACGGGCGCCTTGCAGTCACCCTGCCCACCCGCCACGTTGTGGTAGGTTCCGGATTCTGTTATAGTAGACGTGAATTGCGACGGCGCTCTAGGAAGCGCCGGTTCTGCGTTAAGGGTAGCGTGGACGAGGAGGATGAACTTGATCGACCGGCAGCAGCTCTCCAACGGATTGACGGTGGTCGTGGAAGAGATTCCCGGCATCCGTTCTATTTCTGTGGGGATATGGGTCGGGACGGGGTCCCGACATGAAACCCCCGAGATCAACGGGATCTCACACCTTATCGAACATATGTTGTTTAAGGGGACGGAGACAAGATCCGCCAAGGAATTGGCGGAAGTGTTTGATCACGTGGGAGGACAGGTGAACGCTTTTACGGCAAAAGAATACACCTGTTTTTACGCCAAGGTCCTGGACCTTCATTTTAGGCGGGCGATGGAGACTTTGGCAGACATGTTTTTCCACTCCCGATTTGCCCCCGAGGAATTGGCGAAAGAGCGCAAGGTGATTGTCGAAGAAATCCGGATGTACGAGGATACGCCGGACGAACTGGTTCACGATCTCCTGGCCTCGGTGGTATGGGGCGATCACCCGCTGGGGTTCAACATACTGGGAACCGAACAGACATTGCAAACCTTCGAGCGACAAAACCTGGTGGATTATCTGTCCCAGCGATACGTCGAGAGCAACACGGTCATTACAGTGGCCGGTCACGTGCGGACCGACGAGGTGATGGCTATTGTTGAGGAGTTGTTCGGGGGCCCGTGGAATCGCCGGGCCGAACGAGTAATCACCGAGCCGCCGATTTTTATGCCCGAGCGGCGCACCCGGGTGAAACAGACCGAGCAGGAGCACTTCTGTTTGGCCGTACCCGGCCTGCCGGTGGACCACGAGGATTTGCACGCTATGATCTTATTGAACAACGCCCTGGGCGGGACGATGAGCTCCCGGTTGTTTCAGTCGATTCGAGAGGAAAAAGGCATGGCTTATTCGATTTATTCCTACCACACGGCGTACCGGGATACGGGACTCTTGGGAATCTATGCCGGAATGGCGCCCGAATATACCGGGGAGGTCGTTCGGGAAGTAAGCCGGATTTTTGAAGATGTCGCCGAGTCCGGGATCACGGAAGGAGAACTGGAGCGCGGTAAGGAACAAGTGAAAGGAAGCCTCATGCTCAGCCTGGAGAGTACCACCAGTCGAATGACCCGATTGGGCAAGAATGAGCTGCTTCTCGGACGGCACTACACCTTGGACGAGACCCTGGAGCGAATCGATGCTGTGACGTTGGAGGATGTCCGACGGGTGGCGCAATGCTTGCGAAATGCTCCGGCCGTGGCGGCGCTGGGACCGGTGCCCGGAGAGGAATTGGAAAGGTTGTTCGATTGAGGTGTCTAGGGAAAGAAGCGAGGTGCGGGCGGTGCAACTCAAGGTGAAGCAGCTGGAGAAGTCGGGGGTGCCTCCGATGCCCGTGGCGTACCAGACCGAAGGCTCTGCGGGCCTTGATCTGGCTGCGGCCATCTCCGAACCCCTGGAAATCAACCCCGGGGAGGTGATTCTCATTCCCACCGGCATCGCTGTGGAGCTGCCGGGGCCGGAGTTTGTCGGCCTGGTGTTTGCCCGCAGCGGTCTCTCGACCCGGGAGCAGTTGGGGCTGGCCAATGGGGTCGGCGTTATTGACAGTGACTATCGCGGCGAGATCCACGCGCCTTTGTATAACTTTGGGAAACAACCGCGTCGAATCGAGCCCGGCCAGCGCGTGGCCCAATTGGTGGTCATGCCAATCTGTCGGGTGGAAGTGGCCTACGTGTCTGAACTCGGGGAGTCCCGGCGGGGAGAAGGCGGGTTCGGGTCGACGGGACGCCTGATTGAGCCGGAGGGGAATGTTCGGTGACGACGCTCCTCATCGACATGGATTCGGTGATTGTCGATTTGATGTCCGCTTGGTGTCGCCGGTATAACGCCGACTGGGCCGATAATCTGACCCCGGCTGACATCTTGACCTGGGAATGGGAAAAATACGTAAAACCCGAGTGCGGGCGCAAAATTTATCAATATCTCAACGAACCCGGCATGTTTTTGCATCTCGATCCCCTGCCCCACGCTGTTGACGTATTGGAGCGCCTGTCAAAACGGTATGAGGTCCTCATCGTGACCAGCTCCCGGCGCAGTGCCATGGCAGAAAAAGACGCGTGGGTGACCCAGTATCTTCCATTTATTGGGCGGAAAAATCTGATTTTCGCCCACCGGAAAGACCGAGTATGTGGAGACCTTCTGTTCGACGATGCCCCACACAACCTCGAGGCATTCCTGCGATCGGGCAGGAGGGCGGTGGCAATGGATTATGCGTATAATCGCCACGTCCCCTGTCTCCGGGTCAAGGGCTGGTTGGAATTCGAGGAGTTGGTGTACCGGTTGTTTCCCGAATCGGGAGGTGAAGGAGGAGGCGAGAGTGTCGGAGCGACAGAAGGTGGACCTTGCCGTGGTGGGTGCCGGTCCGGCCGGGATCAGCGCGGGGATTTGGGCGAAGAGAGTGGGGCTTTCGGCCGTGGTGATCGAGGCCGGTGAACCCGGGGGACAGTTGCGAGGAGTACGCGGCCCCATTCCAGATTACCCGGGATGGCGGGAGGTCCAGGGCCCGGAACTGGCCCGCGCCCTGGTGGATCACCTCTTGCGCTCGGGGACACCTCTGGTCGATTCGGCAGGACCCGTTCGAGTGGACACCGCCGGGCGTCGGGTTCACACGGCGGCCGGCGAGTGGGAAGCTGAGGCCATCGTATTGGCCACTGGCGCCCGGCCTCGGCGTCTGGGTATTCCCGGGGAAGCGGCAATGGAAAGGCGGGGGGAAGTGTGGTCCGCTTCCCGGGATGCCGGTAGGTTTCGCCATCTCCCGGTGGTGGTCATCGGAGGAGGTGACCGGGCGTTGGAAGGGGCGTGGCTCTTGGCCGAGGCGGGAGCACAGGTGACCATCGTGCATCGGAGGACGTCCTTTCGGGCCCGGCGGGAATGGCGGGAGCGCGTGTTTCGGCATCCCGGCATCACCGTTATGGCCCCGGCCTGGGCGGTGGCCATCCAAGGGAGTGACCAGACCCAAAGCGTCAGGATTCGGCTCGGAGGCGCAGGAGAGATCGAGGTCCCTGCTGCGGGAGTTTTTGTTCGGATCGGCACCGAGCCGAATCTCGAGGGGATCCACGATCTTCCTCGCCTGGATTCTTACGGCGTAGTGGCGGTGGATCGGTGGGGGAGGACTTCCCTTCCCGGCATCTATGCGGCGGGGGATGTGTGTACCCCGGCTCCTTATACGGGTGTTGCTTCGGCGGTGGCCGACGGCATGCGGGCGGTGAAGGCGGCGGTTCAGGACATGGAGGGAGCCAATCCATTCAAAGGTTGACGGAGCGCGTTTTTAGGTGCCGGGGCGCTCCGTTCTGTTTTTGCGCGACCCTGCATATGGGCTAGGCAGGAGGGGATGAGGGTGCGCTGGAGTGAGGTTGTGGGGCGAAAAATTATTGACACGGCAGATGGGCGGTGTCTCGGCGACCTTGCGGATGTCGATCTCATATTGGATGATGACGGGCGGGTCCTCGCTTTGCGAGTCCGGGTCCAGGGCCGGTGGGGACGGAAGCGCAGTTATGTGGACATCCCGTGGCAGGCTGTACAACACATCGGGGCGGACGTGTGCCTTCTGGATCGTCGGAGGATTCGGTCGGGGGAACATCGGGACCCCAACCAACCCCTCAACGATCCGAGAATGGACGAAAACCAAGGCGGTTTCACGGGTGCCCAGCCGGATGCATAGGATACTCCCGGGGACGACGGCCGGGAGGCGGATCGCGAATCTTCAAATCTTGCAATTCTGCGCCGATCGCGTAAAATGTGGTGAAAGGAGTCTGCCCGGATGTTGACGGGAAAGAAAGTTGCCTTTGTCGGCGGCGACGCCCGTATCCTTGAGGTGATCCGGCACCTCATCGAACTGGATGCCGGGGCTGTACTGATGGGGTTCGACCGATTGGAAGCAGAGATTCCCGGTGCGGAGAAGGTGGGGCTCACCGTCGAAACATTGGCGGATGTGGACGCATTGGTGTTGCCCCTGGCCGGTCTCGACGAGGAGGGGTATGCGGACTCTGCGTACAGCGCGGGGCGGATTCGCCTCCAGGATGAACACTTTTCGGTGCTGCCGAGTTATTGCCAAGTGTTTTCCGGCATCGCGGGTCCTTACCTCGAACAGATCTGCCGACGACACGGACTTCGCTTGGTGAAGTTGATGGATCTGGACGAGGTGGCGATTCTGAACTCCATTCCCACGGCGGAAGGCGCCATACAGATGGCCATGGAGAACACCGACATCACCATTCACGGGTCCCGATCCATGGTTTTGGGATTCGGCCGGTGCGGAATGACCCTGGCCAGGACCTTGGCGGCCATGGGCGCAAAAGTGAAGGCGGGGGCGCGCAAACCGGCTGACCTCGCCCGCATCCGGGAGATGGGGTTGATGGCCTTTCCGATGAAAGATCTGGCGGACCAGGTCGGAGACGCCGAGATCATTTTCAACACGATCCCGGCTCCGGTCCTGACAGCTGACATTCTTGCCCGGGTGCCCCGGAATTGCCTGATCATTGACATTGCCTCGAAACCCGGGGGCACTGACTTTCGTTATGCCCAGCGTCGAGGCATTCGAGCCCTGCTCGCGCCGAGCCTTCCCGGCATCGTCGCCCCAAAGACGGCCGGCCAGATCTTAGCGGGAACGCTGTCCCGGTACATCTGGGAATCCGGCTGATGGGGGTATCGAGCTTGGAACTCGAAGGGAAAACGGTCGGCTTTGCCATCACCGGCTCCCACTGCACGTATGATGCCGTCTTTCCGGAGCTTGTTCATTTTGTGGAGAAAGGGTGCCGAGTGGTCCCGATTGTTTCTGGCACCGTGTCTTCTACAGACACTCGATTCTGGGAGGCGTCGTCCTGGCTGGCTAAGATCGAGGAGACAACGGGAACGAAAGTGATTGATCGCATTGTGGACGCGGAGCCCCTCGGACCTTCCAAAGCCCTGGACGTTCTGGTGATCGCCCCGTGTACGGGAAACACGTTAAGCCGCCTGGCCAATGCCATCACCGATTCCCCGGTACTCATGGCGGCGAAGGCCACATTGCGCAATGATCGGCCCGTGGTGGTGGCGGTCTCGACGAACGATGGATTGGGGTTGAACATGGTCAACCTCGCCCGGTTGATGGCGACGAAAAACATCTTTTTTGTTCCCTTTGGGCAGGACGATCCCGATCGGAAGATGAATTCGCTGGTGGCGAGAATGGACTTGCTGGTTCCCACCGTGGAGGCGGCCTTGGAAAAGCGGCAATTACAGCCTGTACTCATAGAACGATTTCGTTATCATTAAAGGAGTTGTCGAAAGATGACCGAGGAACTCACCGTGGCCGTCGTCGGCGCGACCGGCGCCGTAGGGCGGAAGATGATCGAAACGCTGGAAGCCCGACATTTCCCCGTTAAAACCCTTGTGCCCATGGCCTCATCGCGATCGGCGGGAAAGTCGGTGACGTTTCGAGGAGAGAACGTGACCGTCGTGGAAGCCCAACCCGAGGCCTTCAAAGGGGTGGATATCGCTTTGTTCAGCGCTGGGGCCAAAACGAGTCGCGCCTTGTCTCCCGAGGCGGCCCGGCGGGGAGCCGTCGTCATCGACAACTCCAGTGCTTTTCGCATGGATCCCGAAGTTCCCCTTGTGGTACCCGAAGTGAACGGCCGGGCGGCCCTTGGGCACCATGGGATCATCGCCAATCCAAACTGCTCCACAATCCAGATGGTGGTGGCCCTTAAACCCATTTACGACCGCTTTGGAATCGAACGAATCATCGTTTCCACGTACCAAGCGGTGTCCGGGGCCGGAGCCCGGGCAGTGGAGGAATTGATGACGTTAACCCGGTTGCAGCTATCCGGCGAGAAGCGCCCGGCGGAGATTCTCCCGGTGTCGAGCCTGCCCGTGCACCACTCCATCGCTTTCAACGTCCTTCCCCAGATCGACGTGTTCGAGGACAATGGCTTTACCAAAGAAGAGATGAAGATGGTCAATGAAACCCGTAAAATCTTGGATGACCCCGAGATCCTCGTCACCCCGACTTGTGTGCGGGTTCCGGTTGTAACCGGTCACTCTGAAGCCGTCTACGTGGAGACCAAGAAGCTCTTCGAGCTCGAAGATGTCTACGGGGTTTTGGAGCATGCACCGGGGGTCGTGGTGCTCGATGACCCCGCTTCTCAAAAATACCCGATGCCCGCCGACACCGAGGGGCGGCCCGAAGTGTTTGTGGGACGCATTCGCAAAGATCTCGGGCATCCCCGGGGCCTGAATCTTTGGGTGGTATCCGATAACCTGCTCAAGGGAGCTGCGTACAACGCCGTGCAGATCGCCGAACTTCTCGTGGAACAGGGAGGTCTGCGTTGATGCGGATCCTGGTCCAGAAGTTCGGCGGCACCTCCCTGGCCGGCGATGAGCCGAGACAATGGGCGGTGCACCACGTCGAGAAGGCCCTCGCCCAAGAGTTCAGGGTGGTGGTGGTGGTATCGGCCATGGGGCGACAAGGGGCTCCTTACGCAACGGATACGTTGCTCGGACTCATTCCCCCCGGGGCGAGTACGCCCCGGGAAATGGACCTCCTGCTTTCTTGCGGGGAGATTATTTCCGCGGTGAGTTTTGCGGCTCTCCTCAGGACTCATAAGATTCGGGCCACTGCCCTGACCGGGGGCCAGGCTGGAATTGTCACCGAAAGTGAATTTGGTGCAGCTCCGATCCTAGAAGTAAAGCCGGGCCGAATTCTTCGGGAATTAGAACAGGGAAACGTCGTGGTGGTGGCCGGCTTTCAGGGGCGAACCGCTGATGGGGAAATCACCACTCTGGGCCGGGGGGGCAGCGATACCACCGCCGCGGCCCTCGGGGTGGCTTTGGATGCTGAACGCGTGGATATTTTTACGGATGTGGAGGGAATCATGACGGCAGACCCGCGCATCGTTCGGGATGCCCGGCGACTCCCCCAGGCCACGTACACCGAGATTTGTAACCTCGCCTATCAAGGGGCAAAAGTGATTCATCCCCGGGCCGTGGAGATTGCGATGAGGAAGAATATCCCAGTGCGCGTCCGGGCGACCATGAGCGATGACGAGGGGACCCTGGTTACCAATGTTGAAGACGACGGAAGGCTGGAGGGGCGAGACCCCGGCGACCGATTGGTGACCGGCATCACACAAACTTCCCGGATCGTGCAGATTAAGATTGCCCAGCCCTCCGGGGCGCCTCCGGTTCATCGCGCCGTGTTTCAGGCGATGGCTGACGCCGGCATCAGTGTGGATTTCATTAACGTCGGACCGGGGGGGGTGGCGTTCACCGTTTCCGAGGCGGAGGCGGGGCGAGCGGAACAGATTCTTCGGCACCTGGGCGTCGAGCCGGAGATCGTTCCGGGCTGTGCCAAGGTTTCCGTGGTGGGGGCGGGCATCGCCGGGGTTCCGGGCGTGATGGCCCGTGTCGTCGGAGCTCTGGCCGAAGAGGGCGTTGAGATCTTACAGTCGGCGGATAGCCACACCACGATCTGGTGTCTGGTGCGGGAGGAAGACATGAATCGGGCGGTCTGCGCGCTGCACCGCCGGTTTGGCCTGGACGGCATCCTGCGGTGAAGCAACACGATGAACGGATGGGGGAAGAAAAAGTGGATTTTGGTCGCTTATTGACGGCGATGGCGACGCCGTTTACTGATGATGGGCAGTTGGATCTCCCGGCGGTGGACCGGTTGGTGGACCGCTTAATTGAGACCGGGACGACGGGAATTGTTGTGGCGGGGACGACGGGGGAATCTCCGACCTTGTCCCACGAGGAAAAGTTACAGCTCTTTGAACGGGTCCTCGGCCGGGCAAAGGGCAGGGCGGCGGTGATCGCCGGGACCGGCAGCAATGACACCCGGGCGACGGTGGCGTTGACCCGGGAGGCGGAGGCCCTCGGAGTCGATGGCATCATGTTGGTGTGCCCGTATTATAACAAGCCTTCCCAGGAGGGGCTGTATCAGCATTTTCGGGCGGCGGCCGAAGCCACCCACCTTCCGGTGATGGTGTACAACGTCCCGGGCCGCACCGGGGTCAACTTGTCCGCGGCAACGACCCTGCGCCTTGCGGAAGTGGACAACATTGTATGCGTGAAAGAAGCCGGCGGTGACCTGGGGCAGATCGCGGAGATTGTGGAACGGGCACCGGAAGGGTTTCGGCTCTACAGTGGGGATGACAAGCTGTTTCTTCCCACCCTGGCCGTGGGGGGATACGGTGTCGTCAGCGTGGCGTCCCACTTGGTCGGGCGGGAGATGACCCAGATGATTCAAGCGTTTCTCTCAGGACAGGTCGCCGAAGCGGCATCTTGGCACCGGCGGCTGTTGCCGCTGTTTGAAGGGCTTTTTTGGACGTCGAGCCCCGTGTTGTTAAAAACGGGGTTGGCGATGGTCGGATACCCGGTGGGGCCGGTGCGTTTGCCGCTGGTGGAGGCACCCCAGAAGATGGTAGAAGATTTCCGCCGGATTCTCGAGGAACTGAGGTTAGTCTAAGATCCTGCGGGATTTTCGTAATGCGCTGCATTCCATGAAAGTATCCAAATAGCCGGGGGGAACCCCGGTTCGTCGTTCAGGGAGAGAGAAGGGTTGTAGCCGGCCCCTCGGTCATGTATAATGGTCGTGACGGTCTTGGTGCGGCTTTTTTGCGTTTCGTGCTACGCGAAGGAGCGGGAATTATTCGGAGGTGCAGGATTGAGCAAGTCCAATCACAAACTGTCGATCATTCCCCTGGGAGGTCTTGGTGAGATCGGGAAAAACATGACGGCCTACCAGTATGGGAATGATATTGTGGTGGTGGACGCGGGTTTGAAGTTCCCCGAGGAGGACATGCTGGGGATCGACGTGGTCATCCCGGATGTCACGTATCTGGTGGAGAACAAGAACCGGGTGCGGGGAATCGTTTTGACCCACGGTCACGAAGACCACATCGGGGGGTTGCCGTACGTTTTAAAGCATATTAACGTACCCGTGTACGGGACCCGTCTGACTTTGGGCTTGGTGGAGGCGAAACTTCGGGAGCACAACCTTTTGGATGTCACGAAGCTCGTGACGGTCACCAACCGGAGTCAGATCAAACTCGGACAGTTCTTAGTCTCTTTTTTTCACACGAACCACAGCATCCCGGATACTGTGGGGATCGCGCTGGAGTGTCCGGAAGGAATCTGTGTACACACCGGGGATTTTAAGTTCGATTTTACGCCGGTGGACGGGCGAATGGCGGATTATCACAAGTTGGCAGAACTCGGCGAGCGAGGAGTGCTCTGCCTGCTGTCCGACAGTACTAACGCCGAGCGGCCGGGTTACACGATGTCCGAACGGGTGGTCGGCCAGACCATTGATGACGTATTCCGGCAAGCGGAGAAAAGAATCATTTTAGCGACTTTTGCGTCGAATATTCACCGCATCCAGCAGGTGATCGACGCCGCCGAACGGTATGACCGCAAAGTCAGCGTGGTCGGGCGGAGTATGGTCAACAATATCAATATCGCTGTAGAACTCGGGTATCTGCGGGTGAACAAGGGAACCATGGTCGACCCGGACGACATCGCAAAACTTCCCGCTCACAAGGTCGTCATTCTGTCGACGGGCAGCCAAGGTGAACCCATGTCCGCGCTCACGCGCATGGCCAGGGCCACGCATCGAAAAGTGGAGATCGTCCCCGGGGATACGGTGATTGTGGCGGCTTCCCCGATTCCGGGGAACGAGAAAGACATCGCCCGCACCATCGACCAGCTGTTTCGTATTGGCGCCAACGTCATTTATCAACAGGTCTCGGGGGTGCACGTATCTGGCCACGGCAGCCAGGAGGAATTGAAACTGATGTTGAACCTGGTGCGGCCTAAGTATTTTATTCCTGTACACGGCGAGTTTCGCATGTTGAAGATTCATTCGGAGCTCGCCCAGGCCACCGGGGTGCCCGAGGACCGGATTTTCATTCTGGATAACGGAGATGTGATGGAATTCCAGGGGGGCGAGGCGCGCCAGGCCGGAAAGGTCACCGCCGGGGCCGTCCTGATCGACGGGCTCGGCGTCGGGGACGTGGGCAATATTGTGCTCCGGGATCGGAAACTGCTCAGTCAGGACGGCATCCTGGTGGTGGTGGTGACGATGTCCAAGCAGGATGGAACCATCCTGTCGGGCCCGGACATTATTTCGAGAGGGTTTGTGTATGTGCGGGAGTCCGAAGCACTCCTGGAAGAGGCCAACCGGATCGTGACGGTGACTTTGAAGAAATTGGTCGCCGAGAATGTCAGCGAGTGGTCGTCGATCAAAACGGGTGTCCGGGATGCTTTGGGCCGCTTTTTATACGAGCAGACCCGACGCCGACCGATGATCCTCCCCATCATCATGGAAGTGTGAAAGGCATACGGATGCTAAGTGAAGCAAAAGACCCCGGGTTTTCCCGGGGCTTTTTTTTATAAGTCCACGCCAACTGGATTTGTCGGTTTTCCTCCACTCCTCTATAGGAACGGGAAAAATAAGATTTGACAAGATATATGATTTCGTATATCATTCGATACGAAGCAGGTTATCAAAAAGGGGAGTGGAACGATGGGGATCCGAACAGGGCAACAGTACTTGGACGATTTGGATCGGAACCCGCGGGAGATCTGGATCGACGGGGAAAAGATCACTGAAGGGATCACCAAGCACCCGGCGTTTCGGAACATCGCCAGAAGTGTCGCGCATTTGTATGATATGCAGAATGATCCGGCCTTGATCGATGAGATGACGTACATCTCCCCGAAAAGCGGAGAGCGGGTGGGCATGTCGTTTCTCCAACCGAAGACGGTGGAGGATCTGATCAAACGGCGCACGATGATGAAACATTGGGCGGACTATTCCGGAGGCATGATGGGGCGGTCCCCGGATTACCTCAACAGCGACCTCATGGCTTTGGCCGCCGCGTCAGACTTTTTCGCCGAAAACGATCCGCGGTTTGGGGAAAATATCCGGGCTTATTACGAGTATGTCCGGGAGAATGATCTGTGCACGACTCATACGTTGATTCACCCCCAGGTGAACCGGGCAGCGGGGGCCGCCGGCCAGCCGGATCCCTACGTGGCCGCCCGGGTAGTGGACAAAACGAAAGACGGGATCATTGTCCGGGGGGCGCGGATGCTGGCTACCCTGCCCTTGGCGGATGAACTTTTGGTCTTCCCATCCACAGTGGTGCGATCCACCGAGGAAGACCGGCCCTACGCTTACGCTTTTGCGGTACCTCTCAGCACGCCGGGGCTGCGGTTCCTGTGCCGGGAAACCTTCGATTACGGAAAACCGGCTTTTGACCATCCCCTTGGAGCCCGTTTCGAAGAAATGGATGCCGTCGTGGTTTTCGACGATGTGTTGGTGCCCTGGGACCGCGTGTTCCTGTTGGACAGCCCGGAGCTTGCAAACCGGATGTACATGGAGACCAACGCCGTGGTCCACATGACGTACCAGGTGATGGTGAAAGACATTGCCAAAGCCGAATTTATCCTCGGCGTCGCCAGTCTGATGACCGACATGATCGGAATCGGACAATTCCAACACGTTCAAGAGAAACTTGCGAAGATCATCATGACCGTGGAGGCCATGAAAGCCTTCCAGAGGGCGAGCGAAGTGGACGCCTCGGTCGATCGCTGGGGGATTATGACTCCTGACTTCAAGCCGCTGAACGCAGCCCGCAATCTCTTCCCCCGGATCTACCCGAAACTGGTCGAGATTCTGCAGTTGCTGGGAGCCGGGGGTCTGATGGCCATTCCCACCGAAGCGGACATGAACAGTCCCATTCGCCCGGATATCGATCACTATTACCAGGGCCGCAACGCCAATGCCGACGAGCGGATTCGTTTGTTCCGGCTCGCTTGGGACATCGCCGTCAGCACCTTTGGAGGCCGGCAGGTGTTGTATGAGCGGTTTTTCTTCGGCGACCCGGTTCGCATGGCCGGCGCATTGTACCAGTGGTATGACCACGAAGACATCAAAAAGCGGGTGAGGCAGTTTTTGTATCGCAATGACGACTGACGGGAGGAGTGAACACCGTGAGGGATTTTGAAATCCTGCGAACCGCCCATGTGGAGTACCGCGTGACCGATCTCGACCGCGCCCGGGCCTTTTATGTCGAAACCCTCGGGTTTGTGGAGACGGCTTCGGATGAACGGCGGATGTATTTGCGGGGATATGAGGACCGATTTCATCATTCCCTCGTGTTGACGAAATCCCCATCCCCCGGAGTGTCACACGTGGCTTTTCGGGTTCGCTCGGACGACGAGGTGAGGGCGGCGGCGACCTTTATGGAAGGCCAAGGGCTGACTGTGCGCTGGATGGAGGATGGGGAGGAACAAGGCCAGGGGTTGGCCTTTCGGGTCCAGGATCCCTTTGGATTTCCCGTTGAGTTTTTCGCCGGAATGGAAGAGGTGGAGTGGTACCTCCAGCGCTTCGATTTGCACCGGGGCGCCAATATCCTGCGCATCGATCATGTCAACTTTTTCACTCCAGAAGTTCAGCGGGCCTACGATTGGTACACCGGGGAACTTGGGTTTCAGTGTTCTGAATATACGGTGACCGATGATGACCCGCCCAGGCTGTGGGGAAGCTGGTTGAGGCGCAAGGCGACCTCTCACGATCTGGCGATCTCCATGGGCACGGGACCTCAGATCCATCACGCCTCTTTTGTCGTGGACGGTCGGGAGCACATCCTCCGCATTGCCGATGTTCTCGCTGCAAAAGGGTATTACACAAACATCGAGCGAGGACCGGGTCGGCATGGAACCACCAATGCGTTTTTCCTATATCTCCGGGACCCGGATGGGAATCGCATCGAGCTGTTTACCGGGGATTATTTGATCGCCGATCCGGATTGGCGTCCAGTGCAGTGGAAGATCAGCGATCCCATGCGGCAGACATTCTGGGGAGCGGCGGCCCCGAGGCGATGGTTCAATGAGGCCATGGCGGTGGAATCGGTGCTTACCGGAGAGTTGTTGCCCGTGACGGCTCCGGAGACGATGGTTCTTCCGCCGCAGATCGCGCATGATTGAATCGACGTGATTTTTCATTGACGATCCTATATTTTATCCTATATAATTTGAGATATGAAACAGGGACTTGAAACGGGCGTCAACAAGCAAGAAGTGGCCTATCAGACAATTCGGCAGCGGATTTTGGAAGGGCGGTACGGCCCGGGGCATCGCTTCATCATCGACGAGTTGTCCAGGGAACTCGGAGTGAGCCAGACCCCCGTCCGGGAGGCAATCCGGCGGTTGGAGGCGGAGGGCTTGGTGCAGTACCAACGGTACAGCGGGGTGCGGGTGGCGCCGATCAATCCCGAAGCCTACGTGGAGACGTTGTCCGTGCTCGCCGTACTGGAAGGATACGCCGCGTCGGCGGCAAGCCCCCATCTGACCAAAGAAGATCTAGGGCAACTTCAGGAGATGCTCTTGGAGATGGAAAGGGCCTTGGCGGGAATGGATTTTATGGAATTTGGCCGGCTGAACCGGGAATTTCACTGGGTGACCGTTCAGAGGTGCGGGAATGCCTGTCTGCTGGACAACATTCGCAATTTGAGAGCCAAGGTGGACGCCGTGCGCCGCAATATTTTCATGGTGATTCCCGGGCGAGGTGAGGAGTCTTTGGCGGAGCACCGCCGAATCTATGAGCTTCTCGCGGCGCAGGCGGCCCCCGAAGAGATCGAAACCTTTGTGCGCCGGCACAAACTGCGGACTGTGGAAGCCTTTCAGATCTGGCAAAGGGAAGGAGGTTGACCCATGTCCACGGACATCGACAGACTCAAGGGGTCGATCGTCCCTTTGGTTACGCCCTTTGATGAGGAAGGTCGCTTTGACGAGAAAACCTTTCAGAGGCTCATCGACTTTCAGATCGAATCCGGAAGTCACGGAATCTCTTGTACCGGAACCACCGGTGAACCCAGTTCTTTATCCCTGGAGGAGCGGGAATACGTGATCGAGACGGCTATTCGTCACGTGGGGGGCCGGGTGCCGGTGGTTCCCGGGACGGGAACGAACAATTACGAAGAAACCCTGAGACTCACCCGGCACGCCCAGCGACTGGGCGCCGATGCCGCTTTGGTCATCGTTCCGTACTATAACCGCCCGAGCCAAGAGGGACTGTATCGGTATTTTCGGGCGTTGGCGGACGAGGTCGATATTCCCGTCATCATCTACAACATTCCGGGCCGGACGGCGGCCAACATGGAGCCCAGTACCGTGGCCCGGCTCCGGCGAGAGAGCAAGAACATTATCGGGATCAAGGAATCGAACAAGAATTTTGAGCAAGTGAGTTGGGTGCTTCATTTGAGTGGCCGAGACTTTCTCGTCTACTCGGGGATCGAAACCCTGTGTTACCCCATGTTGTGTCTGGGGGGAGCGGGTCACGTCAGTGCCACGGCGAATCTTCTCCCTGGTGAGGTTGCGCGGCTATACGATCTCACCGCCGCCGGGCGCTGGGAAGAAGCCCGGGATTTGCACTACCAGCTTCTCGAATTGAACGACGTCCTGTTCGTGGAAACCAATCCTGGGCCTCTCAAATATGCCATGGGGTTAGCGGGGATGATTCACCCGAGGCTACGGCCGCCTCTGTGTGAACCGTCGCCGGAGAACCAAGAAAAGATTCGCACCGTACTGGCCAAGTACGGCCTGTTGGCGAAGGAACGGAGTGAATCATGAAGCGAGCGAGATTCATAGCGGACGGCCGGATCCACGATGGAGAGTGGAAGGACGGCGCTTTATGGGATGAGGCGGGGCGGGATCACGACCCCGAAAAGGTGGTCTGGCTGCCCCCGGTCCAGCCGAGCAAGATTATTGGTCTCGCACTGAATTACGCGGACCATGCTGAGGAGCTTGGACTGGAGAAACCCCCGGAACCGGTGTTGTTCTTTAAACCTCCCACAAGTCTGACCGGGCACCGAACGCCGGTGGTGTATCCGAGTGGAGTGCGGTTTATGCACTACGAGGTAGAGTTGGGAGTGGTCATCGGACGTCCCGGCCGGAGAATCCCGGAATCTAGAGCCCTGGATTGGGTCGGTGGTTACACCGTGGTGAATGATGTCACGGTGCGGGATTTTATCCGGGATATGTACCGCCCGCCCATTCGGGCAAAAGGATGGGACACTTTTGGCCCGGTGGGACCGTTTCTCGTGGATCGAGAGGAGATTCCGGATCCGAACGATCTGGACCTGGCTGCCTACGTCAACGGGGAGCTGCGCCAGAGCGGCCACACATCCAAACTGATTTATTCTGTGCAGGAACTCATTGCTTACCTGAGTTCGTTCATGACGCTTCAGCCCGGGGACCTGATCCTCACCGGCACTCCTAAGGGGATCAGTCGGGTGGAGCCCGGAGACCGCATGAGATTGGAGATCCCGGGAGTTGGGACATTGGAGAATTGGGTTGTGGCGGAGGAGACTTTACAGAGGGGGGAGCAGCGGTGACCCAGGAGACGATTTTGCCGATTAAGCACTACATTGGAGGCGCGTTTACCGACGGCGTGTCAGGCCGCGTGTTCCCAACAGTCAATCCGGCCACCGGCGAGGTGATCACCGAAGTGGCCGAAGGGCTGGCCGAGGATGTGGACCGGGCGGTGGCTGCCGCCCGCCGGGCCTTCGATGAAGGCCCCTGGCCGCGGCTCAAGGCGGCGGAACGGGCTCGGTTTCTCCGGGCGATCGCCGAGGGGTTGCGCCGGCGCAGCGCCGAAATGGCATATCTGGAGTCTCTTGACACTGGAATCCCGATCCACCAGACGAAGGGGCAGATCGAGCGGGCGGCCCAGAACTTTGACTTTTTTGCGGAAATGGCTGTTCGCATCACCGGAGAGTCATACCCCTTGGACAATCGATTCCTGAACTATACCGTTCGCCGCCCGGTGGGGGTGGCCGGGCTCATTACACCTTGGAACACGCCTTTGATGCTGGAGACCTGGAAGATCGCTCCGTGTCTGGCGTCGGGCAACACCTGCGTTCTCAAACCGGCGGAATGGTCGCCTTTGACGGCTTTTGCCCTGAGCCAGATCATCCACGAGACGGAGCTGCCCGCCGGCGTGTTCAACATGGTCAACGGGTTTGGAGAAACCGCGGGGGATGCCTTGGTGAAGCATCCTGGAGTTCAGCTTATCTCTTTTACCGGGGAAACGGTCACCGGCCAGTTGATCATGAAAAATGGCGCCGACACGCTGAAACGTTTTTCCATGGAACTCGGCGGCAAGTCCCCGGTGGTGGTCTTTGCGGACGCCGATTTTGACCGGGCGGTGGACGCGGCGATCTTCGGCCTGTTCTCCCTGAATGGAGAGCGGTGCACCGCTGGCTCCCGGGTGTTCGTCCAGCGGGATCTGTACGATCGCTTCGTGGACGCCCTGGCTTCCCGGGTGCGAAATCTTCGGGTGGGAGACCCCATGGACGACCGCACCGAAGTGGGGCCGCTGATTCACGCCGATCATTTGGAGCGGGTGATGGGGTATATCGCCCTGGGGCAGGAGGAAGGGGCGAAAATGTTGGTGGGAGGGGCCAGGCATCCGGGATTCCCCCGGGGGAATTATTTGCAGCCCACCTTGTTCGTGGATGTGAGAAACGACATGAGGATCGCCCAAGAAGAGATTTTTGGCCCCGTTATGACAGTGATCCCCTTCGATTCGGAAGACGAAGCCCTCCGGATGGCGAACGATGTGAAATACGGCCTTGCAGCTTACGTATGGACAAAGGATCTGGACCGGGCGAACCGGATGGCTCTGGGCCTGGAGGCGGGAATGGTGTGGGTCAATTCCCAGAATGTCCGGGATCTGCGCACTCCCTTTGGCGGGAGCAAATTTAGCGGGATCGGCCGGGAAGGTGGCCACTACAGCTTCGAGTTTTACACCGAGTTAAAAACGATTCATGTGGCGCTGTCTGACCATCCGATCCCGAAATTTGGGCAATAGGTCGGGGCGAAGCGGGGAGCTTCCCCCGCTTCGCCCACATCCTGCGATGGGTAGGGGGAGATCAATGTGATCAAAAAATTCCGTATGATTATTCCAACCCTTGCTTTGGCTTTGGGGTTGACGGGTTGTGGAGGCAGCCCGGCGAGCTCCGGAGGCGGGCAGGGTGCTTCTCCAGGGGGAGGGGCGCCTTCGGATACGGTTAAGATCGGCGCCGAGCTCTCGGTCACAGGGCCGGCCTCTTCCTTGGGACGCCCAGAACGGGACACCCTCCAGATGGTGGTGGATGAAATCAATGCCTCTGGGGGCGTCGGAGGCAAGAAACTGCAACTGATCACTTACGATGACGAGAGTAACCCGACAAAGGCCGTTCTGAATCTGAAGAAACTTCTGGACCAAGACCACGTGTCGGCCGTGATCGGTGGCACCACGAGCGCCATCAGCCTGGGTTTGATTCCCACCATCGAGCAGGCTCAAGTCCCCTTTTTCTCCCTTGCCGCTGATCAGCGAATTGCGACGCCGGTCAAGCCCTGGGTGTTCAAGCTGCCCCAAGGGGACAATCTCGTGGTGGAACGGATCCTCGCTTATCTGAAGTCTCAAAACATCACCAAAGTAGGATGGCTGAGCTCCTCGGACGATTTTGGACAAGGGGGGAAGAACACTTTTGAAGCCCTGGCCCCGAAATTCGGGATCCAAGGGGTTGCCTTTGAAAGTTACGTTCCCACAGATAAAGACATGATCCCGCAGTTAACCCGGATCAAAAACGCGAACCCGCAAGCGGTGATTATCTACGGCATTCCGCCTGGGGCGTCCATCGCCACGAAAAATTTTGCCCAGCTTGGCTTTAAGGTACCGCTCATCCATAGTCATGGAATTGCCAACCAGGACTTCTTGACACAAACCGGGTCGGCTTCCAATGGCGTCGTGTTCCCGGCCTCCAAACTGTTGGTGGCGAATCAGTTGCCCGACACGGACAAGCAGAAAGCCGTTTTATTGAAGTATAAGGACGATTTTGAGAAGAAGTTCGGGTACCCGGCCAATGCGTTCGGGGGCCATGCCTGGGATGCCATCCACATTGTGGCCAAAGCCGTGGGTGCTGTAGGCGGAGATCATCAGAAAATTAGAGACTATGTCGAAAACAACACCAAGGATTTTGTCGGATGTACTGGTGTGTTCACTTTTAACCCCGCTGATCACAACGGGCT
This sequence comes from Kyrpidia sp., assembly GCF_023512215.1. Classification (NCBI taxonomy): domain Bacteria; kingdom Bacillati; phylum Bacillota; class Bacilli; order Caryophanales; family Alicyclobacillaceae; genus Kyrpidia; species Kyrpidia sp. Next base: position 187,818 of record NZ_JAILZZ010000001.1, on the reverse strand, counting down.
CACTAAAGAAGCGTTGGCTTTGATTAAAGTGGTGGACGGCAAGTGGACGCTGCTGCAGGAATAGAGGAGAGCGCGGGGAGGGGTGGCCGGTGAGCGGAGCGTCATTGTTGCAACTGTTTTTTTCGGGTTTGACCATCGGCTCGATTTACGCGTTGATCGCCGTCGGGTTTGTGGTGACCTTCAGCGTGACGGGCATCCTGAACCTCGCCCAAGGGGAATTCGCGGCCGTCGGGGCGCTCACGGCGGCCTCTCTCCACATGCACGGGGCGGCCTTGTGGGTGTCGGTGTTGGCCGGGACCGCTGCGGCGGTGCTCCTGGGCATCGTCATGGAACGAGCCGTGATCCGGCCGGCCCGGCGCATTGACCTGTTGTCGGTGGTGATCATCACCATCGGGGTGGATATTGTGTTTCGGGGCGCCGCCCTGATGATCTGGGGGGCCGATCCCCTGACCCTGGCTCCTTTTACCGATCGGCCGCCTTTGCACCTGGGAGGGGCTACCCTCGATTGGCAGACCGTGTGGACTGTGGCGATCAGCGGTGTCTTCTTCGTCGCCCTGATCTGGTTCTTTCGAACGTACCAGGGAAAAGCGGTGCGGGCTGCAGTGATGAACCACACTGCCGCCAGGATCGTCGGCATTCGCCCGTCGCGCTTGTCCTTTTACGCTTTTGCCGTCTCCGCCGGGCTCGGGGGGCTGGCGGGCACCATCGTGGCCCCCATCACCGGCGCCACCTACGACATGGGACTCATGCTCGGGCTCAAGGCGTTTGTCGCGGCGGTTATCGGTGGACTTAACAATGCGCCGGCCGCTGTATTGGGAGGACTTTTAGTAGGACTACTGGAAGCCTTCACCGCCGGGCTTATTTCTTCCGATTACCGGGATGCGATCACATTTATCGTCCTGCTTCTCATGCTCTTTGTGCGGCCGTCGGGATTGTTCGGCCGAACCGCGGGAAAGCGCGTATAAGGAGGGCGTGCCATGATTCGCCGTGGGCCGCTTGCGCAACTGTATCCACCGTCCTGGCCGGCCATTGTCACGGTGGGGATCGTTTTGGCTGTCATTCCTTTTGTTTCCGGGCCATACGTCCTCAGCGTCCTCATTGCTGTCGGACTCTCCTCCATCGTCGCGGTGGGCCTGTCCTTGTTTATTGGCTATGCCGGGCAGATCTCCTTGGGGCACGCCGGATTCTACGGAATCGGGGCGTATACCTCGGCCATTCTCGCCCTTCGGGGAGTTGACGGCTGGGCGACCATTCTCATTGGCATGGCGATCACCGGAGGAGTGGCCTGGCTGGTGAGTCGCCCCACCCTGCGGTTGGAAGGACACTACTTGGCCATGGCCACCCTCGGCTTGGGAATGATCCTGAATATCATTATGATCCAGTGGACTTCTGTGACCGGAGGGCCGTCTGGACTGACCGGAATTCCCCCGCTGACTGTGGGATCCCTCGTTTTTGACGCGGACTGGAAGCTTTATTACTTAATCTGGGTAATGGCACTTCTCGTGATTTGGGGATTTCGAAATTTGGTGCACTCCCGGGTCGGGCGGGCTCTGAAAGCGCTGGCGGAAAGTGAAGCGGCGGCTTCGAGCCTCGGGGTGCCGACGGCCCGTTTCAAAGAGATGGCCTTTATCCTCAGCGCCATGGTCGCTTCCCTGGCTGGCAGTCTGTATGCTTTTTATCTGTCCTTTGTCAGTCCTTCTACCTTTGATGCCATGGCCTCCATTGAGTTTTTGATCATGGCTATCGCCGGAGGCGTGCGCAGCGTCTGGGGGGCTCCCGTGGGGGCGGCGGTGGTGACGATTCTGAGTCAGGCGATGAAAAGTGTCGTCCCGGCGCTGTTTCCGTCGGCGGGCGGGGAGTACTCAATCCTTGTCTTTGGTGTGTTGCTTGTGGTTATTCTGTTGTTTCTTCCCCAAGGGATCGTGCCCGGTCTAGCACGGGGCGTGCTCACGATCCGGCACCGCTGGACTCGGCCCGGGGATTCGGGATCGGCGGCTCCAGGAGGGGAGGGGTAAAGATGGCCGAACCGTTGTTGGAGATTCGAAACCTGTCCAAGCGATTTGAGGGCGTCGTTGCCCTGGAAGATATCGGATTTATCGTCCAAAAAGGCCATATCTCCGCCGTGATCGGGCCAAACGGTGCCGGAAAAACGACGTTATTCAATCTTCTGACCGGCATGGTGAAGCCCGATCAAGGCGAAGTTCTTTTAGAAGGGCGGCGGATCGACCGGCTTCCAGCCCACGCCATTGCCCGGGCGGGGATTACCCGGACTTTTCAAAATATCGAGATCTTCCAAAACATGACGGTGGTGGAAAATGTGATGGCGGGGCGGCATTTGAGGACCACATCGGGCTGGCTGACCTCATTTTTCTCCTTGCCGGGCAGACTTCGCGATAACCGCCAAGCTTTCCATCGGGCCATGGAGTTACTGGAAACCTTTGAGCTTACAGACCGGGCCTTCCAACCTGCGGGGATTTTGCCTTATGGCCTGCAGCGCATGGTGGAAATCGCCCGGGCTTTGGCGGCGGAGCCGAAGCTTTTGCTTCTCGACGAGCCGATGGCGGGGCTCAATGCGGGCGAATCCCGAAAGTTGGCGGCCTTCATGCAAGAAATACGGCACACCGGCGTGACGATTCTCTTTATTGAGCACGACATGGAAATGGTCATGGAAACGGCTGACGATATCGTGGTGCTGGATCAGGGGAAGATGCTCGCCCAGGGACCGCCGGCCGCTGTGCAGCGAGATCCCCGGGTGATCGCCGCGTATTTGGGAGAAGAGGTGATCTAGGTGCTCCGGGTGGAGAATCTGCACACGTTTCGAGGCCGTATCCACGCACTCAAAGGAGTCGGGATTCATTTGAATGCCGGGGAGATTTTTGCTGTGGTCGGGCCAAATGGCGCTGGGAAAAGCACCCTATTGGGCACGATCGCCGGGCTTTACCGGCCATCCCAGGGCAGAGTTTGGTTTGAAGGCGCTGAAGTCACTGGAACAGCGCCGGAAGAGTTGGTACGTCGGGGTCTGGCCTTGGTTCCTGAACGCCGGCAGGTTTTCCAAGGGCTCAGTGTCCGGGATAATCTACTTCTTGGCGCTTATCACCGATACCGCCAGCAGCGACAGACTCTGGAAAGGGACATCGAGGACATCCTGACTCTCTTTCCCCGTTTGCGCCAGCGGATCGGCCAGGCGGCGGGGAGTTTAAGCGGCGGGGAACAGCAGATGCTCGCCGTGGGTCGGGCGCTGATGGCGAGACCCAAGCTGCTCATTCTCGACGAGCCCTCCCTGGGCCTTGCCCCCAAGATGATCGCGGAGTTGTTCGAAGCCTTTGTGGATATGCGGAAATCCCGGGGATTGACGATCCTGTTGGTGGAGCAAAACATTCGGGCCGCCCTGGGGATCGCCGATCGGGGACTGGTTCTTGAGCGCGGCCGGGTGAAAATCGAGGGCTCGGTCTCCGAATTGAAAACTCACCCCCAGGTGGAGGCCGCGTATTTGGGGAGATATGCAGAAGCTTCCGCGTCTCCCGGCGGGCCGGCGGGATGAGGCCGGGTCGCCTGGTTGCCACGGCCTTTTTTACGGGTCACCCCCCCGGCGGCAGCTGCAAGATCCGTTTTATTTTTTAGCAATTTCAGCTGTGCCCGCCCCTTGTACGTTTGCGGGGTGGGCGTTATAATGAAATTGTGTTACTAAAAAATTGTATGTTTATTGCATTTTTGCTTGGCCATTGGCGTTTTTGATACACGAAGGAGGGTCGAGGATGAGCGAGCCGGCTCTGCAAAGTAAGGATGGAGTCCGGGACGTCGGCGTTCAAGAGGCAGAGGCGCCCAGAAAGGAAGCGAATATTCCGCCCAAGGAGCAATGTGTGGAGATGTACCGGTGGATGGTCAAGATCAGGGCCTTTGACCGGCGTTGTGTCCGCCTTCAGCGCCAGGGTCGCATCGGGACTTACGCTCCATTGGAGGGTCAGGAAGCGGCCCAAGTGGGGAGTGCCTTCGCCCTGGCCCCCGGAGATATGATGTTTCCCACGTACCGGGATCACGGGGCTATGGCTGTCCACGGTGTGCCCTTGGAGCGGATTTTGTTGTACTGGAACGGCCGGGTGGAGGGGACGGACTATCCCCAGGATGTTCAAGTGTTTCCCCCGGCGGTGCCCATCGGAACCCAGATCCCCCACGCCGTCGGTTATGCCATGGCGAGGCAGTACCGCGGGGACACGGGAATCGCACTGGGGTATTTTGGGGACGGAGCCACCTCCGAAGGAGACTTCCATGAAGGATTGAATTTTGCCGCCGTATTTCGGGCACCCGTTGTCCTGTTCTGCCAGAACAATCAGTATGCCATCAGTGTTCCATTTTCCCGTCAGACGGCGACTCAGACGGTGGCGGAAAAAGCGGCGGCCTATGGCATCGAAGGAATTCGCGTGGATGGGAATGATCTCCTAGCGGTGTACGCGGCGACCCGGCACGCGGTGGAAAAGGCGAGAAGGGGAGAGGGGCCGACGCTGATCGAAGCTTACACCTACCGGTTCCACTCCCACACCACGGCTGACGACCACACCCGCTACCGCGCCGCCGAGGAGGTGGAAATGTGGAAGAGCCGAGATCCCATTCGGCGGTTTCGGGCGTTTTTAGAAGCCCGGCGGTGGTGGGACGATCAGTCGGAAAGGGCTCTCGCCGATGAGGTGGAAGAGCGGATCGAGCAGGCCGTTCAGACCATGGAGCAGTGGGAAGCGGTAAACCCGGCGGACATGTTCAACCATTGTTTTGCAGATCTTCCGGAGGCGTTGCGAGAGCAGGAGGAAGAGCTCTCCGAAGTGCTGCGGGGGGGTGACCGGTCGTGAGAGAAAACCGGAACATGACGATAATCCAAGCCATCCAAGATGGGCTTTACACCGCTCTGGCCGAAGATGATCGGGTTCTGGTTTTCGGAGAGGATGTGGGCCAAAACGGAGGGGTGTTTCGGGCTACCGATGGCTTGCAGGATGCCTTCGGCCCCCGGCGGGTGTTTGATACCCCTCTCTCTGAATCGGGTATTGTGGGCACAGCGGTGGGTATGGCGGCTGCCGGCTTAAAACCGGTGGTGGAGATTCAGTTCATGGGGTTTATTTACCCTGCTTTTGAACAAATTGTCAGTCATGCTGCCCGGGTGCGCACCCGCACCCGGGGGCGACATCCGGCTTCCCTGGTCATTCGCGCCCCTTACGGCGGGGGGATCCGGGCGCCGGAACTTCACTCGGACAGTAGTGAAGCGTTTTTTGTGCATCAGCCGGGGCTGAAAGTTGTGGCGCCTTCCGGGCCTTATGATGCAAAAGGGCTGTTGCTTGCGGCCATCGACGATCCGGATCCGGTGGTCTTTCTGGAGCCGATTCGATTGTACCGGGCGTTTAAGGAAGAGGTGCCTCTGGGTCACTATACGGTGCCGATCGGGAAGGCAAAAGTGGTGCGGGAAGGCGGAGATCTCGCCATGTTTGTCTGGGGTGGAATGGTTCCCTGGGCGATGGAGGCGGCGGAAAAGGCGGCCAGGCAGGACGGGATCGAGACCCGGGTGGTGGATCTGCGCACACTCTTTCCCTTGGATGTGGCAACGATCGTGGAGTCAGTGGAGCATACCGGCCGGGCGATAATCGTTCACGAAGCTCCCCGCACGGCTGGGGTTGGGGCGGAAGTTGCCACTCTTATCCAGGAAAGGGCCTTTTATTCTCTGGAAGCGCCCGTGGTCCGGGTGGCTGGATTTGACGTGCCGTTTCCCCTCTTTTCCTTGGAAGATTTTTATCTTCCGGGGGTTGCTCGGATTCTGTCGGGCATACGCCGGGCCGTGGCCGCTTAATAAATATGGGGTAGGACGGCCTTGGAGCGCCCTCGGGCCAGCCGTCGCTTCTATCCGCGCACCTCGCCGCCGTCTTTTTGCCGAATCGCCGGATCTCGACGAAGGCTCAGACTCGTTAGCGACGTGATATAATAGATTTCGACTGCACTTGTGCCGGGGCGAGGTGAAAAATGAGTGGGGGAGAAGGAACTTCTTTTCAGAAATATTCAAACATTGATGGAAACCTTGGGGAGGTTGTTGGGAGAGGACTGCGAAGTCGTTTTACACGATTTTGACCATCCGGAACGTTCCATCGTCGCTATCATCAACAACCGGGTGACGAATCGACAGGTAGGAGACCCAATTTCGGAGTATGCCTGGAAAGTTCTGCGCCGCGGGCTCGAGGAGAACGAACACGCCATTGTGTACCGCACCTACACCAAAGAAGGAAAACGAATTCGATCCACCAATGTGTTTCTTCGGGACGCCGGGGACCGGGTGGTGGGCTGTGTGAGTTTCAATCAAGATTTGAGCCGCCTGGAGTGGATCCGGGGTTGGGTGGACAGTTTTCTGCGGGACGACGGGGATTCAGTGGATGAGGTGGCTGATGAGTTTGCCCACGATGTGATGGCAATCCTGAATAAAATGGTAGAGCAGACCATTGCGGGACCGGGGAAAGAGATCCATCGCCTCACGAAAGACGAAAAATTGATGATCATCGAAGAGTTGGATGAGAAAGGTGCGTTTCTGATTAAAGGGGCGGTGGATCTCATCGCCTCCCAACTTGGCGTGTCGAGATACACGATCTACAATTATTTGGATGAAATTCGTGCCAAAAACCGGATGATGTGACGACTGATCCGAATTCAACCGCCCAAAAGGCGGTTTTTTATTTACACGGGGAAATGAATGGAGTAGAATGCCTATAGATGTAAATAACATCTATAGGAAAATAACCAATCGTGTTTCCGCGCTTGAAGATTATCCAGAGAAAACTTGTGGAGGCGATTCCCATTGATGACAGATAAGGTGGCGGTCATCACCGGCGCGGCCAATGGCATCGGACGGGCGACTGCGCGCCTCTTTGCTGCCCACGGCGCAAAAGTGGTGTTGGCGGACGTGGGGGACGCGGAGGGCTCGGCTTTAGAATCGGAACTCAAGGAAGGCGGGACGGAGGCCCTCTTCCTCCACGTGGACGTTCGCAAAGAAGACCAGGTACAAGAGATGGTGGACAAAACCCTGAAGCGATTCGGACGAATCGACGTCCTTATCAATAACGCCGGGATTACCCGGGATGGATTTTTGGTCAAACTTCCCCTTGTCGCGTGGCACGAAGTTTTGGCGGTCAATTTAACAGGTGTCATGCAGTGCACAAAATCGGCTGCCCCGGTGATGATCCAGCAGGGAGGAGGCGTTATCCTCAATGCTTCTTCGGTGGTGGGCTTGTATGGCAACATCGGTCAGACGAATTACGCCGCCACCAAAGCGGGTGTGATCGGATTGACGAAAACCTGGGCACGGGAACTTGGGGCCAAAGGCATTCGGGTCAACGCCGTCGCCCCGGGGTTCATTGAAACCGGCATGACCGCCAAGGTGCCAGACAGAATCTTGCAGACGGTGAAAGAGCGCACACCTCTCAAACGCATGGGGCGCCCCGAGGAGGTGGCGCACGTTTATCTCTTTTTGGCGTCAGATGCCGCCAGCTTTATTAATGGCGCGATCATCCCGGTGGACGGAGGCTTGGTCCTCTAACATTCGGGATTGACATGGGCGTCCATATAGATGTAAAATACACCTAGAGGTGAAATGAGATGATGGAGACGCCAATGGAAAGGGGGCTTCTTGGCAAAGCGCCAAAAAATTTTCTCCTTCCGTACATCCTGTTGATCCTGCGGGAAGTTCCGGTTCATGGGTACGAATTGGTTCAAAAGTTGGCTGTTTTCGGTTTTCAAGATGTAGACCGGGGGAACGTCTACCGGATCCTTCGGCAACTGGAAAAAGACCATTACGTACAGTCCGAGTGGAACACGAAGACAGCGGGACCTGCAAAGCGCCTCTATTCCCTCACTGACGCCGGAGAGGCGTACCTGCGGTTGTACGCTGCGGAATTGGAGCGTTACCAGAGTATGTTGGACCAGTTTTTTCGGACCTACAGCAGTATCTTGAATCTGTACAACCCGTTTTTGGGGGTTTCCGGCGGACCTTTGACAGACCCAGCCAATTCAACGAAAACAGGGAGGAGTCACCATGACCCAGGCCACCCCGAATCCAAAGAAACCCGAGAAAACGACCTACCGGAGTGACACTATTCTCGACCCCGCTTGGAAATATTACGAAGACAGGGCCAGCGATTGGCAACGGTTTATCGAAAAGCGGGAAAACGACTATTTGAATGCCGTCGCTGAATCTCGAAAACTGCTCGCCACGGCTCGGAAAAATGTAGAGGGGTTGACCAAAGATTTGATCCGGGAGTCGGAACAGGTGTGGAAAAGTTTCTTGCCGAAGGACTCAAACCCGGAGGACGCCCAGGAATCTCAGAAGCAGTCCTGGGAGACTTTGGCCCAGAAGGCCCAGGACCTGTGGTGGACGCCGTGGAAGTCGTACATGGACTGGAGCGAAGCCTACGAAGCGCGGTGGGAGGAGCAAAACCAGACTTGGATCCGGCAGGTTCAGGAACAGCGTAAAGTGTTGTGGAATTTCGTCGATCAAAATAAAGATGCGCTGAAAAAAGTCCAGTACCAATGGTTCCATGCCCTGGAGGACGGAGTGCGTCCTTGGTTGAGCGCCTGGAGCAAAGAGAACGCTTAAAGGAATCAGCCCGGAACCTTTCCCGATGAAACGAAGAACCGCCCGTTTTTGCGGATTGGCGCAAACGGGCGGTTTTTTTGTGAACATCGGATCGGCCGGGAATATTGAAGCGGCGGTAGCGCTATATATCGAAGGTGTGACAACAAGAGATCATCCGAGTCGAGGATTTCTTATCATATTCTTAACATAGTTTTCACATGTTCTTCGACATCAGTCGACGATTTTCTCACGTGAGTTTTGGTACACTTGGTCGTAGAAAGACCGGCAAGTGATACTGCGCCAGGGAGGTGGGAGCCCGGTCGGGGATGGGGGGCAATAACTGTCAGTCACCGGTACCCTTGCGGTTAGCAGTGAGAGTTTGAAGAAGGAGCGGATGGCATGGCCGTTCAGTATTCAGATCCTTTCGTAGCATGGAAGAAAATCTACGATGAATGGGAACCGCATGCTGCCGAGGCATGGAACGATTTTCTGACGAGCGAAACCTATTCCATCATATCCGCCCAAATGATGCAGGCTTTTCTTCAAATGAACCAATTAATTTCCCAAACGATGAAATCCGTCGCCGAGAAATCCCACCTCCCCTCTATCGACGACATGGCGAGGCTCGGGGAAATGGTCGCAGCGGTGGATGAAAAGATCGATGCCATAGACGAACGACTCATTCGGGTGGAAGAAACCTTGAAAAAGATTCAAGGGGCTCTGGAGAGTCGAACCCGACCTGGCCAAGGAGGCCGGGGCCGACGGACCGCCAGTCGGGACGAGAGCCCTGAGAATCGGGAGCTCTCGGGGGATGCGCCCTCTTCCGGGGGCGAGGAGTAGCTGCGAACATGGCGCATGGGGCTTTTGAATTCGCTTGTTCCAAGATTCACGTGTAATCCATGAGTTTTATGTGTGGCAATGACCGACCACGATGGGGAGAACGGGGGAGATCAGAATGGCACTTGCTGAGGAAATGGTCATTCAAGGACGTGTATTGGCCGGTAAAGTTGCGTTGGTCACCGGGGGCTCTCGGGGGATTGGCGCGGCCATCGCCCGGGAATTGGCCAGTCTCGGGGCGACCACAGTTCTCAACTATTGCCGAAGCGCAGAACAGGCTGAGGCTTTGGTGCGCCAACTCAGCGCGCACAATGATCGGGTTGCCGCCTTGAAGGCCGATGTTTCCCAACCGGAGGAGATTGATCGGTTGTGGAACGAAATTTCCGACAGATTTGGACCAATCGATATCCTCGTCAACAACGCCGGGATCACCCGAGACTCTCGGTTCCTCAACATGTCTGCAGCCCAGTGGGAAGATGTGATGCACACCAATCTGGACAGCATGTTCCACCTCACACAACGGGTTCTCCCCTCGATGATCGAGAACGGGTTTGGTCGCATTATCAACGTTTCTTCCATCATTGCCCAAACCGGCGGGTTCGGTCAAGTGAATTACTCCGCGGCAAAAGCTGGGATCATCGGATTCACCAAGTCCCTCGCCCTGGAGACAGCCAAATATAACATCACCGTCAACGCCGTGTGCCCGGGATTTATCTGGACGGATATGGTGGCGGCAGTCCCTGAAAAAGTTCAAGACAAAATCAAAGCGAAGATTCCTATGGGCCGGTTCGGCCTCCCTGAAGAAGTGGCAAAAGTTGTCCGGTTCCTGGTGGTGGACGGAGATTACATCACTGGACAATGCCTCAATGTGAACGGTGGCATGTACATGTAACATTCGGAGAAACTCGCCAAGCACGAAAGGGGAGCGATGATGACGGCAGAGAGTTGGCAGACCATGTGGAATGCGATGTTTTTTCAACAGGATGCCCTGGCCAGGATGGGCCACCGGTGGCTGGAACAAGCGCCGACAAGTTGGCGCCGGTACCGCAAAGCTGTGGAAATCCTCAGCCAGGCCGAGCCGCCGACCGGACAAACACCCAAGACCACAATCTGGCGCAAGAATAAGATGCGACTGTACCATTTCTCGTTACCCGGTGTGGAGCGTGTACACCAATTTCCGGTACTCATGGTGTACGCGATGATCAACAAACCCTACATCCTCGACATGGAGCCCGGACATTCCTTTGTCGAATTCCTTGTACAGCAGGGGTTCTCGGTTTATATGATCGATTGGGGTGTCGCTGGACCTGAAGATCGACACAACGGGTTTGGGGAGTACATGTTCGACTATCTCGACAAGGCCGTGGATCGGGTTTTGAGGCACGCAGGCGCGGACCGAATTCACATGTTCGCCTACTGCATGGGCGGAACGATGGGAGCGATGTATACCGCGCTTTTTCCCGACAAAGTCAAGGATTTGACCCTTCTCGCCGCGCCGATCGACTTTCGACATGCCCCGCTGTACAATCAATGGCTGCGCAAAGAGTATTTTGATGTAGATAAGCTTGTGGAAACATTCGGCAACGTTCCTCCCGAAGTGATTGATTTTGGCAACAAAATGTTGAAGCCCATGAGTAATTTCGTCGCTCCCTGGGTTTCGTTGTTGGATCGGGTGGATGACGAAACTTTTGTCCACAGTTGGAGGATGTTGAACAAATGGGTCAACGACGGAACTCCGTTCCCGGGTCAGGCGTACCGCGAGTGGATCCACGAGTTTTATCAGGACAACAAACTGGTCGAAGGGACACTGATCCTGCGGGACCGTCCCGTGGATTTAAGTCAGATCCGTTGTCCCGTTCTTCTGCTGACGGCCGAGCGGGACCACATCGTTCCCCCTCCACAAAGCGAGGCGCTGTTTGAACACATCCTAAGTTCCGATCGGACGGAATACCAATTCCCCGTCGGTCACGTCAGCCTCGTGTACGGCGGGACGGCCAGTAAGCGGGTATATCCGAGAACGGCTGACTGGTTGAAGGCACATGACGCAATGTGAACATGGTGTGAGGGACAGGGTCGCCGGACGCTCACGTGCACCGGCGGCCCGTCTGTCATCCCATTGACCGCTCGAACTCAAGGAATCCGGGACGATGCCGCTCCCCGCGTTTTACCATTGTCAATCGATTCAGAATCAGGTATCCTCAAGAAGGGGGTCGTTGACGCATCAGGTATGCGCATATGAATAGGGTATGTGTGAGTGCATAAAGTCTTCGCCCGCGGAACTGCAGAAACGGGCGGTGGGATGTGGTATGATTTTTGCTTATAAAAGACGGCATCCTGAGTTCATTGCTGAAAGGAGCCGTTTACATGGATGAGAAAAAGGTTCTTGACTTCACGGGTCAGGTTCTTGAACTGATCGCGAAAGATCAAATTTCCCCGGAAGAGGCACAATGGGTCACCCGAGAGACGATCGAAGGGTTCCAAGAATATGTAAATCCAGGATTTCTAGAATACCGGAAGTCTGTGACCTCGGGATCCTTGGACGCGGCCGTGGAATGGGCGGACGCGGGGCCGAACAGTTTTCGCGATGTCAACGGGAAGGAATATATCGATTGTCTCGGGGGATTTGGGATTTATAATGTCGGACACCGCCACCCCAAGGTCATGAAAGCGGTGCTTGATCAGTTGAACCGGCAAGCCCTGCACAGTCAGGATCTCCTCGACCCCCTTCGGGCTTTCCTGGCAAAGATCCTCGCAGACATCACTCCCGGCGATCTCAAATATTCATTTTTTACCAACAGCGGCACAGAGTCGGTGGAGGCGGCCATCAAGCTAGCCCGGGCGTACAACCCGTCGAAGCCCACCGTGATTGCGGCAACCCGGGCGTTCCACGGGAAGAGTTACGGCTCCTTGTCGGGCACGGCCAAAGGAGTTTTTCGCCGGCCCTTCGGCCCTCTTGTTCCGGGTTTTCGGCATGTTGTTTTCAATGACCTCGATATGTTGGAGAAAACCATGGAGGCCTGCCGGCTGACCGGGGACGACGTGGGAGCCGTTCTCCTCGAGCCGATCCAGGGGGAGGGTGGCGTCAATATTCCTGACGACGATTATTTGCCGGGTGTCCAGAAGCTTTGCCGGGAATACGGAGCCTTGCTCATTCTCGATGAAGTGCAAACGGGCATGGGCCGTACGGGCAAAATGTTCGCCTGTGAGCATTACGGCGTAACCCCGGACATTCTTTGCTTAGCTAAAGCCTTCGGCGGCGGAATCATGCCGGCCGGAGCGGTGATCGCCACCGAGGAGGTTTTCTCCACCCTGTTTGACAACCCGTTCTTGCACACCACGACTTTCGGCGGCAACCCCCTGGCTTGCGCCGCGGCCATCGCGACCATTCACGTCCTCCTCGAGGAGAACCTCCCCGCCCGGGCCGCGGAAATGGGCGAATACATGCTGGAGGGTTTGAAGCGGGCCGTGAAAGGACACGAGGACAAAGTCGTGGATGTGCGGGGCAAGGGGTTGCTCATGGCGTTAGAGTTTGTGGACGATCACGTGGGATTCGAGGTCGCTAAAGCACTGTTTGACCGAGGGGTTTTGGTGACCGGGACGTTGATCAACGCCCAGGTCATCCGGGTAGAACCGCCGCTCACCATCAAGAAAGAGCAGGCCGATCGGGTGTTCGAGGCGCTGGCAGACGCCCTGGCCCAAGTGCGAGTCGGGGCTGCGCAATAATGCCGACCAGCTCGCCGAGGGAGGCGCAGACCTTGTTCATGAGCCGTGTCCCGTCTGAAAAAGAGATCCCGCGGTTCTGCGGGTGGAACACCTTTATGAAGCTGCCGGCCGGATCCCCTGGAAGGCTCGGAGACTGTATTGGAGTGTTTGGGGTGCCCTTTGACGGGGGTACTTCTTACCGCGCCGGGGCCCGGTTCGGACCCCAGGCCGTCCGGGAGGCTTCCGCCACCCTTTATCCCTACCATCGCCACCACCACATACATTTGTTGGAATCGGCGGCCGTGGTAGATGGCGGCGATCTGTCCGTGATTCCCACTGATATTGAACAAACCCTGAGGTCGATCCACGGCCAAGTGGTGGAACGGGTGGGCCCAAGCGGCCGATCCCTGTTTCTGGGGGGCGACCACTCCGTCACTCTCGGATTGCTCCGAGGGATCTGTGAACTGCGGGGGCCACTCGCTCTTGTCCATTTTGATGCCCATTCGGATTTATGGGATTCTTTTTGGGGCGGGCGGTACAACCATGCGACGACCTTTCGACGGGCTGTAGAGGAGGGTTTGATTGACCCGAATCGCTCCATCCAGGTGGGTATACGAGGCTCTTTGGAAACTCGGCAGGAGGCGGAGTTTGCGAAGGAGTTCGGCATCGCGGAGATCAATGCGCAGCAGTGGCTGAAGACAGGCCCGGAAAAAACGGCCGAGGCGGTTCGCCGGCGGGTTGGCACAGGCCCTGTATATCTCAGCTTCGACATCGATGTCGTGGATCCGGCTTACGCCCCCGGCACAGGAACTCCAGAAGTCGGTGGCCCCTCCTCGGCCGTGGCGATAGAGACGCTCAGGGGATTGGCCGGGCTCAATGTGGCGGCGATGGACGTGGTGGAAGTGTCGCCGCCTTACGACCACGCGGACATCACCGCCTTGTTGGCGGCCACCGTGGCATGGGAAGGGCTTTTCTTGCTGGTTCAAGCACGTTCCCCGGCATGACCGGTCCCGGACGGGGGGTGGGTGCCTCGGCAGACGGAACCGCGGGGCGGGGGCCCAGGATGGAAGGAAGTGAGCACTGTGGAATTCGCCCAATGCCTTCGAGAAGTTCGATGGGTGAGGGGAGATGAAAACGTTCGGCAGATTGAACGGGAGGCCGGATCCCGGGGAGATCGGTATGTATTTTTCAAGGACGGTTCTTTGTACAAAGCCCTGGAGATTCGCATCGGCGCGGAAGCCGGGGCCGACGAACCCGATGGGGCCCTGCGCACCTGTTCCCGAAGTTTTCCCGTGCTCTGTGTCCCTGAACCTGAAGTGCCCTACCGAACTCTGGACCTTTTGTCGGAGCAGGTGACCCTGATCGATACGGATCAGGGCTTGCAGTACGTCGAACGCCAGGACTATCTCGTGTACCTCCTGACCTGCCGAGACTGGAATGTCGATTGGATCCGGCTGCTTCTTCACTCGATCCCCATGGGACTGATCGTATGCGATCGGTCGCGCCGGGTGGTCAACTATAACGCCAAAGCGCTTCGCATGCTGAAAAAATCCGAGGCGGACAGTCTCAACATGGCGTCGATATTCGGCGAGCAGGTCCTGTCCCAGGTGGTAGACCGGGGGGAGTTCGTCTTCAACCAGGTCTATATGCGGGAAGGACTGTTGGCCGATTTCGCCCCGCTCCAGGATCACGACGGTTCCATCAGCGGGCTGGTGGTGGTGCTTCAGGATCTTCCGCACATTGAGGAGATGGCCATGGAGTTGGATAAAGTGAAAAATCTCAACCGCGACCTCCATGCGGTCCTTGCCTCTTTGTGCGATGAATTGTTTGTCATTGATCCCGACGGGGTCGTGATCCGGGCCAGCCAAAGTAAAATCATCACCGCCAACCACGCTGCTGGCTCCGATCCTGTGGGACGCAATTTTTTCTCCGATGAAGCGTTTTCGGATCTACCCACCGATGTGGTGCGCCTGGTGATCGGGCAAAAGCGGCGCATCTCCATGGAATGGGAGTCGGGCCACGGGGTTCATATCCTGTTCGAGGCGAATCCCGTGCTTGATGAGTCCGGGCGTTTGATCCGGGTGGTGGTCACGCTCCGGGATATCACGGAGACTTCAAAGCTCAAAAAAGAATTAAAGGAAGTGCAATCCCAGTCGGTTCGATATAAACGGGAGCTGGAGGCCCTGAGGAGCCGTCTGGCTCCGGAGCGGGATCCCTTGGTTTGGGCGAGTCCGGCCATGGATCAAGTCATGCGCCAGGTGGAACGGGTCTCGCAGTACCCATCGACGATCCTCCTTCTCGGGGAATCGGGGGTCGGCAAGGAGGTGATCGCCCGGGCGATTCACGAGAGAAGTCCCCGCCGGGAACGTCCCTTTGTCAAGATCAATTGCGCGGCAATTCCGGAGTCGCTGCTGGAGAGCGAGTTATTCGGGTACACTCGCGGCGCTTTTACCGGTGCCAACGCCCAAGGCAAAATGGGCTTATTCGAGCAAGGGGACGGGGGAATCGTCTTCCTCGACGAAATCTCCGAGATCCCCCTCTCTCTTCAAGCCAAGCTGTTACGGGTCATTCAAGAAAAAGAAGTGTACCCCGTGGGCGGCGTTCATCCGCGCCAACTCGACGTCCAGATCATTGCCGCCACGAACCGGAACCTGAGGGAAATGGTGGAGTCCGGACAATTCCGGGAAGACCTGTATTACCGGCTGAACGTGATTCCCATTGAAATTCCGCCCCTTCGCCACAGGCCGGAGGATATTTCTCTCCTGGCTTTGCACTTTCTTCAAGAGCTGACCCGAAAATACGAACGGGAGTTGCGTTGGGGCAAAGGTGCACTGGAGAGCCTCCGGAGATACAACTGGCCCGGAAATGTCCGGGAGCTCCGCAACGTGGTGGAACGCTTGGTGGTCACCTGTGACAGCGATGTCATTGAGGCGGTTCACGTGGAGAGTATGCTCCCCGCCCGGAGGGGTCCGGTCAAAGTTTCGGCGATTGACGACATCATGCCCTTGCGGGAAGCCACAGAAATGGTGGAAGATCAGTTAATTCTGTTGGCGATGAGGCGGTACCACAGCACGACAAAGGCGGCCCGGGTGCTGGGAGTCAGCCAGTCCACAGTGAGCCGGAAATTCCAAAAGGCTATCCAGCGATTTCCCGATCTTTGGTGAAAAGGAACGTCCCCCGTGCCCATCGCGGGGACCATACGCGTGGCGTCATTTTTCAGAAAAAGGAGATGAAATTCATGGAGATTTATCGCATGTGGATCGGCGGAGAATGGGTCCAGGGCGAGGCGGGAGAGGAGAAGGTGATCCTCGATCCGGCGACGGGACAAGAAGTGGCCAAAGTTCCCGAGGCAACGCCTGGAGACGTGAACAGAGCGGTGGAAGCAGCGAGAGCTTCTTTTGAGCGAGGTACCTGGGCGGACGCGGCCCCGGGCGAGCGGGCTGCGGTTTTGCTGAAAGCCGCGGATCTTTTGGAACAGCAGGCCCAGGAATACGCCGAACTGGAAACCCGCCAAACCGGTAAGCCTTTGAAGCTGTCGGCATACTCCGACATCCCCGCGGCCATCGATAACATTCGCTTCTTCGCGGGGCTCGCCCGGCATATAGAAGGAAAGGCCACCGGGGAATACCTTCCGGGATACACATCTGCGATCCGCCGGGATCCCGTGGGGGTTGTCGCTTCCATCGCCCCTTGGAATTACCCGCTGCTGATGGCGATATGGAAGCTGATGCCGGCCCTGGCCGCCGGGAATTCTGTGGTGATCAAACCCGCCCCTAACACGCCGCTGACGACGCTGAAATTCGCGGAAATCCTGCATGAAGCCGGCCTTCCCGACGGTGTGATGAACGTCGTGACCGGCGACGGCCCCACGGTGGGCGCGGCCCTGACGAGCCACCCCGCCGTGAACATGATCTCTTTTACGGGATCGACCCAGACCGGGGCGAAAATCATGCAGGCGGCATCAGATACCACGAAACGCCTCCATTTGGAACTGGGGGGCAAGGCGCCGTTCATCGTATTCGACGATGCGGATCTCGAGGCGGCCGTTCAGGGGGCAGTGGTGGGCGCTTATGTGAACAGCGGCCAGGATTGTACTGCGGCCACCCGGTTTTATGTGCATCACTCGGTATATGACACCTTTGTGGCACAGTTCATCGATCGGGCCCGGAAGGTGCGGGTGGGACTGCCTGGGGACTGGACCACGGACATGGGCCCTGTGATCTCCCAGGTTCACCGGGACCGCATCGAAGGATATGTGGAGCGGGCCCGGGCGGCAGGTGCTGAGGTTCTGCTCGGGGGCAAGCGTCCGGCGGATCCAAAGTTGGCCGCCGGGTCCTACTATGAGCCGACGATCTTGGCCGGACTTGCCGACGACGCGGAAGCGTGTCAACGGGAGATCTTTGGGCCGGTGGTGGTGGTGATGCCTTTCTCCGACGAGGAGGAAGTCATTCGCCGGGCCAATGGGGTCGTTTATGGACTCGCCTCATCTGTCTGGACCCGAGATCACCAGCGGGCACTGCGGATGTCGAAGGCCCTCCGCTTTGGGACGGTGTGGATCAATGACCACCTGCCCCTCACGTCGGAGATGCCCCACGGCGGATTCAAGCAAAGCGGATTTGGAAAGGACCTCTCCGCCTATGCCCTGGAAGACTATACCGTGGTTAAACACGTCATGTCCGAACTGAGCGGGCAAGCGGTCAAACCCTGGCATTTTACAATCTTTGGCGACGTACCCCAGGAATGAAAGCGAGAAGATGCCTCAGGGCCCCCTCTCCGGTCTCAAGGAGGGGGCTCGTGAGTGGCTGGCTCTTACGAGTTTCCGCCACATGAGCGGACTGCACGTATGCGTCCCGGGCCCGGTCCGCCCCCGCGTTGTAAAAATCGACAGTGTTCAGTTCGTCCCGAATGGCGAACTTTACTCCTTCCTCAAAGGATGACGGTTCCGGACCCCGTGGTCCATGTACATCGCCTGGAATCCCCCTTTCTCCCACCCATCTGATGGTCATCCGTCCATGAAGGTGCCTTTCTCCCGGCCACCCAAGGTTTTCCGCCTCATCCGGACATACTAAAAGCAGCGCGGCCCGCCGGGCGGGCCGCGGAATCAGAGCTGCAGTGAGCTGTCGAGGAGGCTCAAACATGGATCAATACCATCGGATACCGTTTGCTATTGCGGGTGAGGGGGAGGAGACACCGGGCGCCCCTCCTCAGGCCACACCGCCCCCTTCCGGCCCTTTACAAGCGTTAGAACGATTGGGGCAAACCCAGGTTCCGGATGTGGACAGCGATCTGTATTGCATCACTATTATCGGGCAGATCGAAGGCCATATCGTTTTGCCCCCGCAGAACAAGACGACCAAGTATGAGCACGTGATTCCACAACTGGTGGCGGCGGAGCAAAACGACAAGGTGAAAGGGGTGCTCATCGTTCTGAACACCGTCGGAGGGGACGTGGAGGCGGGGTTAGCCATCGCCGAGATGATCGCGACCCTCACCAAACCGACGGTGACTTTGGTGCTCGGCGGGGGGCATTCGATCGGCGTGCCCATCGCCGTGGCCGGGCAGTACAGCTTTATCGCCGAATCGGCGACCATGACCATTCACCCGATCCGATTGACGGGTATGGTCATCGGCGCGCCAGCTTCCTGGGAGTACCTGGAGCGCATGCAGGAACGGGTGGTGCGCTTTGTGGTGGATCACTCCAAGATCTCTGAAGCCCAGTTTCGGGAATTGATGATGAAAACCGGAGAGTTGGCCCGGGACATCGGAACCACCGTGGTGGGCAAAGATGCCGTCCGCTACGGCCTGATCGACGAGATCGGCGGCATTGGTCGGGCGCTCGGAAAATTGCGGGAGATGGTGGACGCGGCAGCAACACGCCAACCTCCCCCGGGAAAGCCGGTGATCCAATGATTCTCTACACCGCGGTGCCTCTTTCCCTTGTTTTTGCAGGAGAAGCGCGGCCTGCTGCCCCCAAAATGGAAATCCGGGTCGGGTCCGCCTGCCTGGAAGTGGAGTCCATCGGCGCGGATCGCGTGCGGATCGTGCGTTTAATCAGCCCAAACCCCGCCGATTATCTCCGGCCGGAATACCAGCCGGGCCGCGAACTTTGCCTTTATCCCGGAATCCCATAACAATTTTGCCGATGCCAGCCGGGGCGAAACCGGCCCTGGAACCTCGTCCGGAAGGAAAAGCCGACTCCCTTGGAGAAATGTAGTAGAACGTACAGCGGTTTTTCCGAGGGAGTGGGCATGGCGTGAGTAAGGTCGAGCAGGCCAAGGAATGGATGAAAACGGAGATTACGGGGCTGGTCATTGTTGCGGCCTCCTTGATTTGTCTAGCGCAGCTGGGGTGGATCGGCCGATCTCTCGCTCACCTCGCCATGTGGGTGGCGGGGGGGTGGTATGTCCTCGTCCCCCTGGCCATGCTGTGGGTCGGGGGCTATGTGATTGTCAAAGGCCGCGCCCCTTCTTGGAACCTTCGGGTGACGGGAGTCTTTCTGTTTATCGCCGTTCTTCTCACCTGGGAGCAGCTCAACCTCTACACCTCCCTTATCCGCAGCCATCCTTTGACTCCACCGGATCTGTGGACGATCACCACCCACCGGATTGACCAGTTGTATTTGGCCAGCACCGGTGCAACCGAAGGCGGGCACCCCGTCGCACCCCCGGAGCGTGTGGGGGGTGGGGCGGTGGGGTATGCCCTTTTTTCTGCCACTCACTTTTTATTCGATACTTTAGGCACCGAGATCGTGTTGCTCATATCCGCCATGGTGGCGATCATTCTGGCCACCGGCCGGTCGGCCCTGTCAGTGTGGGAGACCTTGAAAAGGTGGGGTGTCCAGTTGGCTCAGGGGATTTCCACCCGCATCAAGGCCCTCGCCGACGCCTGGCGGGCGGCTTCCGAAGCGGATGCCCGAGCGGCCGGACGCCGTCGAACACCAAAGGGGGGCCGAAAGGCGTCCGAAGAAGCGTTTCCCATTCGCGATTTTTCCGAGGCCGGGGCGTGGGTCGAGGAGGAAGCGCAACCCGACACCGTCGTTGCTCCACCCGCTGTCGATGCGGGAACAGAGGCCGACGAGGACGACCCGGTTGCCGTTGTCGATGAGGCCAAATCCCGGATTCAAGTACGGCTGTCCAAGGACCGGCCATCTGGAGTTGGGCCGACCCCGGAGGAAGGAATCGTGGTGTCCTCCAGTCCCCTTGGACGCACGTACCACCTGCCGTCCATCGGGCTATTAAACCCTCCGCCGCCGGGACGACACGGGTCGGATCTGAAGGACGTTGCGGCTAATGCCCACAAACTTGAGCAAACCCTCGAAAGTTTTGGCGTAAAAGCAAAGGTGTTGCAGGCTTACCGGGGGCCAGCGGTTACCCGTTATGAGATCCAACCGGCCGTGGGCGTTAAAGTATCCAGGATCGTGGCCCTGACGGATGATTTGGCTTTGGCTCTGGCGGCCCCGGATATCCGCATGGAGGCTCCCATCCCGGGTAAGTCGGCCATAGGCATTGAGGTTCCCAACCGGGAAATCGCGATCATCCCCTTGCGGGAGGTGTTAGAAACCCCGGAGTTTAGTCAGGCGAAAAGCCCGCTCATCCTGGCTTTGGGCCGGGATATCGCTGGCGCGCCGGTGATGGCGGATCTCGCTAAGATGCCCCATCTACTCATCGCCGGTGCCACGGGATCCGGTAAGAGCGTATGTATCAACAGTTTGATCATCAGCCTGCTCTTTCGCGCCGACCCGGATCAAGTGAAACTTGTCATGATTGATCCGAAAATGGTGGAACTGGGGGTTTACGGGGGGATCCCCCATTTGATGGCTCCGGTGGTCACCGACATGAGGAAAGCGGCCGCCACTTTAAAAAAAGTCGTGGAGGAGATGGAAGGGCGGTACGCCTTGTTCGCCCGGGAAGGGGTCCGGGACATGGAACGGTACAACGAATTGGCCCATCGATTCGGACGCCCTCTCTTGCCATACATTGTAGTCGTGGTGGACGAGTTGTCGGATCTGATGATGGTCGCTCCTGGAGATGTGGAGGATGCGATCTGCCGCCTCGCCCAGATGGCCCGGGCGGCCGGGATCCACCTGATCGTCGCCACCCAGCGGCCTTCCGTGGACGTGATCACCGGGCTCATCAAGGCCAACATTCCTTCCCGGATCGCTTTCGCGGTCTCCTCCCAGGCAGATTCCAGGACGATCCTCGACATGGGCGGTGCAGAAAAATTACTCGGCCGGGGGGACATGCTGTTCCTTCCCGTCGGCGCTCCAAAGCCGATTCGGGTACAGGGTGCTTTTGTGTCCGAGGCGGAGGTGGAACGGGTGGTGGAAACGGTGAAAAACCAAATGCCGGCCCAGTACCGAGAAGATTGGGATGTGCCGGGCGGGGAAGAGAGTCCTCAAGAGGATTTGGACCCTTTGTTCGACGAGGCCGTCGCCCTGGTGGTGGGATCCGGGCAAGCATCGGTATCCCTTTTGCAGAGGAGGCTCCGCATCGGATACACCCGGGCCGCCCGGCTTATCGATCAGATGGAAGGGCGCGGCGTTGTCGGCCCTTTTGAAGGCAGTAAACCCCGGGAAGTTCTGTGGACTCCGGCACAGCTCGAACGGCGCCGGGGCTCTCAGCACTCCTGATGCCAGGCATCCTCGCACCCGCTGGCTCAGTTTTCGTAACCGAGGCGTCGGCCTTGTACCACCGGAGCGAAACCGGCGGCAAAGGCGGCACAACCGGCGGCAGTCAGAAAAAAACCGAGGCGAAAGGCGGTTTCGGTGGGCAAGACCAGAGCGCCAGCCATGAGAATCGTCAAAGATCCGAGGCGTCCGGCCGTGAGAAACCACTCTCGCATCAAAAAATATTGTCCCATGTGGGTGTCCGCTTGAGGAAGACCGCCTATGATATCCATGCTCGCGGCCCCGTAGGAGGCGGCGGCAAAGGGCACAGCCAGCGCATTGGCTGCACCAAAGATGTAGAGGGCTACCGAGCTGGGAAACAGGGTGGGCCCGAGCCCGGCTATGACGAGCACCGCAGCGGACAGCCACAACAGTCGACGGCGGGACCGGGCAGTGAGCCATCTTTCCACCAAGAATCCGCCCATCAGCGTCGCGGTGGAAGAAAGGATGAGATAGAGACCGCTGGCCGTCTCGGTGCCGGTGATGACGTACACGAACACGAGAGGGAGAGCGAGCACCAGTGACTCTCGGCTTCCCCACAGGAGACTCGCACCGAGGAGGCCCCGCCAGCTGCCGGACAGGGGAGGTACTTCTTTCCAATCGAATGGCTCCGGCGATGGAGGGGCGAGACGTCTGGATGTCCGGTATAATAGGACCAGCAACACAGTAACGAGGCCAAACAGGAGAGGGTGTTCCCCTCGCGGCAACGTGCGGAACACCATTTCAGCGGCCAAGGGCGTAGCAATCGAGGCCGTGGAGGCGGTGAAAGTGTGAAGCCGCTGGTAATGGTCCCGGGTGCGGGGGGCGGTGGCCCGTAGCCACTGTTTGTTGAATCCCCACCAGTAGAGGCCGATCCCTGAGCCGTTCAGAAATCCCGCCACGAGGGGGCGGTGCCCCAACCAGTGTTCCGCCAGAGCCGCCCAGACGGCCAGGGCGGCGAGGACCGCCGCCCCGGCGCGCATAGGGATGCCGGGGTCGAAGCGCTCCAGGATCCCTGCAAAAGCAAAACCGAGTCCGGCGAACAGAAACACGGCGGCTTGGTAGGTTAAAAAGGGAACCAGATCTGGGTAGGACGTCCAAATGACCAGGTTGAGCAGTGCCGTTTCCAGTGTGGTGGCGGCGGCAAACAGCCCGCCGACGAGGGCCAAGGTTCGCCCGGGGTTGACACCGCGGTTGCGGGCCATGCCAATCCCCCCTCTCCTTCTTTGAGACTAACCGGATTCACCACGCTTTACACACTGGGGATTTCGGGATTTTTTTGACATGGGGAGGAGCTCGAATTCATGGAGGACTGGTACTTCGAGTACGACATTCACAAAAACCGCCCCGGGCTTCTGGGGGATATTTCTTCTCTCCTGGGTATGCTATCCATAAACATCCTCACAATCAACGGCGTGGAAAACACTCGTCGGGGTCTTCTCATTCAAGTCGAAGACCGGCAAAAAATTTCGGTGCTGCGCCAATTGCTGAGACATGTGAACAGCATCCAGGTCACCGCTCTCCGGCAGCCCACGTTGATCGACCGCATCGCCCTGCGCCACGGCCGATTTATCGCCCGGGAGTCGAGTGATTTAAAAACCTATAAATTTACCCGAAACGAGTTGGGAATCCTGGTGGATTTTTTGGGGGAGCTGTTGAAGCGACCCGGGCATCAGGTGATTGGGGTGCGGGGGATGCCCAGGGTGGGGAAGACGGAGTCCATCGTCGCGGCGAGCGTTTACGCCAATAAACATTGGACCTTTGTCTCGTCGACGTTAATCAAGCAAACCGTTCGCACCGATTTTGACCCGGACGAGCGCAATCCGTCCACCAACGTCTATATTATTGACGGCATTGTGTCCACTCGAAGGGCCGGGGAAGAACACCGCCGGCTGGTTCGAGAAGTCTTGAAAATCCCTGGTCCGAAAATCATTGAGCATCCGGATATTTTCGTGCGCCATTCGGAGTACGGATGGGATCTGTTCGACAGGATCATCGAATTGCGGAATACCCCGGACGAAGAAATTACGTACGAAGAGTTGCCTTGTGTGTTGAGTGATTATGAGTAAAACCACCGCCCAAGGAGGAGGAGCCATGGAGGACGTCGGGCAATTGCTCCGGAAAACCCGGGAGGGCCGGGGGTTGACTCTGGAGGAGGTCGCCGAAGCGACGAAAATCCGTTCAGTATACCTAGAGGCGATTGAACGGGGGGATCTGAGTGCGCTGCCCCCAGGGGTTTATGCCCGAGGGTTTGTACGGGCGTACGCTGAGTTTCTCGGATTGGACGGAAATGAGGTGTTGATCCAGTCGGGACTGTCGGCGCGTGCCGCCCCGCTGTCTCAGGAAGTCTCAGGGAATGGGGACGTGAGTACCCTGTCTCAGCCCGGCCGCATCCGCCGAGCCATCCCACAAATTGCCGCGAGCGCGGCCCTCCTGGCCGTGTTGCTTGGCGGGTACTGGTTTCTCGCAAACCGGCACCCCGGTTCGGCGCCCCCTGCGTCCCAACCGAATGGCACGACCGCTTCACAGTTGCCAGCAACCCCGCCGGCTACCCAACGTCCTCCTGCCCCCGCGGCTCCTCAACCGGTGCTTCAAGTGGTGAAGCGCAATGCTTCTCAATATATGGTGGATGTGGAGAGGGTGGATCAATTACAGGTCGTTTTACGGGTCGGACCCCATCCGTGCTGGATTGATGCGGAAGCGGACGGCCACCCGGTCGAGCAGAGGACATTGCAACCGGGGGAAACCAGAACCTTTACAGGAAATCAGGAGGTGAGGATTGTGGCGGGTCGGGCGTCCTCGTTAACCGTCACGGTCAATGGTCAGGAGCTCGAGCCGGTTACCTGGGACGTCCTGACCTATACGGTGAAGAAAAGCTCCTCCTGAGGCACGGCGTCGGGGAGGCTGCGCATAGTTGCGATCGGTGCGGCGATACTAACGGTACCTAGGGTGAGAGGGGGACTGTCATGGATCGCCGTACGTTGATCGCCATGACATTGACAGCGACCATATCGTTGTTTGCAACTGGATGCGGGGTATCCCGAGAGGCCAATCCTGGAACTCCGGCCCCGGCGCCCGCGCCGGCTCCAGCACCGGGGGGGGCTCCGGCTCCGGTGCCCGCGCCGGCACCCCGTGCAATGGGCGTGCGGGTGGCGGACGACCTGGCGCAAAAAGTCGTTCAGATTCCCGGCGTTCGCGCCGCTACGGTCTTTGTGTCCGGAGATACCGCCTATGTGGCCTTGGATCAGGGAACCACCCAAGGACGGCCGCCGGCACCCGGTGGTGTGGCGCCCGGACAGCCAGCGCCCAGTCCTTCACCCAGCGGCGGAGCCACTTACGGACAAACCGATGTGGCGGTGTCCAATCAATTGAAACAACGGGTCACCGACGTGATTCGAAAAGCGGATCCGTCGATTCGCATCGTCCGGGTCAGCGCCAACCCGGCGGTGATGCAACGGTTTCAGACGTTCTCCCAAGATCTTCAAAACGGTCGACCTGTTTCAGGGGTTGCCGATCAATTTCGGGCATTCGTCCAACGGCTGTGGCCGGCACCTTATTATTGAGGCACTACAATCACAGGCAAAGCCAGATTGGTGATGAATGCTCCCGGTTGACATCGGCGGCTCTGCGAACCCGGAAACCACCCGGTTTCCGGGTTTCCTTTTTTCTCCCTGGACTGTGGTATAATATACCGTGGTGATGGGAGGGAGTGCCGTGGCCAAAGAGAATAGTTTTGATATTGTCTCCAGGGTCGACCTCCAGGAAGTGGATAATGCCGTCCATCAAACGATGAAGGAACTGGAGACCCGTTTTGATTTCAAAGGCAGTGTCAGTCGCGTGGAACGCCAGGGGGAGGAACTGGTGATTCTCAGCGACGATGAATATAAACTCCGCAGTGTCATCGATATTCTTCAGGGAAAGCTGATTAAACGCGGAGTGTCGTTAAAAGCGCTGCAATCCGGCAAGATTGAGCCCGCCGCCGGGGGAGCGGTGCGCCAACGGGTGAGTATTCGTCAAGGGATTGATGCGGAAAACGCCAAACGGATTGTCAAAATCGTGAAGGATAGTAAGCTCAAAGTCCAGGCAGCTGTTCAAGGCGATCAAGTGCGGGTTTCCGGAAAAAGCCGGGATGACCTGCAAAAAGTCATTCAATTGGTCAAAGCTGCGGACCTTCCGTTAGATGTCCAGTTTACCAATTTTCGTTAAAATGGTAATCTGAGCGCCTGTACACGCCCAACAGGTTTGGAGTATACTGTAGTGTACATGTCAATCGACGGCGGTTGGAGGATTCGTAATGGGGCGTCGGATTGCGGTGGTCACCCTCGGGTGTGAAAAAAACCAGGTGGATTCCGAGGTGATGATGGGCCTCATGGAACGCTGGGGGTTTTACTTGGTCGCTGATCCCCAGGAGGCCGATGTCATCGTCGTGAATACCTGCGGGTTCGTCGACCAAGCCAAGGCCGAATCGGTGAACACGATCCTTCAGATGGCTCAGTATAAAGAAACCGGTCATTGTAAAGCCTTGGTGGTGGCCGGATGCCTCGCCCAGCGTTATCAGGAGGAACTCATGCGGGAGATTCCCGAGATTGACGGGATGCTTGGAACGGGCGAGTTTCACCGCGTCCCGGAAGTGGTGGAACAGGCTTTGGCGGGCAGGCACCCGATGCGATTTGGAAATCCTGTGTATCTCTATGACGAGGTCACTCCTCGAAAACGAATTGGTCTGCCGTATTCTACCTATGTAAAAATCGCCGAAGGATGTGACCACGGCTGCACTTTTTGTGCCATTCCCTTAATGCGCGGAAAGTTTCGCAGCCGCCCGATCCCGTCCATCGTTGAAGAGGCTCGGCGCCTGGCCGCGGATGGGGTTCGGGAGATCAGTCTGATTGCCCAAGACTCCACCCAGTACGGTTTGGACTTGTACGGTCGGCGAAGGTTGCCCGACCTGTTAACAGCCTTAAACGATGTGGATGGATTGCGGTGGATTCGCCTGCATTATGCGTACCCGGGTTATTTTACCGACGAGTTGATCGACGCGATGGCCGGGTTGCCCAAGGTGTGCAAGTACGTAGATTTGCCGCTGCAGCATTCCGAAGACGAGGTTCTTCGGGCCATGCATCGCCCGGGCCGAAAAAGTCAAGTTCGGAAGCTGTTGGAGCGGATTCGAACCCGCATACCGAACGTGGCGATACGCAGTTCGTTTATCGTGGGGTTTCCCGGGGAAACCGAAGAACAGTTTTTGCGGCTGGCTGATTTCGTAGAAGAGATGGCTTTTGACCGGATCGGAGTTTTTGCCTTCTCACGGGAGGAAGGTACCCCTTCAGCTTCCATGGAAGGCCAGATTTCCGAAGCGGAAAAGGAGCGCCGGGCAGCCTGGTTGATGGAAGTGGGGCGAAAAGCCTCGGCGGCCCGTGGAGCGGCCCGGGTGGGCCAGGTGATCGATTGCCTGCTCGAACGTCAAGACGACCGGCGCCCGGATATCTGGATCGGTCGCTCCGAGTACGACGCTCCGGAGATCGACGGACAGGTTTTTGTGTCTGGTGTAAACGGGCGGCCCGGGGAATTCGTCAAAGTGCGAATCACCCATTCCTTCGATTTTGATCTGGCCGGGGAGGGCGTCTAGGTGAATCTGGCCAACCGCATCACCATCGCCCGCATTTTCCTGGTGCCGGTTGTCATGTTTTTCCTCTTGGTGCATTATAACTTCGGTCGAGTGTCTCTGGCGGGGCATGTGCTGACGGTCAATGAAATCGTGGCTGCGCTGATTTTTGTCGTCGCCGCAAGCACCGACGGGTTGGACGGGTACATTGCGCGAAAGCGAAGGATTGTCACGAACTTCGGGAAGTTCCTCGATCCCTTGGCGGACAAACTCCTGATTTCGGCGGTACTCATTTCCCTGGTGGAAATGCACCGGGTCGAAGCCTGGGAAGCGATCGTCATCATCAGCCGGGAATTCGCGGTGACGGGATTGCGGTTGGTGGCGGCAGCGGAAGGCACAGTCATCGCCGCAAGTCGGATGGGTAAGTTGAAGACGGTCACCCAGATCGTGGCGGTCGTCGCGTTAATGATGAACAATTTGCCTTTCGCGTACGTCGGCATTCCGGTGGCAGCCTGGATCATGTACCTGGCCGTACTGATCACTGTCATTTCCGGAATCGATTATTTCGTGAAGAATAGACACGTGATCGGGTTTGGGAAAACTTGAGCGAGCATGACGGGAAACTCGAATCACGAGGCGGGGGCAGCGGGATGAAGGCGGAAATCATCGCTGTGGGTACGGAACTCTTGCTGGGGCAGATTGCCAACACCAACGCCCGGTTCGTTTCGGAACAATTGGCTCTGGCGGGGGTTGGGGTATACTTCCATACAGTGGTGGGGGATAACCGAGGCAGGCTGTTGAGTGTGTTACAGACGGCCCGGCAGCGATCCGACCTCGTGATCTTGTGTGGCGGATTGGGGCCGACCGAGGACGACTTGACCCGGGAGACGGTGGCGGAGTTTCTCGGGCGGCCTTTAGAGCTTCACCCGGAAGCGCTTCGTGCGGTGGAAGGGTATTTTTCTGGGTTGGGCCGGGACATGCCGGAAAACAATCGCCGCCAGGCCATGGTCATTCAGGGAGGGAACATGATTCCCAATCCCCGGGGAACGGCGCCGGGACAGTATGTGGAGGCGGAGGGGCGGCGGTACGTCCTTTTACCCGGCCCCCCCACGGAGTTAGAACCCATGGTCAGGGAATCGGTGATTCCGTTGGTGCAAACCTGGATGGGCGGGAACGAAACCATTCGTTCCCGGGTGCTTCGCCTTTACGGGATCGGCGAATCACACCTGGCGGAACGGATTGCCGATTTGTTGGCCGCCCAAGATAACCCGACGCTGGCCCCTTTGGCCGCCGAAGGGGAGGTCACTCTCCGGTTAACCGCCCGGGCTGCCTCGGAAAAAGAGGCGTGGGAGCGGATCGCGCCGCTGGAGGCAGAGCTGCGCCGGCGCTTGGGGCGATATATCTACGGCGTCGACGAGGAAACCCTGGAGGTGGCCGTGGGGCGAGTTTTACAAGCCCGAGGAATGACCGTTGCCACCGCCGAGAGCTGCACCGGCGGGCTCCTGGGAGAGATGATCACCAACGTTCCTGGGAGTTCCCGGTATTTTGTCGGCGGAGTGATATCGTATAGCAATGATGTGAAGAAAGCGGTTCTGGGCGTTTCCGGGGAGATCCTGGAACGGCTCGGAGCGGTGAGCGAACCGGTGGCCATCCAGATGGCTCAGGGAGTCGCCGAGCATCTCGGAGCGGACTGGGGAATTGGAATTACCGGGATCGCTGGGCCGGACGGCGGTACGGAGACAAAACCGGTGGGTTTGGTGTATATCGCAGTCCATCATCGGAATGCGGATTCTTGGGTAAAAGAATTTCGATTTCGTGGAGACCGCCGCCAAGTGCGCATTCGGGCCGCCAAAGCGGCACTGTTCGCCCTGTGGCGAAAACTCGGGGCGATGGATGAAGGGTTAAGTCCTGCAGAAAGGTGAGAGAATGACAACATTTACTGATTTTCAATTGAGCCGAAGAGTGCAGCAAGCCATTGATGATATGGGATTCGAAGAACCTTCTCCGATTCAGGCAGCTTGTATTCCTCTGGTGTTGCAAGGAAAAGACGTCATTGGTCAAGCTCAGACGGGAACGGGGAAAACTGCGGCCTTCGGGGTGCCGATTATTGAGATGATGGGTACGGGTCGGCACGTTCAGGCCTTGATCCTCACTCCTACCCGGGAATTGGCGATCCAGGTGGCCGGGGAGTTGCGCAAAATCGCGAAGTATGCCAGAGTGAGGACGCTGCCGATCTATGGCGGGCAATCCATTGGTCACCAGATTCGGGCGCTCCAGCAGGGCGTGGGAGTGGTCATTGGAACTCCCGGGCGGGTGTTGGACCATTTGCGCCGGGGTACCTTGAAGTTAGACAAAGTGCGCACCGTGGTTCTGGACGAAGCGGATGAGATGTTGGATATGGGGTTCATCGAAGATATTGAGGCGATTTTGAAGGAGACACCCCAGGAACGCCAAACGCTCTTGTTTTCGGCCACATTCCCCCACGAAGTGAAACAGTTGGCAGTCCGGTACATGAAAAATCCGGAGCACGTGACGGTCAACCGGGGGGAAATGACCGTCCCCCTGATTGATCAGATCTACTATAAAGTGCTGGAACGCAACAAGCTGGAAAGCTTGTGCCGGATCATCGACAGCGAGGACGTGTCGCTCGGCATCATTTTTTGCCGCACCAAGCGTGGGGTGGATGAGCTCACCGAGGCACTCCTGTCCCGGGGGTATCTCGTCGACGGACTTCACGGCGATTTGTCCCAGGCCCAGCGGGATCGGGTGATGAAAAAATTCCGCAATGGGGATATCGAGTTTCTGGTGGCCACGGATGTCGCGGCCCGGGGGATCGACGTGACCAATGTCACCCACGTGATTAACTATGACATTCCCCAGGATCCAGAATCGTATGTGCATCGGATCGGCCGGACGGGCAGGGCCGGTCGGCGGGGACTGGCCATTACCTTGGTAACACCCCGGGAGTTCAAATTGCTGAAACAAATCGAGAGGGAGACCAAAGCTCCCTTGGTGGGGCGGGAGGTCCCCACGTTGGCGGATGTGGCGGAACGGGTAGCTGAAAACTGGCGGGAGCGGTTGCGGCGCACGGTCCAAGAGGGCGGAATCGCCAATTACCGCGCCATTCTCGGCTCTCTCGTAGACGAGTTCGACCCGGTGGATCTGGCCGCCGCCGCTTTGAAACTGGCCAGCGCCGACGATCTGCACACCGGTGAGGAGGAGGACTACGATTTTGGCGAGACCGGGGCATCCCCTGGCATGGTCCGCTTTTTCCTGAACATTGGACGCAGCGCCAATGTGGGACCCGGGGATCTTGTGCGGATGATTTCGGAGGAGACGGGCATCCCCGGTCAGGCGATCGGCAAGATCGACTTGTATGATCGGTTCGCCTTCGTCGAAGTGGAGGAGGAATCGGCACCCTTTGTATTCGAGGCGCTGCGCCAGGCGCGCATCAATGGACTTCGGGTGAACTTGGAACCGGCGCGCCCTCGAAGCCGCCGGGCCTGAAGGCCCGGGCGGTGAATCCCCGCCCCGGCGGGGATTTTTTTCGCCACAGATC
This sequence comes from Kyrpidia sp., assembly GCF_023512215.1. Taxonomy (NCBI): domain Bacteria; kingdom Bacillati; phylum Bacillota; class Bacilli; order Caryophanales; family Alicyclobacillaceae; genus Kyrpidia; species Kyrpidia sp. The sequence goes on along the minus strand of NZ_JAILZZ010000001.1, from coordinate 156,887 downwards.
CCAAACGAATGTTCGTGACGGTCAAGCTTTGCTATAATAAAGACGCACAAAGGTTAGCAGGAACGGACGGGCCCCGGGGCGAATTAGTCAAGCGAGAAGAAGGGAAGGAGTGGGCAGGGGTGGCGGATCGGAAGGCGGCACTGGACATGGCGCTGCGCCAGATTGAGAAACAATTCGGGAAAGGTTCGATTATGAAACTGGGAGAGGCCCAGGCGAGTATGAACGTCGAAGTGGTCTCTACCGGTGCTTTGGCGTTAGACATTGCTTTGGGGGTCGGTGGATTCCCCCGGGGGCGTGTGATCGAGATTTACGGTCCGGAGTCTTCGGGCAAGACGACGGTGGCTTTGCACGCCATCGCCGAGGTACAGAAGTTGGGCGGACAAGCGGCGTTTATCGATGCTGAGCACGCCTTGGACCCCGTGTATGCCCGCAATCTTGGCGTCAACATCGATGAGCTGTTGATTTCCCAACCGGATACGGGGGAACAAGCTCTGGAGATCGCCGAGGCTTTGGTGCGCAGCGGCGCAGTGGATATTATTGTGATTGACTCGGTGGCTGCGCTGGTTCCCAAAGCCGAACTGGAGGGGGACATGGGAGATTCCCACGTGGGTCTGCAGGCCAGACTCATGTCCCAAGCGTTGCGTAAGCTTTCCGGGGCGATTTCCAAGTCCCGGACGATCGCAATTTTTATCAACCAGATTCGGGAGAAAGTCGGCGTCATGTTCGGCAATCCCGAGACCACCACCGGTGGGCGGGCGCTGAAGTTTTACTCCTCAGTGCGCCTGGAAGTGCGGCGAGCAGAGGCTCTCAAACAAGGGAACGAACTGGTCGGAAACCGGACTCGGATTAAGGTGGTAAAAAACAAGGTCGCCCCTCCTTTTAAACAAGCGGATGTGGACATCATGTTCGGGGAAGGAATCTCCCGGGAGGGCAGCATTGTCGATTTGGGAGTGGAGATGGATGTCATCGAAAAGAGCGGGGCCTGGTATTCCTTCGAAGGTGAGCGATTGGGCCAGGGCCGGGAAAACGCCAAGCAATTTCTAAAGGAACACCCGGAGATCGCCGATCGTATCGAAGGAAAGATTCGCAGCCTGTGCCACGCCGAGGGCTCGGCGGGGGCCCGCCCCGCATCGGGCTTGATCGGGTCGGACGAAGGTGAGTTTTTCGATGAGTGAAACTACCGGCGAAGTCGAAGCGTGGAACCGCGCGCTCCAATATTTGGCGCGAAGGTCCCGGTCGGCAGCCCAGGTGAGAGAACATTTGCAAAGACAGGGCCATCCGGTTGAGGTGGTGGACCGGGTGATTGACCGCTTGCGGGAGCGAGGGTGGATCGACGACGTCGCCTACGCCCGGCGCTGGCTGGAGATACGCGTGGAGGCGGGCCGGACCAGCATCTGGCGAGCTCGGTGGGAATTGACCCGTCAGGGGGTCCGGGGCGAAGACATCGATCGAGCCCTGGCGGCCATCCCGAAAGACCGGGAAAAACAAGCGGCCATAAGGTGGTTGCGCCTTCACCGCCGCCGGCATCGGAACGACGACCTCACAACCTGGCGGGCCAAGGCGTATCGAGGGTTGATGCAGAACGGGTTTGACCGGGATCTGGCTTTTAGTCTGGTGGCATCCTGGGATGATGAGCAGATGGGCGGTAGTTGACAACTATTGACACACCCCGTACAATAGGTAATGCGTATGAGAAGTTTTTCCGGTCTCTGCCGAACGCGGCGGCCGTAGCATACCGATCCGCACCCGGTACAAGGGATGGGTGCCGGCGTGTGTTCTGCGTCCATGCTCAGGTCCGTTATCCTGAGCAAAGGGGCGATGGATCGTGTGGATGTATGGGGTGTCTATCCTGGCCGCATTATTGATCGGGGCCGGGATTGGATATTGGATTCGCCGGGCTGTGGCTGAAGGAAAGGTCCGCACGGCTGAACAACGCGTTACAGACATGTTAGAGGAAGCGGGCCGGGAAGCGGAGCGCACCCGGAAGGAAGCGCTGATCGAGGCGAAGGAAGAAGCCCATCGAATTCGCTCGGAGGCGGAACGGGAGATTCGCGAACAGCGAACCGAGTTGCAGCGGCTGGAGCGGCGCCTTCTTCAGAAAGAGGAACACCTGGACCGAAAAACGGAGTCCGTGGAACGAAAGCTCGAGGCGGTAGCCCAGCGCGAGCGCGAGGTTGAACATCTCCGGGCGGAAGCGGAGCAGATGGTGCACCGGCAGATGGCGGAGTTGGAAAGAATCTCCGGCTTAACCCGGGAGCAGGCGAGGGAGACGATCCTGGGGAGCGTGGAGCGAGAGTGCCGCCACGACGCGGCCATCATGATCAAAGAGATTGAGCAACAAGCGCGCCACGAAGCGGAAAAGAAGGCCCGGGATATTGTGGTCACCGCGATCCAGCGCTTTGCCGCCGACCACGTCGCGGAAACCACCGTGTCGGTGGTCAACCTGCCCAATGACGAGATGAAAGGCCGGATTATCGGTCGCGAAGGGCGAAACATCCGGGCCCTGGAAACCCTGACGGGGATTGATCTGATCATCGACGATACCCCGGAAGCTGTGATTCTGTCGGGTTTTGATCCCATCCGGCGGGAGGTTGCCCGGGTGGCTCTTGAAAAACTGGTGGCGGACGGCCGCATTCATCCGGCCAGGATTGAAGAGATGGTGGAGAAAGCCCGTCGGGAAGTCGAAGAGCGGATTCGGGAAGAAGGGGAGCAGGCGGTGTTTGAAACCGGGGTGGCGGGCCTGCACCCCGATTTGGTGAAGATCCTCGGCCGGCTGAAGTACCGGACCAGCTATGGGCAGAATGTGCTGAAACACTCTGTGGAGGTTGCTCATCTGGCGGGTTTAATGGCAGCCGAACTCGGCCTTGATGTACAATTGGCGAAACGGGCCGGTTTATTGCACGATATCGGCAAGGCGATCACCCATGAAGTGGAAGGGTCCCATGTTGAGATCGGTCTGGACCTGGCCCGAAAGTATAAGGAGCATCCCGTGGTGCTCAACGCCATTGGAGCCCATCACGGAGACACGGAATACACCTCGGCGATCTCCATTCTGGTAGGGGCAGCGGATGCGATTTCCGCAGCGCGACCCGGGGCCCGGAGGGAAAGTCTGGACGTGTACATTAAGCGGCTGGAGCGCCTTGAGGAGATTGCGGAGTCCTTCGAAGGTGTGGAGAAGTCCTACGCCATTCAGGCCGGCAGAGAGATTCGTATTATCGTCAAACCTGAGCTGATCGACGACGCAGAATCGGTACGCATGGCTCGGGAGATATCCAAGCGCATTGAAAACGAGCTCGACTATCCTGGGCATATTAAAGTCACGGTGATCCGCGAGACCAGAGCCGTCGAATACGCAAAATAAGGTAGCCGTCAGGCTACCTTATTTTTTAGAGAGGATGTCACAGGGTGCGGATTCTATTTATCGGGGATATCGTGGGAAGCCCGGGAAGACAGGCTGTGGAGCGCTATCTTCCCCGGGTTCAGGACGTGGTCCAAGCGGATATCGTGATTGCAAACGGCGAGAATGTCGCGGACGGGCGGGGAATCACTCCCAATCTGGCCGAATGGTTGTTTGACCACGGGATCGACTTTATAACCATGGGAAATCACGTCTGGGACCACCCCAAGATTTTCGATTTCATCGATCAGGAGAAGCGCCTGGTTCGGCCCGCGAATTTTCGCCTGGCTCCCGGCCAGGGTTATGCGCTGTGTTCCGTTGGCGGCCGTCAGCTCGCCATTGTCAACGTATTGGGCCGGGCTTTCATGGGGGAATGGGACGATCCCCTGGCGGTCCTCTCCGCGGTGCTGGAAGAAATCGCCGACCAGGCGACATGGATCGTGGTGGACGTGCATGCGGAAACCACGTCGGAAAAGCAGGCGCTTGCGTGGTATTTTGACGGCCGGGTCAGCGCGGTGGTGGGAACCCACACCCACGTGCAGACGGCGGACGAGCGAATTCTGCCAGGGGGCACGGGATATATCACCGACGTAGGAATGACCGGTCCCTTTAACGGCATCATCGGCATGAAAAAAGAGCCGATTCTTCATAAAATGATCACCCATCTGCCGGCGCGCTTTGAAGTGGCCGATGGGGATTGCCAGTTTTCGGCGGCGATCATCGATTGTGAAGACGAAAACGGACGCTGCGCGGCAATCCGCAGGGTGTTCATTACCCCCGACCATCCCTGGCCCGACGGGGCGACTTTTGAACGCCCATGATCCGGGTCGGGTTTCCGGGAGAAGAATTTTTCGAATAATAGCCATTGAAAAAAGGAATTTCCTAAAGGAACCGCGAATATAAGTATCAATGTCCTTCTCAACCCAACAGCAAGGGAGGAACCTCACGATGGAAGTATTAAAAGTTTCAGCAAAATCCAACCCCAATTCTGTTGCCGGAGCCCTGGCCGGCGTATTGCGGGAACGCGGCGCGGCGGAAATCCAAGCGATTGGGGCCGGGGCCCTCAATCAAGCAGTGAAAGCCGTAGCGATCGCACGAGGATTCGTAGCGCCCAGTGGAATCGACTTGATTTGCATCCCCGCCTTCACCGATATTTTGATCGATGGGGAAGAGCGGACGGCGATCAAGTTGATCGTCGAACCTCGCTGAGGCACAGGGACCGACATCACCGATGTCAAGATGATTATTGGACAACGCCTGTTTGCTCCTCTTGACAAACAGGCTTTTCGTTTGTTCGGATCTAGGGGGGGAAACCGGTTGGAGCGCAGAGTATGGGATGCCCATGCCGATGTGCTGTGGCGTATCGCCGCCGAGCGGGAAGATTTCTACGGGTCGACATCGTCATTGGCAGCGGGTTGGCACCGCTTGGTGCAAGGTGGAGTCAAGGTTCTGGGGTTTCCCCTGTTTGTGCCCCCGGACCGCCCCGCCGCCGAAGGGTGGAACATGCTCCTCACCCAGGCAGCGTCCTTTCACGATCGGATCGTGGGGGATGGGGAGCGGGTACGTCCCCTTTTGTATCGGGAGGATGTGGCCCTGGCAGAGAAATCTCAGACGATATACGGCTTGTTGTGCCTCGAAGGGTGTTCCGCACTCGAGGGCAGTGTCGAGCGTCTCTCCCTGTGCATGCACCTCGGGGTGCGGATAGTGGGACTGACGTGGAACGAGGCCAACGAGTTGGCCGATGGTGTCGGAGAACCCCGGGGGGGCGGGTTGACGGCTCTGGGGCGCCGCTTTGTTCGGGAGGTCTGGCAGCGGTCCGGCGTGGTGGATGTGGCTCATCTGGGCGAGGCGGCCTTTTGGGATGTCCTGCGGGAAGCCCGGGGGCCGGTGGTGTGCACCCATGCCGGGATAAAAGCGGTCTGGCCCCATCGCCGCAACCTGTCCGATGGCCAACTCAAAGCGTTAGCCGAACTCGGCGGCGTACTGGGCATAGCCTTTGTACCCGCGTTTCTCGGGCCCAAGGGGGGATTGGATGATCTTCTTCGGCACATCGAGCACGCTCTGGAGGTCGCCGGGGATCGCCATGTGGCCTTCGGATCGGATTTTGACGGGACCGACGAAGTCTTGGAAGGCATGGAGACCGCAGCCCAATATCCGGCCTTGGAGCGGGCCCTGAAAGCCCGTTTCGGCGAGGAAACAGCCCGGCGATTATTGTGGGACAATTGGCGGGATCTCTTTGATCAGGCCCTGGCTCCGGGTCCCTCGGGAACGTGAGAAGTTCCCCGCGCAGAGGGAGACGAGCAAGGGACGCCGGTGGGTTGAAAAGAAAGGGGGCGCCGATCTCCGCGGAGGGATCGGCTTTTTTCGTGGGCACGGGGACGACCGGGCCGCAGCACCAAAGGCAGATGCCCCGCATAGAATTGGTACTAAACATGCGCCTGTTTTTACCGTCCTCACCAACCCCGGGCGTTGCAGAGAAGAACTTGGCATAAAGGGGAGGGAGTATCGTGGCAAGCACAGCGAGAGACGCAGGGTGCCGCGAGATCATTACCGATGCTGTGTGCGGTCGAGGCAGCCGGTATTCGCAAATGACGTACACGATTCATCCCACGAACCGACCGTCCACCATCGGGGGATGTTGGGTAATGAATCACACCTACGAGGGTCATTTGATCGGCGACTTGGTGGAAGTTCGGGGGAGAATGGACATCAATGTCTGGTATGCATACAACAACAACAGTGAAACCGCTGTGGCAAAAGACACCGTGTCTTATGTGGAGCAGATTCCCCTGCGGGATCTGGACCCCCACTGTCTGCAGGATCGCCGGGAAGTGATGGTCAAAGTTATTCAGCCGCCCCACTGCCTGGATGCTGTAATTGCATCCGGCGGCACCGACATTGCCGTCCGGGTGGAAAAAGAGCTTGCGGCAGAAGTAATCGGACGCACGAAGCTGTTCGTGATGGTCTGCGAACCGCCGGGTAAAAAAGATGAAGATGAAGACCTGATCGAGGACGAAGCCGAGGAAATGGCGTGAGCCGGCGCGGGGTGGCGACGGGATGGGGTGTTGCCCATGGTGGAAGGGCCCTTGCGGATCGAATCCCTGGTACACACCCGGGACGTGATTTATGCTGCGGCGCCCCTGCTGCGTCGATATGGCATGCAGCAGGGGTCGTCCGTGCAGATCCGAGCCGGTTTGGGGCCAGTTTGTACAGTTCAGATTCGGTCCCACATTCTCGATCCGAATATCTTGTTGATGGCACGCCCCGTGTTGCGCCGGCTGGGCCTGCAGCGGGGCGACCGAATTCATGCAAAATGGGGCGGGACACAGCTCGAGCTCGGTCCCGTCGTTGCTTTATGGTTGCCGGTTCGCCGTCGATCGCCTACCCCCGCCTTTGGCGCCCAGACTGCTTGGGCTCGGGACGCCCTGGTTGGAGCCAGGGACATGGGCGTCCTCGCCTACGTGCTCGATCCCCAATCGTCACCGGACAGCCTTCGGGCATGGGGGTGGTCCAGCAAAAACGGCTGGATACGACGACCGGGCCCCATGCCCGATGCCCTGTGGAGGCGGGGAGAACGTTTGGGTCCTCCCCGTGGGTTACGAGAGGCCAAAGAGACGGGTCTCCTAAACCTTGCACCAGATATCGGGGATAAATGGAGAATCACAAAATTTCTCCTTTTACAAGGTTTCGGCGATCACATTCCCTGGACGCGGCCCATGTCTCTCCGCCGGGCGGAGGCCGCTCTTCTTCGCTTTGGCCGGGTTTACGCCAAACCCCGCCGGGGAAGCGGCGGCCGGGACCTCTTGCTGTTGGAGCGGCGGGGGGAAACGATTCGATGGTGTCGGTTCGACCCGAGCCCAGCCCAGGGCATGTGGACTATTCCGCTCCGCCTGTCGGATTGGCACCGGGTGGCAGGGCACCGGGCTTACATCGTCCAAGAGGCCCGCATCCCCCTGACGGCTTTTGGACGCCCCGTGGATTTTCGCTGGTTCGTCCAACGCGGGGGATCCGGAGCTTGGGATGTCACCGCCGTGGTGGCACGTCTTGCTCCGGAGGAGGATGGCCCCACCAATGTCTCCTTAGGAGGGAAGGTTCTCCCCGTCGACGAAATCCTTCAGGATGGGGAACGGGAACGGGGAACTGCCCTGGCCTTATCGGTGGCTGAAGCAGTGGGCGAGTTGTTCCCCCACCTGGTGGAACTCGGGATGGATTTGTTGCTGGATAAGAGCGGTGAATGGTGGATATTGGATGTAAATCCACGTCCGGGTCGATCGACCCTGAAGCAAATCGATCCAGCCTTGCGCCAATTGTCAATTCGAAAGCCCTTCGAATATGTTAAATACGCAACTGGGTACATGACGGCGGATCTGGCCGAAGAGAGAACCGGCCCATCGGAGGAGTGATGACCTGTGGCGCAGGTGACCCGTTTAATGGTGCACCGGGCGGACGGTTTACAGGGAATATTGACCGTTCCGGATACCCTGCTCGGTGGACGCCGGTCGGAGGTGACATTGCGACACGGTCACCATGAAACCATCGCCCGGCTCGTTCCGATGAAGGAAGCGAACGGGGTACACCTGGCCGGAGACATCTGGAAAAGGTTGTCTTTGCCTGATGAAAACGTGTTGGACGTCCATGTTCTGTGGGATGAAGCGGAAAACCTCTTACGGATCGGTCCACTTCTGGCCATCATGGCCCGAGTTCGCCGGAAAAAAGGGCAACTCACCGGGGCTCAGGCGCCAGTTTTTGAACGGCTGTCCGAGGCTGGACGGACGCTGGGCGTCTTAACCTACGTTTTTTCTCCCTTAGAAATTCAATGGACCAAGGGCACGGTCCGGGGAGTTTATTGGAATGACGAACGAAAATGGACCATGGGCACATTTCCCTTGCCGGATGTGGTTTACGATCAGGTGGTTTCTCGCAGATTTGAGGACCGCCCGGATGTCAAAGAATCCAGGACCAAACTCATCCGGCTTTTGTACCCGCGCTATTTTAACGCGGGTTTCTTTGACAAATGGACGATGTTCCAATGGCTCTCCGCCGATGACCGCACCCGCCGCCAACTCCCGGCTACCACTCTTTACCGGGCGCCGGGCCAGGGGACCCAATTTCTTGTGGAATGGGGAGACATTTACATGAAACCGGCCCGGGGGAGTCTGGGGCAGGGGTTGGTCCGGGTGCAACTGGCGGTCAACGGGCAGGCCTTGTACCGCTGGCGTAAAGGTCCCGGGCGGACAGAGACGGGGGTCGCCAAGGATCCCCGGGCGTGGTTTGAACAGCATCATCGTTTCCTCCGTCGCCGGCGTTATATTCTACAACGAACGATCCCGATTCCTTCCCTCGAAGGTCGGGTGTGGGACGTTCGGGCATTGATGCAAAAAGACGAGTCCCGGGCCTGGAAGCGCACCAAAATGTTCGTGCGCATCTCACATCCCGGTGAGGTCGCTTCCAATCTGGCCGCCGGGGGGCGGGCGGAGCGTGTAGAAAAAGTGCTGCCTCACATGGCTTTGGGTCTTTCGGCGGAGCGAGGGTTGGTGCGGCGGTTGACTCGCACGGCGCACAACGTGGCGCAAGTGGTGGAGGAGAGCTCGGGCCTCCAATTGGGGGAGATGGGTGTGGATCTCGGGGTGGACGACCGCGGCGGTGTTTGGATTATCGAGGTGAATGCAAAGCCGTGGAAATCGCCGGATACCGACGAAGGCGATGAACGGCTGCTCGAGAGATCATTTCTCCGCCCAGTCGCTTACGCAAAATCTCTCGCCGGGTTTTCTCCCTGACGGCCGTCGATAGGGCGGCCGGCGTTTTGGGCCGGAATGTCCGGCGGACGTGGGAAAGGGGGGAACCGCGTGCCAGTCACCGTTATCCACACCGGCCAGGCCTCGGCAAAACGGCTAGAACGTCTATTGTCACAAAGGTTTGAAGACCGGGAGTCTGTCCGGGAGCCCGACGTGACCATTCGATGGGGCCTGACCGATGTTCCGGACCCTCCGGGAGTCGTCCTGAACAGTCGCCGGGCTTTGGCCGACGCTTCGGTGCGGGAACGGATATGGACGCTGTTGGCCCGCTACGGCATTCATACCCCAAAGGAGTCCCCGGAATCGGAGATTCGGCGGTTGAATCTGATCCGCCAATACCGAATTCCGGTTTTCGACCACGCGACCCTGTCTTGTTTTCGCTCGGAAGACCGCAATATCTGGCTGAACAAGCGACTGAGCCGAATTCGGGATGATTATGTGGAAATCCCGGAGGATGCGGACCGAGAGACCATTCGCGCCTGCCGGCTGGCGCTGCGAGCCACCCATGCCCTTGGGTTGGATTTTGGCCTGGTGAGCCTGGGGGTTGGTCCAAAGGGGCGCCTGTTCGTACTGGACGTATCACCCACCCCGGTCTTGACCGGCCGGCTTCTAGACCTGTTCAAGAATGGAATTGCGCGGTATGTAGAAACTCTCGCCAGGCCCCGGGGTTCGGCTCGATTGATGTTGGGGGCGGACCTGGAGTTTATGCTTCGGGGCAAGACGGGCAAAATCGTGCCGGCGTCCCGTTATTTTCCACGAAAGGGCGAAGTGGGATGCGACGATCGCACACTGCATGGAGATGCCAGTCTTTTACCTTTGGCGGAAATTCGACCGCCGGCTGCCACCTCACCGCTGAGACTCGTCGAACATATCCGGAGTGCATTGACGGAAGCCGCCCAGCTGTGCCCTTCGCGAAAAATTAAGTGGGTGGCGGGATCGATGCCCTTTCGGGGTTTTCCCATCGGCGGGCATATACATTTCAGCGGGGTGGCGCCCGGAAGCCGATTGGTGCGCATGCTAGACACCTATGTCGGCCTTCCGGTGGCTTTGCTGGAAGAACCTCTCACCGCCCGGGTGCGCCGGCAAAAATACGGGTTTCTGGGGGATATCCGGCGAAAACCCCACGGTGGGTTCGAGTATCGGACGCCGGGCAGTTGGCTCGTCTCCCCGGAAATCTCCACCGCCGTGTTATGTCTCGCCGACATCGCGGCTCGGGAGTTCGAGCATTTCACCGAATGGCCTTTCCTCGACCCAGAGGTTCAAGAAGCCTTTTACACGGGAAATCGTTCCGTTCTGAAGCCGGTATTTTTTTCGGTGTGGGAGCACTTAAAACGTTCTTCCCTATTCGAGACCTATGAAGATTATCTGTCGGTCATTCCTTGGATGATTGAGCAAGATCTGACATGGGATGAATCAGTGGACATCCGAGAAACGTGGGATATTTCGATACCAAAACGAAAGGCCCGGGCTAGGGCCGCGGCTCGATGACGGGATCGGAAAAGGAGGGGGCAGGTATGGGGCATGCGGATTCGGTGATCGTCACGCTCCCGCTCCCGTGGGCACGGGAACTCGGGATCGCCCCTGGGGAGATGACCCAGTTGCGATTCGGCCACTGGCGGGGGCCGGCCCAGGTCGATTATGCCCGCAACCCAGGCAACTCCGTCGAAGTGATATGGAACTGGCCGGATACCCAGGAACGGATCCCCATTCCTTCCCACCATAAGCCCCGGCAAGTTCGAGGGGTTCTGGATCTTGGCCCGGTTCTGGCGGTCCTCATCGGGGCCAAGGCCAAGGACGTGGGCCATCGGCGAATTCCGCGGTGGGCGCCTTCGCTGTTCCGGGCGGGAAATCAAAAAGGCATGCCGGTCTACGTGTGTTATGCCGATGAAATCGACTGGCAGTACGGCCGGGTTCGGGGCGGGCGGAGGTGGAGACCAGGCACAGGGGTGGATTGGCAGTGGTGGCCCCTGCCCGATGTGATCTATAACCGGGTTCCTCACCGGTGGGAGGAAGATCTGGCACCGGTGAAACAGGTGAAAACCGAAGCCGAGCAACGGGGCATCGCGGTGTTTAATTCCGGTTTCTTAGACAAATGGAGCACGTTTCGAATCCTCCACCGCGTTTCCCACCTTCGTCGATTCCTGCCGCGGACTGAACGAATGGGGGATCCGGGAGCGATCGGCGCTTGGGTACAGGCCGGTCGAGCGTTTTTTGCAAAACCCGTTCACGGAAGTTTGGGAGAGGGGCTGGTTTTTTGCGAACCCCATCCCGACGGTTGGCGAATCGGTACCCAACAGGAAGGCCGGGTCCAGCGGGCCGTGGTAAGCCAGGAACGGTTGATTCATAAATTAACTGCTCTTACCAGTCGCCGGGCGTATTTGCTTCAGGAGAAAATCGAGTTAAAAACTTATCACGGGCGGAAAGTGGATTTCCGCGTGCACCTGCAAAAGGACCGCCACGGGCGCTGGAGGATGGTGGCCGCTGCGGGGAAAGGGGCGCATCCCGAGGCGCTGTCCACCCACGTGCGGTTTGGCGGGACGGTCTGGCCCGCAGAGGAAATACTCAGCCATTGGTTCGCTCATGACAGCGATACCTGGCTGAATCGCTTCTCTGACGTGGGGTGTGCGGTGGCCCGGAGCCTGGAACGGGTTGTGGGAGGGAATTTCGGCGAAATGGGGCTTGACATGGGAATTTGTACGGAAGGTCGCCTGTGGATGTTCGAAGCCAACGCCAAACCCGGACATCATATTTTCCATCATCCGGAATTGAAAGGCCGACGCACGCAGTGGGCACAAATGGTCATCGACTATGCCTCCAGGTGGAGCCGGAGCCCGAGGGGGATGACCGAATGAAACTGGCCGTTCTCCTCTGGGAAAGGCACCGGCGGCCCCTCGGCAATCTCCGGCTGTGTCGGGAACTCGCCGTAGCCGGGGAAAAACTCGGCTGGGAAATATCTGTCGTCACTCCTGGGGGTCTGTTGCACTCCTCACCTCGGGAGTATCGCTGGAACGGAACAAACTGGGTAATGCGGCCGTTTCGAGGGGCGGACGCCGTGTATAACCGGGTGCCCCACCGCCGCTTTGAGGCGCAGCCATCCTTTTTTTCGGCATTGGAGCAATTGCGCCTGTGGGGCACCCCGGGGTGGAATCCGGGATTTTTCTCGAAGGACCAAGTGATCCGGAGTTGGCTGGCCCGTCCGGATCTAGCCAAGCGGGTTCCCGGGACCCAACTGGACTTTGAGCCTTACCAGTTAATGTCGGAAGGAGATCGCTGGCTCCTGAAACCCTGCGACGGCCGGGCAGGAGAGGGGATCATTGAAGTCCATCGGGTATCCCAGAATACCTGGGCCTGGCGTTGGCAGCGCCGAGGTAGAGTGAGCAAAGATCGGGGAAGCCTGGAGCGGTGCTCCGCGTTTGTGCGTCGCTACACCCGGGGAAGACACTATCTCGCTCAACGCCAAATCGCTCTCGCGACCTGGCGGGGACATCCCTTTGATTTTCGCACCCTTTGGCAAAAAGATTCGGCAGGGCGCTGGCGCCTCAGAGGGGTCGGAGCCCGGGTGGCGGGACGGGATCGCATGACCACGCACGTCCCCTGGGGAGGCCGCATTGCCCATCCCCATCAGACTCTCGAAGATTCCTTCGGTACCCGGGCGGAAGAAATCCTGGATGAAGTCCTCAAGACAGCGGCTTCCGCAGTTGCGCAGCTCGATCGGTCCCAGGCGGGACGACTTGGTGAAATGAGCATTGATCTCGGATGCGACCGGGAGGGGAACGTGTGGCTGTTTGAAGCCAACGCCAAACCCATGCGCTTTGATGAGCCGGAGATCCACCCGGCTTACCTCGACGGAGTCTTTGAAACCGCACGTTGGGCCAAGGGGCATCTCACCGGACTCGGCGAATCTGAAGGTGCCAATCGTCCACCAGTTTCCGGGCGGCCTGCGGCGCGCGGAGTGCCACGATCCATTCGTGATTGACCTCAAACGCCCTCCGGGTCCAGTTGGCACTGCCGATAACGAGGATATCTTGATCGATCACCGCAGCTTTCGCATGCAGTCGTTCCCCGGCGCTTCGGTACAAATGCACATCCGCCCCATCCTGGAGAAGACGGCGTTGTGCCACCGCCCGATCGGGCTGGCGGGGATCGAGGAGGACGTGCACCCCCACGCCCCTTCGGGCCGCCTCCCCCAGTGCTGCGAGCAAGGATTCATCGTTAAAGTCGAACATCTCCACATAGATCGAAGAGCGGGCTTCTGAGATCAGGGCGAGCAGCAGGTTCCGAGCGGGTTTTCCGGAGTAGGTCCAAGAACCGGCCTCGTCCCGGTGGCCGATCCGTCCCGACCAGTCCCGGTCGAGGTGACTCTTGGACTCCTGGCAGACGGGGTGCTGGGGGTCGCCGATCCACAAGGCAAAATCGTGGTTTGCCCAGGATCCGGGGCCCCAGTTGACGCTGCCGATGACGCATCCGCCATCGGTGACGAGAATCTTGGCGTGATCGATTCCGCCGGACACTTCCGCTTTTCGAAGCTGGACACCGGTCCCTTTGAGAAGTTGCGCGGCCTGCCGGCTGTGAGGTTCACTGGCATCCACGATGACCCTCACCGAAACGCCCCGGGCGGCGGCCTCAGCCAGTGCGGTCACCACGGCGGGGTCTCCGAGCTCATACATTTCGACGTCCACGGATCCTTTGGCGCCGTGGATGGCTCGAATCACGACATCCCGCAATTGTTCTCCCGGCAGTAACTGGGGGGGAGAACCCTGGGTGCCACAGCCCGGCAAAAGAAATAAGATCATGAGACCCACTAGGGCTGCGACAAGAAACCGTGGCAAGCGGACTGGGGGCAGTCGGCGGGATCTTCGGAGGAAAAGCTCCCGGTTCACGCGTCGGCCTCCTTGCCAGAGGGGGCATAATCGGCCGATCGCCACATAAAGTAGGAATGTGCCTCGACGTCTTTCTCGCTGTGCCGACTTCCTCCGGGAAGTCGGTTTTTTTGTCGGCCGCTCCCTCTCCCGGAATCATTGGTGAAAAGTCAACAATCTCCTTTGTTTGAACAGCAAGTCCCGGATTTAACGGATAAAAAGGTGCAGGACGCGCCTGCACCCTCCCATACCGACACGCTTCGAAGTGTCAGTTTTCCTTACCAGAGGAGTAAAGCGAAGGCCAGCAACCAGGCCCAGGCTATCCACCACCACCACCAGCCGCCGTACCACCATCCGTATCCCGGAGCAACCCACCCTACGGGCTCAGCGTTCAGATAGGTGTCGACGGGCCGGGCCAACGCATGACGAATCTGATGCAACTGTTTGACATCTCCCCCGGACACCGGAGCGCTGGCCCAAGCCTGGGCGAAGGCAAACCGGGGAGCATAGTGACGCGGCACGCTGACCAGAACACCGTGAGGAGAGACCCGACGAATAATGCCGCGGTGCCTGCCCCAGGGTGTGCGGAAGTCCATCCACCGGCCCACATGTCGGCTGCAGACGGCGTACGCGTGAGCAGCAGCCATTCCAAGCACCTCCTTCCGTCGTCCTCTAATAAGAAATGTGGCAGAGAACGCTGCGGCAACGGACAACTGTACGGAAGGCACGGCAGCCTAGTCCCATTCGCCGTTCGGTGCGCCTGCGGCGCCAAGCCCAGGCCGGCCCGGTCAGATGCGGGGCGGTGTCAAATATGGTATGATAAAGACAATGTGCATGTCTGGAAAGGGGTCGTTCGTCATGAGCGAGCTCATTCAAATAAATGACATTGTCCTGGAGCGGCACCGGCCGGGTCCCGAAAGATCGCAAAGGGTCGATTACCGGGCGATGGCCCAAGCGGTCCCCGCCGTGGGAGTCGGAAAGCGCTACTGGATCCGCACCTACGGATGTCAGATGAATGAACACGATTCGGAGATCATGGCCGGCATGTTGCAAGAGATGGGTTATCGCCCGGCCTCGGCCCCCGAGGAGGCCGATCTGATTCTCTTTAACACGTGTGCCGTCCGGGAAAACGCCGAGGACAAGGTGTTCGGGGAGATCGGCCGGATCAAGCCCCTCAAGCGCCGCCACCCGGAACTGTTGCTGGGGCTGTGCGGTTGCATGGCCCAGGAGGAAAAGGTGCGGCAGTTTGTGCGGGATACGTTTCCCTATGTCGACCTCGTTTTCGGAACCCACAATCTCCACCAACTCCCGGAGTTGGTGGTACAAGCCATGGCCAGTCAGGAAACGGTGTTCGCCGTATGGGATCGGCCGGGCCAGGTTGTGGAAAACCTGCCCAAGCTCCGCCAAGACGGGGTGAAGGCCTGGGTCAATATTCAATATGGGTGCAACAAATATTGCACGTACTGCATTGTTCCGTTCACCCGGGGTCGGGAGCGAAGCCGGCTGCCCGAGGACGTGGTGGCTGAGGTGAAACAACTGGCCGAAGAAGGGATTCGGGAAGTCACCCTGCTGGGGCAGAATGTGAACGATTACGGACTGGACCTGGGGGATGTGGATTTTGCCGACCTGTTGCAATATGTGGCGCGGATCCCGGGGATTGAACGAGTGAGGTTCACCACCTCCAACCCGTGGAATTTTACAGACAAACTGATCGATGTCATCGCTGCGGAAGAAGCGATTTGTGAACACATTCATCTGCCCGTCCAATCCGGGAATAACCGTATTCTCAAACGCATGAATCGGGGGTATACCCGGGAGACTTATTTGCAGCTCGTCGAGCGGATTCGCAACCGAATCCCCGGGGTCAGCCTCACGACCGACATCATCGTGGGATTTCCGGGTGAAACGGAGGAAGAGTTCCAGGACACGCTGGACCTCGTTCGGACGGTGCAGTTCGACAATGCCTTTACGTTCCTGTATTCCCGGCGACAGGGGACGGCGGCGGCCCGCATGAAGGATGAGACCTCCTTGGAGGCAAAAAAGGATCGCCTGCGCCGGCTCAACGAACTACAAGCGACGATATCTCGGCGGTATCACGAACAGTTGGTGGGGAAGACGGAGGACGTGCTGGTGGAGGGAGAAAGTAAGACGAATCCGGAGATCTTGGCGGGACGGACCCGAACGAACCGTCTGGTCCTGCTTCAGGGATCCCGGGAGTTGATCGGTCGGACTATTCCAGTCCAGATCGTCGGGGCACAAACCTGGCTGTTGCGGGGGGAACCGCACCCCGCGATCCGGGAGGTCACAGGATGAGGTGCGAGACGGCGGAGGAAATTCGCCAAAAGGCACAGATCCTGGCTCAGATGATTCGGGAGTCCGAGGAAGCGGCCCGCTACCGGGCCTGCCGCCAGAAGATCGCCAGCAACAGTGAGGTGCAAAGTTTGTTGAAGTCGCAGAAACGCTTGCAGATGAGCGTCTCTGCCCTGAAGATGCGCTGTGCGCCGATGGAGAAAATCCGCGCGGCGGAACGCGCCCTCGAAGAGGTGGAGGGGCGGCTCAGGGCTATCCCGGCGGTGGGACAGTACCAGGCCGCTCAAGAGGAGGTCAACCTCTTGGTGCAAGGGGTGGCCGAGATCATCGCCCAGACGATCTCTTCCCGGTTGCCCGTAAAAGTTTCCGCAGGAGGGTGTTCCGGGGGCTGCGGCGGATGTACCACGTGTGGGGTGCAACCGGTGCCGTAAATCCCCGCCGGATTGGGGATGTCGAGAAAACGGGATAGCCGTCGGCGTGTCGGCGGCTCTTCCATTTTATTGTCGGTTGTGCGAAACAGAGATCACGGAAAGGAAGTCGGGACAACATGTCTTACACCCCGATGATGCAACAGTACCTGGACGTCAAAGGCCGTTGTCCGGACGCCTTGCTGATGTTTCGCCTGGGGGATTTTTATGAATTATTTTTTGAAGATGCGGAAATTGCCGCCCGGGAATTGGAGATCACATTGACCGGCCGGGAAGCCGGGGGTGGTCGGCGGGTTCCCATGTGCGGCGTCCCGTACCACGCGGTGGAGGGCTACATCGCCGCCCTGGTGGAGCGGGGCTATAAGGTGGCGATTTGCGACCAGATGGAGGATCCGGCCCTCGCCAAGGGATTGGTCCGGCGGGAGATCACACGAATCGTAACGCCGGGAACGCTTCTGGAAGACCGGGGGAAAGAAGAGAAGGAGCAACGCCTCATTGGCGCCGTCATTCCGATTCCGGAAGGGTGGTCTGTAGCTTTTGCCGATCTCTCCACCGGAGACCGTTGGGCCGGGGCCGCCCACAGCATTGAGCAGGTGATGGATGATGGGCTCCGGTACCGACCCGCCGAATGGCTCATTCCCGAGGAAGCGGCTGGCGAGCCTTGGGTCACTCAACTTAGCAAGTCCACGGAAGCCATTCTGACACATCGGGGCCACGGAAAAAAAACATTCACTCGGATGGAGAATGGGGGCTGGGACGACCTTCCGGAAGCCGGTGGGGAAGAGGCTCTTGCAGCCATCGCGTCGTACATCGAGGAGACCCAGCGGCGCCAGCTCGTTCACTGGAAGCCCGTTCAACCCCTCCACGACGCCACCTACATGGCGGTGGACGCCTTTGCCCGGAGAAATCTGGAGTTGGTTCAAACGGTTCGGGAGGGACGGCGGACGGGGTCATTGTTGTGGCTGTTGGATGAGACGGTGACCGCCATGGGCGGGCGGCTCCTCCGGCAATGGCTGGAAAGGCCTTTAATCGACCCTGGCGCCATTGCCAGGCGCCAGGATGGTATCGAAGAGTTGGTTGGACAGTGGATGCGGAGAAATCAACTGCGAGAGGACCTTCGCTGCGTGTATGACCTTGAGCGGTTGCTGGGCCGGGTGAGCTATGGCAGCGCCGGGCCCCGGGATCTGCGCGCCGTGGCCCAAAGCTTGAGCCAGGCTCCAAAACTGGCCGCCGGGCTGGCCGGCGCCAGATCCTCCATCTTGGCCGATATTGAGAGACGCCTGGACCCTTGTGAAGAAGTGCGGGATCTCCTGGACCGGGCCCTGGCCGACGACCCTCCGGCCACAGCGAAGGAACCGGGCGTCATCCGGGACGGGTTCTCTCCAGAACTGGATGAACTGCGCCGGGCATCCCGGGAAGGGCGAAGCTGGATCGCCGCCCTCGAACAGCGAGAGAGGGAGCGAACGGGAATCAAATCCCTCAAAATCGGTTATAATCGCGTATTCGGCTATTACATAGAAGTTACCAAAGCCAATCTCGCCCTGGTTCCAAGGGAATATGAGCGCCGTCAGACCTTGGCCGCCAGCGAGCGGTATGTGACCCCGGAATTGAAAGAGATGGAAAGTCGTATCCTCGATGCCCAGGAGCGGGCGGAGACCATCGAGTACCAGTTGTTCGTCGAGCTGCGGGGCACCGTGGTAAAAGCGCTCCCCCGCCTCCAGCGTCTGGCCGGGGCGATGGCCGAATTGGACGTCCTTTGTGCTCTCGCCGAGGTGGCGGCAAAACGCCGATACACCCGTCCTGTTGTGGATGACAGTTCGGTCATTGAGATTCGCGGCGGCCGACACCCGGTGGTGGAGGCGGTCCTGCCCGATGGCACATTTGTGCCGAACGACACTTTTCTTGATGGTGACAATCGGCGGGTCGCCCTCATCACCGGTCCGAACATGGCGGGGAAAAGCACCTACATGCGCCAAGTGGCCCTGATCGTACTCCTCGCCCAAGTCGGGTCTTTCGTTCCCGCGGATTCTGCCCGGATTGGCATCGTCGACCGTCTCTTCACCCGAATCGGCGCGGCGGACGATCTGGTGGCGGGCCAAAGCACCTTTATGGTGGAGATGGTGGAGTTGGCGACCATCCTCCGAAACGCCACCCCCCGCAGCCTGATCATCCTCGATGAAATCGGGCGGGGAACCTCGACCTATGACGGGATGAGCATCGCCCGGGCTGCGGTGGAGTATATTCACGATCCCACCCGGGTGGGGGCCCGAACTCTGTTTGCGACCCATTATCACGAGCTGACTGGCCTCGCCGACGAACTACCAGGAGTCCATAATTTTTCCACAGAGGTCCGAGAGGATTCCGGGGGAATCGTATTCTTGCATCGTTTAGTGGACCGTCCTGCCGACCGCAGCTACGGCATTCATGTGGCCAGACTGGCGGGGCTTCCGGAAGACCTGTTGGAGCGGGCTGAAGCCATCCTCACAAGCATGGAGCAGGTACAACAGGGCCTCTCCCAGACGGCCGCGGCTTGTGTCGGGGGAGAAGGGGGCGGTGCTGACCGAGATCTGCCGAAAGTTCCGCAGGAAACTGGGGGGCGGTCCACCGCTGATGAAGCGGGGCGGAGACTCGACAAGGCCCCCCTGCACCCGGTTCTCGAACGCCTCCGCAAGGCCCGGGTTCTGGACATGACCCCGATTCAAGCCCTGCAAGAGCTCTACGAACTACACCTTTTGGTCCGGGAGGAGAATGAACCATGAGTGCCATACATATTCTGGATCCCGGCCTGTCCAACCGCATCGCAGCCGGGGAGGTGGTGGAGCGTCCGGCCTCGGTGGTGAAAGAGCTCATCGAAAACAGTATCGATGCCCAGGCCACCCATATTCGCGTCGCCGTGGAGGAAGCGGGGATGAAAACCATTCGGGTGGTGGACGATGGCACGGGCATGGATCGGGAAGACGCCCAGCTGGCTCTGCGGCGGCACGCCACCAGCAAAATCGCTTCAGAACGGGATTTGTTTCGGATTCGAACCCTGGGGTTTCGGGGGGAAGCCCTGCCCTCCATCGCCGCGGTCTCAAAACTGGTGCTGAAGACTCGTCGCCGGGAAGATGACGCCGGTACCGAAATTCGGGCGGAGGGGGGAACCATTGTCTCCACGGCCGAGGTCGGGATGGCGCCCGGGACGGATATTTTCGTTGAGGAGTTGTTTTTCAACACCCCCGCTCGGCTAAAATACATCAAGTCCCTGCACACAGAGGGCGCACATGTGGTGGATGCGGTGACCCGGGCGGCCCTGGCCCACCCGGAAGTTGCTTTCACCCTTTCCGCCGATGGGCGACCTGTCGCGACAACCCCGGGGGACGGGCGATTGCTCCACGCCGTGGCGGCGCTGTATGGACGGGATTTGGCGGAAAAATGTATCCCGGTGGAGGAGCGGGGCCTTGATCTGCGGGTCTGGGGGTTGGCGGGGTTACCCGAGATCCACCGGGCGGGCAGGGGGCACGTGATGTTTTTTGTCAATGGACGGCCAGTTCGCAACCCGGCACTGACCCGAGCGGTGCTCGACGTCTACGCGGGAAGACTCCCAATCCACCGAAACCCAGTGGTATTTCTTCATTTGGAGCTGGATCCCGGCCTCGTGGATCCCAATGTGCACCCGGCCAAACTGGATGTCCGTTTTAGTGAAGAAAGGGATGTGGCGGGGGCGGTGGAGAGGGCGCTGGGCCGGGTTCTGGACAGAACCCGGGCCATTCCAGGTCTGCACTCGCCCACCGGAGGGCCGCGAGAAGGGCGCAATCCCCCTCGCCAAGGGCCAGATGCGGCTGCAGGCGATGCGGCGCAGAAGGCTCACAGAGGCTCCGGGGCGCAGACTCTCCGGGAGAGCCAGATGGCGTTTCGGTGGGACAGTCCCCCGGGAGGAGGGAGGTCACCTTCGAGTCCGCTGGCCAGGCGGCGAACCCTGGAGGCCCTCGCCCCGATCACTGCTGAAGAACAACCCGAAGCTCCCGGGGAGCGAGAGGGGGAGACCGGATCTCGGAGCAGTCTTGGGCCAGAGGTCCCTGTGGATTCGGAAAGAACGGAAAGCAATAGGACAACGGAAGAGGCAGCGGCTACCGTGGAGCTTGAAGGAGTTGGAGCGGCGGGTGTCCGGCCCCGGGTTCCCGAACTGCGGGCGGTGGCCCAGGTGCTGAACCTGTACATCGTCGCCGAAGCGGAAAACTCTTTGTTCCTGATCGACCAGCACGCCGCCCACGAGAAGATCTTATACGAGCGGTTTTCCCGGCAGATCACCCGGCGGGAAGTGAGCCCCATGCCGCTGTTGGTGCCCATCACTGTGGAACTGAGTGTCGCCGAAATGCACCGGTTGGCTCCTCACCTCGACATGATGAAAGAGTACGGGCTGACCGCGGAGCCTTTCGGCGACAATGCCCTCGTGGTTCGCACGGTTCCCGACATCTGGGATGGCCAGGACGTCACGGCGCTGACCCGGGAGTTTTTGACCGAGTACGTCGAGCGGCCGATAGGACAAGATCCCCGAAGACGCCTGGAGCAAGGAGTGATCACCCGGGCCTGCCGGGGAGCAGTGAAAGCTGGACAGCCATTGTCCATGCCGGAGATGCAGGCACTTTGCGACCAACTCCGGGAACTGGACAACCCCTTCTCCTGCCCCCACGGGCGGCCCACGATTCTGCAATGGACCCGACGGGACTTAGATCGACAATTCCAGCGGATTCAGCACTAGGGGAGGGTGACCATGACGGCTGATCTTCAAGGGGTTGTGACCACCGCTGCCCGGCCAAACCCCGAACTCCTTCACCGGGCCGGGGAGATCGCCCGACGTCTGGGACTGCCCTTGGTGTCCCGGGACCGACGCACACTGGACGAGATTTTGGCTGAATACGCGGCATCTTTCTCCGCCGTGGCAACCCGGGAGGGAACATTCTTGTATGCGGACGGCCGGCAGTACCGTTATCATCCGGGAATGGCGGTGGTGCGCCTCCGTCAAGTGATACGCGGGCATCCCGATCCCCTACTCGAAGTGGGTGAGGTTCGGCCCGGAGATCGGGTGGTGGATGCCACCCTGGGCCTCGGGGCGGACGCGATCGTACTCAGCCACGCGGTGGGCCCGGAAGGGCGAGTCGTGGGCGTGGAGGGCCGGCCGGTGCTGGCATTTTTCGTGGAGGAGGGTTTGAGTACATACGCCTATCCGGCACTTCCTGAGCTCGAGGCGGCCATGCGACGCGTTGAGGTGGTGTGGGGGGATCACGTCGATTATCTGCGCCGACTTCCCGACCGGTCTGTGGACCTGGTGTATTTTGATCCCATGTTTCGCAAAACGATCTCCGCCTCCCGGGGCATTGATGCTTTGCGGGTATTCGGGGATCCGTCCGCTCTCCGCTTTGAAGCGGTGAAGGAGGCGGTGCGCGTGGCCCGTCGGCGGGTGGTGTTGAAAGATCGCCGGGATGGGGGAGAAATCGATCGCCTCGGATTTCAGCCGGTTCCAAAGGGCTCGGGCAGGATCCAGTTCGGTGTGATCGATGTCGGGGGTGGAAAATGAATCCGGTTCTGTTTATTGTCGGACCGACGGCCACGGGCAAATCGGACGTGGCCATCCGGGTGGCCCAACAGATCGGAGGGGAGATCATCTCCGCGGACTCCATGCAGATCTATCGAGGTATGGATATCGGCACGGCGAAAATCCCCCCCGAGGAGCGGCAGGGCGTTCCCCATCATCTGATCGACGTGGTGGATCCGGATACACCCTTCACCGTCGTGGACTATCAGAGGTTGGCCCTTGAAACGATTGAGAACGTGTCTCAGCGTGGAATGCGGGCGATTGTGGTGGGGGGGACGGGATTATATGTGAAAAGTCTCACCCATGGGCTGGATTTTTCCCCGGCCGGAGAGGACCCGGGGTATCGACAAGAACTGCGAGCCCGGGCTGCCCGGGAAGGTCCTGAGACCCTGCACCGACTTTTGGCCGAGGTGGACCCGGAGACCGCCCGCCGACTTCATCCCCACGATGTTCGGCGGGTCATCCGGGCCTTGGAAATCTACCATCTGACGGGGCTGCCCATGTCCCATGCGGCGGGGCGGCGGGGCTCCCGCATCCCCTTTCTTATGTTCGGCCTCACCATGGAGCGCGCAGCCCTGTATCGACGGATCAATGACCGCGTGATTCAAATGGTCAAACAGGGTTGGGTTCAAGAAGTTCAGAGGCTTCTGGAGCGCGGATATTCCCGGAACTTGACTTCGATGCAGGCCATCGGGTACAAGGAATTGGCCGATTATCTTGCCGGTGAGATGACCCTGGACGAGGCGATCGAGAGGATTCAACGCGGAACCCGGCGATACGCGAAGCGACAGTGGAGTTGGTTTCGGGCCCAGCCGGTTCACCAGTGGCTGGACGTTGGAGGGATATCCTTGGAGGAGGCCGGTCGGAAAATCGCAGAAGCTATAGGAGGGCGGAAGGGATTTCGTAAGGCGTAACGAATACATTAGGGAAAGATGGGTTAGAGAGGGGCCGTGTAGGTGAACAAACAGACAATGAATATTCAGGACACGTTTTTAAACCAATTGCGCAAAGACAACATCCCGGTGACGGTGTATCTGGTGAACGGCTTTCAAATCCGGGGCGTGATCCGGGCATTTGACAATTTTACCATTGTGGTGGAATCAGAAGGCAAGCAGATGATGGTGTATAAGCACGCCATCTCTACGTTCACCCCCCAGAAGGCGGTGTCCTTGCACCCACCCGCCCAGACCGGGGGAGACGAACGGCGCGACGTCCCTCCGACTGATGCTTCCCGGTCGTGACTTGCAGAACGGTGGGAGGGATTCGCATGCATTTTGATCCACATGAGCACCCCCACCCCTCTCGGCGAGTGGCCATTTATGCCCGGCGGGGAATGGTGGCGACCTCCCAACCTCTGGCTGCCCAAGCGGGACTCGACATGCTCCGGCGGGGCGGCAATGCGGTGGATGCGGCCATCGCCACCGCCATCGCACTGACTGTCGTGGAGCCGACATCGAACGGGATCGGAGGGGACGCCTTCTCCTTGGTCTGGAGCGGCGGCCGCCTTCACGGGCTGAACGCCAGCGGCCCGGCTCCCCACCGCTTGACCATCGCTGAATTGGAAAAGCGGGGGATACGGAAGGAGATGCCCAGGCTAGGCTTTGCGCCGGTCACCGTCCCCGGCGCCCCCGCAGCTTGGGCGGAGCTGTCCAAGCGGTTTGGCCGCCTCCCGTTCGCCGCGTTGTTTGAACCCGCCATTGAACTGGCTCAGGCCGGATACCCGGTCTCTCCGGTGACAGGGGCGGCATGGGAAGCCGCGTATCGCCGATACGAACAGGAACTTACCGGACCGGAGTTTTCCGCTTGGTTCAGTACCTTTGCCCCGGAGGGAAGGGCCCCTCGAATTGGCGAGATTTGGCGGTCGCCAGATCACGCCGAAACCTTGCGCAAGATCGCCGAGAGCGGGGCCGAGGCTTTTTATCGGGGGGAGTTGGCCGAGCGGATCGACCGATTTTCCCGGGAGTACGGGGGGTTCATCCGCTTGGAAGACTTGGTGGCATTCCGCCCAGAGTGGGTGGATCCCATCCATGTGGATTACCGGGGCTACGATGTGTGGGAGATTCCGCCCAACGGCCATGGCCTGGTGGCCCTCATGGCCCTCAATTTGCTCAAAGGCTTTGACCTATCCGGCCGCAGCCCGGCAGATCGATACCATATCGAGATTGAGGCAATCAAACTGGCTTATGCGGATGGCCGGCATTATATCGCCGATCCTCGGTTTATGTCCGCCCGGGTGGAGGATCTGCTCTCTGAGGGATATGCTGAAGAGCGCCGTCGGTTGATCGGAGAATCGGCCGCTCGTCCGAGCCCGGGCCGGCCGCAAGCCGGGGGGACGGTGTATCTTTGCGCGGCCGATGGCGAAGGAAACATGGTTTCCTACATTCAAAGCAATTATCAGGGGTTCGGATCGGGGCTGGTGGTACCCGGGACGGGCATTGCCCTTCACAACCGGGGAGCGAATTTTTCCCTGGATTCTGCCCACGTTAACGCCTTGGCGCCGGGGAAAAGGCCTTATCATACCATTATCCCAGGATTTCTGACCAAGGCCGGCCAAGCGGTCGGTCCCTTTGGGGTCATGGGTGCATTCATGCAACCCCAGGGTCACGTCCAGGTATTGGTCAACATGATCGATCTTCATCTTAATCCTCAAGCGGCCCTGGATGCTCCCCGGTGGCAGTGGCTCGAAGGGCGCAAGGTTGCCGCCGAATACGGAATCCCTCCCCATGTGTTGGAATCTTTGTCTCGCCGAGAACACGAAATCACTTGGTCGGCCGATACCGCTTCCTTTGGCCGGGGCCAGATCATCTGGCGCCTCGACAACGGCGTCCTTGTCGGTGCGACGGAACCCCGGGCTGACGGCCAGGTGGCGGCGTGGTGAGAGAGGGTTCAGGAATGATTCGCTGATTGAAAAGGTCATTGACAAAACTCGTTCTATTTTGATATAAGTAGACAAGGAGGAATCGTACAAAAGGGGGTATGTTTCGGGAGGTGGGATATAAAGCCGCGGAGGGATGGTCAGAAAAGCAGTATGTTTTTGCGGCAGGATTTGCTGAACTTCCCAAAGGGACGACCGCGCACGAGGCATACCGCATCGTGGCGTTCGTGATGGTCGTGGATTCACGAACGGACATCATAGTAGATGCGGAATTCTCTTTTGCCTTGCCCCTTACGGGGGAATTTGTTCGGTCATTGGTGATCGGACAAAATGTGATGAGTGGACTGGAAGAAATTCAAGACAGAGTCCGTACGCGGTTCTTGGCGCCGGCTCAAGGAGCCCTGCTTCAAGCTGTCCGAAGTGCTTTTGACCGGTATCGCGAATGGAAGGTCCAGAAACAATAAATTTTTTGCTGGTTGTTTGCGGGGGATGTGTATCGATGAGGTACACGGCTTCGTAGAGCAAACAGGCCCGGCTGATGATGATTCCCGTGGGGAAAAGGCATTGGCTGGGCTATTGTTTTTCATGTGGTTCGTAATCCAACAGTGGAGGTGTCTGCATGGGGAAAGGGTGGCGTTTTTTCGCGGCAATTGCATTATCCAGTTTTGTGATGACTGCCTGTGGTGCTGCAGGTACATCCACATCCGGGAATAATAACGCAGGAGAGGGAACCTCCGGAAAGGAGTACAAAATCGGGGTAGATCTGGAACTTACGGGACCCTCTAGTGTATGGGGCGAACCGCAGATTCACGCGGTGGAAATGTTGGTGGATGAGGTCAATCAGCAAGGAGGGATCAATGGAACGCCCATTCAGTTAGTTAAATACGACAATCAGTCAAAAGAGACTGAGTCTTTGGTTGTTGCCAAAAAACTTGTTGAACAAGATCACGTACTAGCCATCATCGGGGCAGGGGCGACACCGACGACAATGCCGCTTGTTCCGTATGTCACCGAACAAAGAGTTCCACTCGTATCCGTGGGATCAGGCGACGCCATCGCATCTCCAGCATCGGAACGCAAATGGGTGTTTAAAACGCCGGTTAGCAATCAGAGCATATCGAAAAAAATCAGCGAATACTTAAAACAAAAAGGATGGACCCGGGTGGGCTTTTTGTCGGTGAACAACGCCTACGGCGACAGCGGAAAGAGTGAATTCGTAAAGACAGCTCAATCCTATGGAATACAGATTGTAGCCTCTGAACGGTTCGGCGCGACGGATACCGACATGAAGCCGCAACTGACATCCGTAAAAAATGCCTCCCCAGATGCGCTAGTGGTCTGGGCGATCCCCCCTGCGGCGTCACTGGTGTTAAAGGGATACCATGAACTCGGGCTTAATACCCCGATATTCTTCAGCTCCGGAGCGGGATCGAACAAGTTCGTGGAGTTGGCGGGAACCGATGCTGCTGAAGGTGTTTATCAGCCCCAGAGCAAAATTTGGGTGATCGATCAATTGCCGGACAGTGATCCGCAGAAGAAAGTGCTCCAGTCGTATGCACAGTCGTATAAATCGAAATACAATATCGACGCGAGCCCGATCGATGGAATGGCGTACGATGCAACCCTGCTTATCATCGAGGCATTGAAGACCATCAAAGGCGAAGTGACTCGCGATTCACTTCGGGATGCTATTGAACACTTAAATGGAGTCGTGGGAATAACGGGGATTTTCCACCTGAGTCCCCAGGATCATGTCGGGTTAACCGATAAAGATTTGACCATGCTTCAGTTCCGCAACGGTCGGTGGGTTATCGCGCAGTAAATCGAAGGGTGACGGATATGGCAGACACGCTCCAACTTGTCCTTTCCGGCTTGGCATTGGGCGGCATTTACGCGCTGATTGCTGTGGGGTTTGTGACTGTTTTTAAAGTCTGCGGGCTTATCAACTTCGCGCAAGGTGATTTTGCCACCGTCGGCGCACTGTCGTTGGCAATGTTTTTCGCAATCGGATTGCCGACATGGCTGGCTCTTCTCGGCGCGATCGTGGTGGCGGCGATCGTCGGAGGGGTGTTGCACCGTGTTTTTTTAGACAGACTTCGCGATCAGGCGGAAACGGTTCAGATCATTGCTACGATCGGACTGTCCATCGTGCTGCAGTCTGTGGGACAACTGTTGATGGGGAGTCAACCCCGGGCTGTCCCCCCGTTTCTCCCCGGGCAACCGTATCATCTCATGGGCGGAGCCGTTCCACGGCAGGACGTGGTCATTCTCGTTGCCGTGGCCGTACTGTTCGTACTTCTGTACTTTTTCTTTGAGAAAAGTTACGCCGGTGCCGCTCTCCGAGCTGTCATGTTAAACCGTGACTCGGCGAGATTGCTGGGTATCTCTGCCCGATCAATGGCCACATTCAGTTTTATCATCGGAGCGTCCGTTGCGGGACTTGGCGGTGCAGTGATCGCCCCGGTGACACTGGTTTCGTATGATATGGGGCTTACTTTGGGCCTGAAAGGATTTGTTGCCGCGGTGGTCGGAGGACTTTCTGACGTCCCTGGTGCGGTTGCCGGTGCTTTTATTCTCGGTCTCCTCGAATCGGTGGGCGCCGGTTTTGTTTCGTCGGCCTATAAAGAGGCCATCGCCTTCGTTGTGTTAATCGTGATTCTTCTGTGGCGACCGAACGGTTTGTTTGGCAAGAGCGCCGATCGCGTGTGAAAGCGTGTAAGCCATGATGCTTTGAGGTGTCAAAAAGAGAGGAAGAATCCCATGCGACGAAAGTCTGTGTACCTGGCGCTCGTTCCCGTGATCGTTGTGGTCTGTCCGTGGATCGTGGGTCCGTTTTGGACACAAATCATGTTGTTGACCGGGCTATATGCCATCTGCATCCTGGGTCTTTCTCTACTGATCGGCCATGCAGGACTGGTATCCTTGGCCCAGGCAGCCTTTTGGGGGATTGGTGCTTATGTTTCCGCATTCCTGTCCTTGAAGCACGGGTTTCCGACAATTTTGGCGCTCATGTCGGGTTTGGCGGTTGCAGGCATTGTCGCCTTTCTACTCGGTTGGTTGACCAGGCGCCTGGCCGGTCATTATCTGACCCTTGTCACTCTTGGGGCCGGAATGATCATGAATCTCATTTTTGTCGAAGAATCGTGGTGGACTGGTGGAGCCTCCGGACTCAGCGGAATTCCTCACCTATCTCTGGGGTCTTGGGTGATCGATTCGGACCTGCGAATGTATTATCTGGTGTGGGGAATCCTCGGGCTTGTCATGGTATTGATTTGGAACCTCCTCCATTCGCCGTGGGGGCGCACCCTTCAGGCTACCAGGGATAGTAGTACCGCAGCGTCCGCGACCGGAGTGGATGTCGGACGATTCAAGGTCCAGGCCTTCGTGGCCAGTGGTGTCCTAGCGGCTTTGTCCGGAGCCCTCTACGCTCACTACATGACCTTCGTCAGTCCGGAGTTGTTCAGTTTTAAGCAATCGATCCTCTTTCTTCTCATGGCCGTCGTGGGCGGCCCTCTCTCAATATGGGGACCGATTATTGGTGCATTGGTTCTGACCGGTCTAACCGAAGCCTTGCGCAGCGTCATGCCGATGTTCGGCACGGATGCTGTGGGACCGTTGGAAACGCTGATCTTCGGGGTGCTTCTGCTGGTGGTTATTCTGTTTCTGCCTAGCGGGGTCATGTCTCTTCCGGCCAAAGCAAAGATCGTAAGGGGGGAAGGTAAACCGTGGCGCCGATACTCGTGGCCGAGAACCTGACCAAGCGATATGGCGGGATTTACGCCCTTCGCAAGTGCAGTTTCGAGGTAAACCATGGGGAAATCATCGCGGTGATCGGACCAAACGGCTCCGGCAAATCCACCCTATTTAATTGTATTACCGGGCTTACTCGACCCGACGAGGGTGAGATCTTGTTCAACGGCCAATCGCTCATAAATATGCCACCGCATCGAATTGCCGAGCTCGGCGTTGGCCGTACCTTTCAGAACATCAATCTATTTTCAGAACTTACGGTACTTCAGAATGTCCAGATCGGGATCGCTTCATTCCGCAAGGTAAAATTCTGGAAGGCCCTTCTCACAGGTGGAAGGGGAATCAGTCGTCGAGCCGAATCTGATGCCCGATCAACTCTTCAACACTTCGAGTTAGAGTCGCTAGCCGATATACCGGCCAGGGAGTTATCGTTCGGGCAGCAGCGATTGGTGGAACTGGCGCGCGCCCTAAGCCAGAAACCAAAGTTACTGCTTTTAGACGAGCCGGCTTCCGGATTGAATCAGAGCGAACGTGAACGACTACTGGAACTGTTGGTCGACATCAGTCGTCAAGGTATCGCCGTGATTTGGATTGAACATGACCTGGGTAGCGTCATGAAAGTGGCTCACAAAGTGGTGGTTCTCGAATTCGGCGAGCAAATTTGTTACGGAGCCCCAGAAGAGGTGCAAAAGGACCCGAAGTTCATTAAGGCGTATGTAGGCACAGAAAAGGAGCCCTATTTCAATCGAACGATTGAACGTAGTTTACAACAAAAAGAACCTCTGTTGACCGCCCAAGATCTTCACACCTCCCGGGGCACGGTGCGTGCACTGAATGGGGTGAGCCTGAGGATCGGTCAAAGTGAATTGGTCGCTATCATCGGCCCAAATGGAGCCGGGAAATCCACGCTCTTAGGTACCTTGGCGGGTCAGTTTCGTCCTCATCAAGGGCAGGTTCAGTTTCGGAACATGTTGATTACCGGTCTTGCTCCGGAGTCGGTGCACCGTTTAGGAATCACCCTGGTTCCCGAACGGCGTGGCTTGTTCCCGACCATGACTGTAGAAGAAAACTTAATGCTTGGCGCTTATGTAGAAGTTGCATTTATGAGATCGCTGGGTTTGCCGCCGAAGGAGGTGATGCAACGATGTGAGAAGATATACGCGCTGTTCCCTCGATTGAAGGAACGAAGAGAACAACTGGCAGGCACCTTGAGTGGAGGGGAACAACAGATGTTGGCCGTTGGCAGAGGTCTGATGGCCGAGCCCGTGTTGCTGATGCTAGACGAACCATCTTTAGGATTGGCGGAAAAGCTTGTGGAGCAACTGTTTGAAGCCCTGCGTCGACTAGCGGACCAAGGGACAACCGTCCTTTTGGTCGAGCAGAATGCCCGAGCGGCGCTGTCTATCGCGGACCGGGTCGTCGCCCTTGATCGGGGAACCGTTCGTTTTGAGGGCTTACCGGATGAATTCGGGGAAAAGGAGATTCTCCACCTCTATAATGCACGACCGATGGAAATCGGCCTATAAACGAAATGAAGTCGCCGAAGCCGGCGATCTTAAGCTGTCTACCCACGGGGGAAGGGGGAACACCCCGACCTCGGGAAGTGGGTCGGGCGCAGCCATGGATGTTCAGACAAGGCTGTGCTTTTTTGTCGATAAAAATGAAGATCTCGCAGACTTTTGTCCGCGATTCGGGAGGGATCACTGTGAAGTTCAGTTTGTTTACCGTCTTTGACAACTATTCGGAACTTGTTCCCCGGTCGGCGGGTCAATTTTTCGACGAGGTTTTGGAACAAACCATGCAGGCGGAGCAGCTAGGATTTGATGGCGTCTGGTATGCGGAACACCATTTTTCCGAGTACGGGGTCAGCCCCTCGCCGCCCGTCCTCCTAGCTGCTGCTGCCAAAATGACCGATCGGATCCGATTGGGAGTGGCGGTATCCGTCCTGCCGCTGCGGGATCCGGTTCAAGTCGCCGAAGATTATGCGGTGGTGGATGTCCTGTCCGGGGGACGCTTGAACATGGGCCTGGGAAGCGGATATCTGACTCATGAGTTCCACGGGTTCAAGGTACCGATGGGAGACAAGGCGCTGCGGTTCAACGATGCACTGGATGTGCTGCTGAAAGCATGGAGAGGGGAGACTTTCTCCCATGAGGGGCCTTATTTCCAATATCCGGAGATCCGGTTAAACGTGGTCCCGGTTCAACGTCCGCACCCGGAATTGTGGGTGGCATCTCTTCGCCAAGAGGGAGTCAAACACATCGCTCGCATGGGACACCGGATCATGGGCATCGCGTACGTGAACAGCAATTCCCGGGAAGAGCTGGCCGAGGTCATTCGGACGTACAAAGAACATTTTCGATCCCATGGACACGGAGACCCCGAGCAATTGGAACTTCCGGTGGCCTTTCATGTCCATGTCGCGCCATCCCTGGCCGAAGCAGAAGCTAACGCAAAAGAAGCCATCAATCTGTATTTGCGCACCCGCAAATACGGAAAGAACATCCAGTACGAAGATTTGCGGGCCAGGGAACAGGCGATCTTCGGCAGCCCCGATGAAGTCGTTGAACAGATTCAGCGCTATCGGGCAATTGGGGTAAACCACTTTATGGCCCTCATGAATTTCGGCGCCCTGGAACATCGAAAAGTCATGCAATCCCTCGAATTGTTCGCAAAGCACGTCATTCCTGCCCTGCGTTAGAAGACCGTGCAGGAGGAGGTGCAGTAATGGAACTGGATCCCGCGAGGTTCGATCGCCAACACAATTACAAGCTCCTGATCGGAGCGGTGCTGCCCCGCCCGATCGCATTCGTGACCACCAGGGGAAGAGACGGCTTGGTCAACGCGGCACCGTTCAGCTTTTTCAACGTGGCAGCCTCGGATCCGCCCATGATCACCCTTTCGATCATGCGGCGGGGCGGGGTCATGAAAGATAGCGCGCGCAACATTTCAGAGACCGGAGAGTTCGTGGTCAATGCCGTACACCGGGATCTCGTCGCCGTGGCCAACGCCTGCTCCGCGGACTACCCGCCGAACGTCAGCGAGGTGGAGGTGGTGGGAATCGATCTCGTCCCGAGCCGAAAAATCAACGTGCCGGGGATTGCAAAGGCCCGAATCCGCATGGAGTGTCGATTGGAAACCATGATTCCCTTGGGGCGCGGTCCGAATGCCGATTTGATCGTGGGGGAAGTGATCCACCTCTTTGTCGACGATGCGCTGTATCGGGACGGAAAAATCGACCTGCACCGATTTGATCCCGTGGGACGCCTGGCTGGCGCCGACTATTGCCGGGTGGAATCGATTTTCTCGCTGGTGCGGCCGACTCCCCCGCAGGCTGGTGAAGGAGGTAAAGCCCGGTGAAGTTTGTCTCCTATCAAACGGCTCATTTTGCCCCCCTCCGGCCCGGGTGGATACTATCAGACCGGTGGGTGGTGGACATGGAGTTGTCCCTTTACTGGGGCAGGGAGGAAGGTATTGTGGATATTTCCCCGACCATCTTTCCGAAAACCATGTATCAGGTGCTCCAACGTTGGGACCTGTGGCTGCCGGTGATCCGGACGATCGACACCCTCATGCGGGAACGCATGGCAAACTGGGGGGCGCAAGCGGAACCGGGAGAGCAGGCGCATCAGTTCCTTGGACCGCTTTTGCATTCTGCGGACACCGTCCACCTCGGCCCTCCGGTGCAACCTTCGACATTTCGCGATTTTTACGCGTTTGAAGAGCACGTGCGAAACGCCCGGGCTCGTCGGGGTCTGGACGTCGTTCCGGAGTGGTACGAATTCCCTGTCTTTTACTTCTCCAATCCGAATGCCTTACTCGGGCCGGGAGAACCCGTTCGGCGTCCGCCTTATACAACCATGCTGGACTATGAACTGGAGACGGCCTGCGTCCTGGGGAAAGGGGGGATCGACGTATCTCCGGAAGAAGCCGAATCCATGATCGCGGGCTACATGATTCTCAACGATTGGAGCGCCAGAGACGTCCAGCGGGCGGAGATGAAGGTGGGGCTGGGTCCGGCCAAAGGGAAAGATTTTGCTACGTCTCTAGGCCCGTGGTTAGTCACCCCCGATGAGCTCGAACCATACCGAATCGGCGATCGCTATGATTTGGAAATGACAGCCACGGTCAACGGGGAAGTCTACTCAAAAGGGAATTTGAAAGATATTTACTTCACGTTTCCGCAAATGATTTCTCGGGCCTCGCAGGGCGTGCGCCTGGAGCCCGGAGAACTGATCGGATCGGGCACTGTAGGCTCTGGATGCATCCTGGAACTGGGTCCAGAAACGCATCCGTGGCTGCAAGTGGGGGACACCGTAATGTTGACAATTACCGGACTGGGGTCGCTGAGTAACACCGTTGTTGAATGACGGTTGATTGAAATGAAAGGAAAAGGGGAGAGCCGTGATGCCCTTTTATCACAAACTCGGTATTGTGCCGAAGAAACGCCACATCCAGTTTCGCAATCCCAAAGGAGGTCTGTACCTCGAAGAGGTGTTTGGCACCCAGGGATTTTCGGGGATTCAATCGATTCTCTATCATCTGCACACACCATCGGCAGCGAGAGATTATGAGATGATTGGCCAAGTCCCGATGGATGAAGAGGGCAGCGATCAGCCCGGACACCACCGCCATTTTCGAACGTCGGCGCTGAAACCATCGGGGGATCCGGTTGCAAGCAGGCTACCTCTGTTGTTCAACGATGATGTACGAATTTGCCTGGCGAAGCCCACCGAGCCGATGAACTATTTCTACCGGAATGCCGAAGGCGATGAACTGATCTTTGTTCACCAGGGCACCGGGGTGCTGGAATCCGTATTCGGGGAGTTGCGATTCGGCCCCGGAGACTATCTGGTCATTCCTGTCGGCACCACGTATCGGCTCAACTTGGGCGAGGGCGATAACGTACATTATGTGATCGAGGCCAAGGGTCCCATCGCACCTCCGTCGAGGTACTTGAATCAATACGGGCAGTTTATGGAAGACGCACCCTTCTGCGAAAGGGATATCCGGGTGCCGGATCGGTTGGTGACCCATGATGAGCAGAGGGATCACGAGATCCGCATTCGGCAGAAAGGGAAGATTTTCCGCGCTGTGGTACCCCATCATCCTTTGGACGTTGTCGGCTGGGACGGCTATGTGTACCCTTGGGCATTCCACATTGAAGACTTCGAACCACGAGTAGGGAAAATCCATCTTCCGCCACCGGTTCATCAGACATTTCAAGGGCCGGGCTTTGTGGTCTGTTCATTTGTCCCTCGACTGTACGACTTTCACCCCGAGGCCATTCCGGCGCCGTATTATCACAGCAACATCGACTCGGACGAGGTGTTGTATTATGTGCACGGCGAATTCATGAGCCGTAAAGGCATTGAACCCGGATCCCTAACACTCCATCCCCGGGGGGTGGTCCACGGACCCCAACCCGGAAAAATCGAGGCGAGTATTGGTCAGCGGGAAACGAATGAGCTGGCAGTCATGGTCGACACCTTCCGGCCATTGACCGTCTCTACGCATGCCCGGGAATGCGAAGATTCGGGCTATCCCTTCAGCTGGTTGGCCTGAGAAGACGTCCGACCATCTTGCTCCAGCGGGGTTATACCCCGCTTTTTGCTCTAATCATAAATGAACAGATCAACTGCGTTTTAGGAGGGGTGGTCATGAAAATCTTGCGTCTTGGCCACGCGATGTATGCCTTCGCTACACGAGGCGGAAAGCGGTATCTCATTGATCCGTTCTTCGATTTGAATCCGGGTTGCCCGGAGAAGTACACACAAACGGAATTCTTGCAAAGTGTCGATGGCGTCTTACTCACGCATGGTCACTTCGACCACGTGAGCGGACTGTCGTTACTAAAGCAGGCAAACCCCGAAGTACTTGTGGTGTGCCAATATGAACTCGGGATGCTTTTGACACGGGAAGGATTTCAGAACGTTTACCCGATTAATCTTGGAGGCAGTGTGGCGTTGGAGGGTGTAACGGCAACAATGGTTCCGGCTCGCCATACCTCGTCTTACCGAGAAACGGAAGGGAACCCAATTTACGCTGGAGAGTCAGCCGGATACGTGTTGGAATTCACCGGTGATCATACAGTCTATCATTCCGGTGACACCGCGATTACCATGGACATGAAGCTCATCCAGGATTTATACGAACCGAAAATCGCCATTCTTTCTGCATCCGGGCATTTTACGATGGGACCGAGAGAGGCCGCCTATGCGGTGCGAAACCTTTTGCGGGTCCGATACGTCATACCGAGCCACACGTTTCCGACGGAAGCAACTGCCGCCCGGAAGGACGTGTGGCAGAACCTGGTGCAAAATGTGCCGGCTGTTAACGCGATGATGGGCCGGGACGAGGAGCTCGCCGAACTCCTGCAGGATGACCCCCATACCCGGGTAGTGATTCTGGGCTACGGGGAAGAACGAGATTTCGACATGTCAGACTGACCTGCTGTCGGATCCTCTTCCGCCTTCCGTCCGCGGTCCGCGACGGTGGATCTAGGCATTCACCCATCTCCAGCCTCGCGCATACACTGCAGCAACAAGCGCGAGGGGGAGTTGCCGTGAACAAGACGGGGAAACGACCAAGTCCTGCCGCGGAACGAATCCTTAATCGGTATGTCCAGGGGGAGTTGGCGCTTGCCGAAGCCCTGCGACAGCTCTATGCGTTCCCGTCCCGTACCCCTGAGCACTTTCAGCCGGCCAAATCGACGACACAGGTCGTCGACTTGGGGCATTCCCGGCTTCCAACGGTGAAAACTGCGGAAGACGGGGCCAAGAGGACATCAGCGGATTCCTACGAAGATCTTTTCCGCGAGATGCTCGACGAGTTAAACCGGTTTATCGGCCTTCACCGCCTCAAAAATGTCCTTCACGAGGCCTTTGCTTTCGCGGAAATTCAAAGGCGCCGGGAGGAGCTGAACCTCAAGGCGGAACCCGTGGTCTGGCACATGATTTTCCAGGGCAATCCCGGGACGGGAAAAACGACCATGGCCAGATTTATGGCCAAATGGCTGCATCGTTTCGGAATCCTCAGCAAGGGACAACTGGTCGAGGTAGAGCGCGCCGACTTAGTGGGTGAATATATCGGCCACACGGCCCAAAAGACCCGGGAACAAATCCAGCGCGCCCTGGGAGGGGTACTGTTCGTGGATGAAGCCTATTCCCTGGCCCGGGGAGGCTCTAAAGATTTTGGCCGAGAGGCGGTCGACACGCTGGTGAAGGCCGCAGAGGACCACCGGACCGACCTGGTCGTGGTGCTCGCCGGATACCCTCGGGAAATGGAGGCATTCTTACGCCTGAATCCTGGGCTTCCTTCCAGGTTTCCGATCCAATTGCATTTCGACGATTACTCGGCCGACGAACTTCTCGCCATCGCCGACCGCATGTTGGCCGAACGGGAGTATCGGCTCTCTCCTGACGCCCGGCGCCGGCTCAGCGCCTGGTTGAGCGAACAAACCGCCGCCGGAACTTGTTTTGGTAACGCCCGCTTTGGCAACGCCCGCCTGGTCCGCAACGTCTTAGAACGCGCCGAGCGCCGCCAGGCCCGCCGCCTCCTCCGAGAAGGAATCCCGGACCGGGAGGCGTTGATGACTCTTCAGGCCGAGGATTTCACCTGGGAGGTGGGGGAGAGGTGAGGATACAGGGGACGGTGGTCGGCATCACTGCCGCTGGAAAAACCATGTTCTGGCTACAACTGGGGGCTCTGCTCGCCGGCCGCAAGCTGCCCATTCGCCGGATGGATCAGCGGGGACGCACCGTCAAGGAGCGGTTAGCCGTGGAAGAAGCCCGCCGGCGGCTGTGCGCCTTCGGGCGGCACAAGACCCAAGAACCGCAATGGGTGGACGCCGCGGTACGGCGCTGGCACCCTTGGATCAAATTGCGGCTTGTCGATACGGCGGGTTTGGTGGCGGATATCCATCCCGACACACAACTTCGACAACATATGGGAGAGTCTCTTCGGTGTCTGTCGGAGAGCAGGATCTGGTTTCACGTCGTCGACCTCGGGCGCACCGCGGCCCAGGGCTTTCAACTGAGTGATGTCGATCGTACGCTGATGGAAGTGGGCAGGCAAACGTCCCATTACGTCGTCATCGGGAACAAAATCGACTTGCCTGGCGCGGCCCGGGCGGCGGAGATGCTTCTGAAACACGGGGAAGATATTCCGATCTTCGTGGTGTCGTCTCTTTATCGCACGGGCTTTACACCGGTGGTACAATGGTTGCGAGAGGTCTGTAAACATTCCGCTTGACGGGCGCGAAATGCGAAGACACCTCGTCACCCGTTTATGATAGAATCCGGAACATGGGGCCCGGAATTGCGGAGTTCACGGGCCGCGTTATCAGCAATGAGGTGAGCACCATTCACACAGAAGGTCCACACAGCGATCGCCAGGAGGATTTCACGCGGATCGCAGAAACAATCGAAGACCGGATTGCCCGGCGCCGCCGCGCCATTGAACGCACGGCCATGATGAATCAAGAGCGGGTACTGGAAGCTTTTCGGCACTACCGCGTCGCCGATGTGCACCTGCGGGGATCGACGGGATATGGGTACAACGACCGGGGCCGCGAAATTCTCGATGGCATTTATGCCCGTGTCTTCGGGGCGGAGGCCGCTTTGGTGCGCCCTCAGATCGTGTCCGGGACCCATGCGCTGGCCCTGGCACTGTATGGCGTTCTTCGCCCCGGGGATCGGTTGGTCTATGCAACCGGAGAGCCGTATGACACGTTGCGCACCGTGATCGGGAAGGGAACCGGTCAAAGTGAGGGTACATTGGTGGAGTGGGGGATAACCTATACACAGGTGGATTTGACATCGGATAACCGGGTGGACCTGGAAGCGTTAGAGAAGGTACTGTCCGCGGCCCCCGTTCGTATGGTGGTGTTGCAGCGCTCCGGGGGTTATTCGGGTCGCCGGGCGCTTTCGGTGGACGAGCTCGAACAGGCCATCTCCTTGGTCAAAAAAATCCAACCGGATGCGGTGGTTCTCGTGGACAACTGCTACGGAGAGTTCACCGAAACCCGGGAACCCACTGAAGTTGGGGCAGACTTGGCCGCGGGCTCGTTGATCAAAAATCCTGGAGGGGGATTGGCGCCCACCGGCGGGTACGTGGTTGGGCGAAAAGATCTCGTCCATGCGGCCGCTTGCCGCTTGACAGCCCCGGGAGTGGGGGAAGAGGCCGGGCCGACGGGCGTGGAATGGCGCCTGTTTTACCAGGGATTTTTCCTCGCCCCTCACGTGGTTTCCCAGGCGCTTCAATCCGCAGTGTTCGGTGCCGCCCTTTTTGAAACGTTGGGCTTTCCAACCCGGCCCCGGTGGAATGATCCCCGAAGCGATCTGGTCCAGCAGTTCGATCTGCCCTCGGCGGAGGCCGTGCTGACGTTCTGCCAGGCCATCCAGTCCGCATCTCCGGTGGATTCCTACGTCGTCCCCGAGCCCTGGGCCATGCCCGGGTATCCCGACCCAGTGGTCATGGCCGCGGGGACCTTCGTCCAAGGCGGATCCCTGGAACTGTCTGCGGATGCCCCGATGCGCCCCCCGTACCGGGTTTTTGTCCAGGGTGGTTTAACCTACGAACACGGTAAACTTGCTTATCTGCACGCGGCTCAGTCCTTGCGTTCCTCCGGCTTTC
Organism: Kyrpidia sp.; assembly: GCF_023512215.1. Lineage (NCBI taxonomy): Bacteria > Bacillati > Bacillota > Bacilli > Caryophanales > Alicyclobacillaceae > Kyrpidia > Kyrpidia sp. The sequence goes on along the minus strand of NZ_JAILZZ010000001.1, from coordinate 118,262 downwards.
TCCCTAAAAGTGAGCGGGCCTAACAGTTACGTTAACTCACATCGAGTTGACAACTTTGCGCCCCTGGGGGTATAATGAGTGAGAAAATGAGTGCATTCCCCGTCCGTGAACCCCGTGATCAGTGGTGATCAGTATCGGAAGCCAAAGGGGATGATCGCGTATGTCAGATGATGTGCGGCGCAATTTGGCCCTCTTTCCCATCGGGATCGTACAGAAGTTGACCGAGTTGAGCGCTCGGCAGATTCGGTATTACGAACAGCAGGGATTGATTCAACCCATTCGCACCAAGGGCAATCAGCGCCTTTTTTCTTTCCGGGACGTCGAACGCTTGCTCGAGATCAAGAAACTGATCGATCAAGGTCTGAATATCGCGGGGATTAAAAAGGCCTTGGGACCGGCCGAAAAACCCACTGATGTCGAAGACCTTCCGAAGGAAGAGCGACTTGCGGTGGAAGGGAATCGCAACCTCACGGACCGGGACTTGCACGAGTTGCTGAAAAAAGAGCTCATCGCCCAATTGGAGCGACCGGGTAGACCGGCGTCGCTGATCCAAGGCGAGCTCTCCCGGTTTTTCCGTTAAAGAGCGAGACGATTCCCTGTCAGAGGGCGGGGAATCGTTTTGTTACATATCTGTGAAGAGAAGAAAGGAGTCCATCGATGCCACGCCAGTACACACGTGAAGACATTATGCGAATGGTGAAAGAAGAGAACGTCCGTTATATTCGCCTCCAATTTACTGACTTGCTCGGTATTATCAAAAACGTCGAAATCCCGGTGAGTCAGTTGCCCAAAGCCCTGGACAACAAGATCATGTTCGACGGTTCTTCGATCGAAGGTTTCGTCCGCATCGAGGAATCGGACATGTATTTGTATCCGGATCTCAACACTTGGCTAATATTTCCCTGGATCGGGGGAGACGGAGGGCGAGTGGCCCGGTTGATTTGCGATATTTACCTTCCGGACGGCACTCCCTTCCCCGGAGATCCCCGGGGAATTCTCAAACGAGTCCTGCGCCAAGCCCAGGACATGGGTTTCTCCACCATGAACGTCGGGCCGGAACCGGAGTTTTTCTTATTTAAGATGGACGAGTCCGGAAATCCCACCACCGAAGTGAACGATCAAGGGGGATACTTTGATCTGGCTCCGGTAGACTTGGGGGAAAACTGCCGCCGGGAGATCGTATTGGCGTTGGAACAGATGGGCTTTGAAATCGAGGCCTCCCATCACGAGGTGGCGCCTGGCCAGCATGAAATCGATTTTAAATATGCCGATGCCGTGTCGGCGGCGGACAATATCATGACCTTTAAGTTGGTGGTCAAGACGATCGCCCGGCAGCTCGGTCTGCACGCCACCTTCATGCCAAAACCGGTGTTCGGGATTAACGGATCCGGCATGCACACCCATCAATCCCTGTTCCAGGGGAGCGAGAATGCGTTCTACGATGAACGGGACGAGTTTGGCTTGAGTGAAACGGCGAAACAGTACTTGGCCGGAATCCTCGCCCATGCTCGGGCGTTCACCGCCATCGCCAACCCTACGGTGAACTCTTACAAGCGCTTGGTGCCAGGATACGAGGCGCCGGTTTACATCGCGTGGTCGTTCCAGAATCGGAGTCCCTTGGTGCGAGTGCCCGCTTCCCGGGGCTTGAGCACCCGGATCGAAGTGCGCAGCCCAGACCCGTCGGCCAATCCGTACCTCGCCTTGGCGGCCATGCTGGCTGCGGGACTGGATGGAATCCGCAACCGCATGCCCTTGCCGGAGCCGGTCAATCGCAACATTTACGTTATGACGGAAAGCGAACGCGTGCAGGCTGGGATTTTGACGCTGCCTGCCAGTTTGAAAGAAGCTCTGGATGAGCTGAGCCGGGATGAAGTCATCGTCAATGCCCTGGGGGAACACGCGTTTACACATTTTGTCGAGGCGAAATTGATTGAGTGGGATATGTTCCGCACCGCCGTCCATCCCTGGGAGCGGGACCAGTACTTGAACCTGTATTGATCGGTGCCGTAAAACAAAAGACGTGGAAGCTCGCCTTAAAGGAGACGAGCCAATGGAGTAAACAACCCCTGCAACACTCTGCAGGGGTTGTTGCCTATTGATGAAGTTCTGCGTTACTTTTGCTTCGCCAACCAGGCAGCCACTTGCTTGACTTGGTCATCGGACTGGAGTCCGCCTTTGGGAGGCATAATCGGTGGATAACCGGCTACCGGCTTCGGATTGTTGATATACTCCACCAGTTGCGCCTCGTTCATCTTGCTCCCGATGCCAAGAAGCTTGGGCCCAGTCTGACCTTCCAAATTCGCTCCGTGGCAACTCGCGCAGGATTGAGAGAAAATCTGTGCGCCCGGGTCGCTCGTATCAACGGGTCCGGAGCTACCCCCTGACCCCGAACCGCTCGCCGTGGCCTCGGTCGACCGTCCCGTTTGAATGGGGAACCAGTTGGCAAATACTCCGATGATAAAAACGAGGCCGAGAACCACCGGTAGGGCAGCCAGAGTCATGCCTTGCCATCTCTTCACACTGACGTCCTCCTGTTCTTAGACTGAGCTGAAACCATCTCTCTTCATTCTACTACTTCATCGAATCGAACGGTAGAGACCGATCACGAGGCCGAGAATTGTCACAGTCTTGTAATAGAGTGGGGTCATGGTGGAATTCTCCGGCTGAAGGCGAATGCGATCTTTCTCCTGGTAGAATCGCTTCACCGTGGCTTCGCCTTCATCTGTCATCGCCACAACAATGTCGCCGTTTTCGGCGGTGGGTTGCTGGCGAACCACCACCAAGTCACCGTCAAAAATCCCGGCCTCAATCATGCTGTCGCCGACCACTCGGAGCAAGAAGACGGGGTCTCCCCCGGTCCAGGACGCAGGGAGGGGAAAATAATCTTCGATGTTTTCGACAGCGGTGATCGGCAACCCCGCGGTAACCCGGCCCACCACTGGAGCCATGGTGACCGGCCCGACCGTTTGTGCATCCTCCTCCAGAATTTCAATGGCTCTGGGTTTCGTCGGATCCCGGCGGATGTACCCCATCTGCTCTAGCCGACCCAAGTGACGATGGACGGTGGCACTGGAAGACAAGTTCACTGCCTCGCCGATCTCCCGAACGGAAGGAGGATAGCCTTTCTCTCTCACTTCTTTCTTGATGAAATCGAGGATATCCTGCTGCCTTCTTGACAATTTCACGAACATCACCTCTTCTCATGGGTGGATCCTGCACGGATCTCGCAAACTGGACTTTGAACCAACGCTCACCTTTTGGGGCATGAGCTTTACAGGGGCACGGCGCCCATCTCTCAGCTGTCCCACGATCTCCGGAGGAAGATCCGTTCTGTCTCCGGGTCTCCCACCATCAAAGCGCTGCTCTCCCGTACCTGCACACCGTCGGGACGGATAATCGCGGGTCAAGCGCCTTCGTTCCAGGAAACCCGTCCCGAACCATCGGCCGGTGAATCGATGCCAGCGCATTGCAAGGGATGTACGGGTGCACTGGCGAAAAACCCGTATTCCTCGCTGTGCCTCCACAGCGTCAGGAGTCTGGCCAACTCTCCATACGACAACAGGGGGTACCCGGCTTTCAGCCGCCTCTTCTGCAAAGTGAGCGCCTTGTTCCAGACAAACCGCGCACATCCCCGGTATCGAGTGAGACACTGGGCCTGTTCTCTTGTCGGTTCCAGTCGACAGTGAAAGGGCTTGAGAATTTTCATGTTTCTATGATACACCCAATCTGCCAAGAAAACAAACGTATATTTGCCGAAAAAAGGAGCGGTCTTGTCTCCTTGATCTGACAGATTATCGAGAGTCAGAGAACACCTGAATGCCGCGCCTTATTCTCTTCCCGACATGATTCGAAAACCCTTGACACAAACGTTTGTTCCATCTACACTAAATACGAACATTCGTTTCGTTCTCTCTGTCGCATTCGAAGCATAGAGATGGGGGGACGAGCTGGCTCTCTGGGCGATTGTCGTCCCAACATGCTGACAGAGACAACAGATACCTAGGGAGAGGGGGAGAGAGGAGATGGGTACGCCTCTGAGGAGATCGGCCGAAAACGAGAAGGCGCAAGCGATCCGTTTCAGGGTGGATCCACGGAAGGCCGGGGCCCGAGCCTACCCTAGCCGCCACCGGGGCAGATTGGCGCGGGCAAACCGGGCGTGGAATCGGGCCGTGTTTGTGACGGGGCTTCTTGTTGTCATGGGGCTGGGGACAGCGGGAGGAGTTTTGCTGCACCACCATCCCAGGGCTGAAGCGGGAGAGGACAGAACCATCATGGTATACGAAGGGGACACCCTATGGAGCATCGCGTCACAGTACGCGGGACCCGATGTGGATGTGAGGGAGTGGATCTATCAGTTGCGCCAGCTCAACCACTTGACGGGGGAGGGCACCCTTTATCCGGGCATGATTCTTCACTTGCCCGCCTCGCAATGAAGAACCCGAATCGGTATCTAGGAGCCGTTGAGCGCCAAAGGCGCGGACGCCGCTGACAAAATCAACCTTCCGCCTTCGTTCCGATGAGTTGGATCCATTCGGTCAGCCCATCGGCGGTGGGCAGCTGGTCAAAGTGATGAACCTCCAACCGGCGGTGATCCGCTTCATAAACCGGGATGGTCCAGATTCGCGCATGTGCCGCGCGCTGGAAATCCGCCTGTAACTGCATGCGATACTTCTCCTGATCCAAAGCATTCCAATAGCCATCCCCGGACAGCCCGGCGGCTTCTGCACATTCTGTCAGAACTTTGCGGTCCGACACATCCAATCCTTTCAAAAACCGGGCATCAAAGACCTGCTGGTGATACGGCTCCTCAACGCCCTGTTCCCGGGCGTAATACATACCGGTGAGGGCATCCTGGGTGTCAACTGCCCTCATGAGGCGGATGTCGAGGCCCAGATCTTCAGAAGCCGCCTGGACATAGCGCTTCACGCCCTCCCGGTAGTCATCCGGTTTTGGCGGGGGAGAAGCATCCTCGGGCATTGCCCAGGCCACCCATTCGATGGACACACCGGCCCTGTTTGCGGCCTCCCGCAGGCGATATCGACCGATATAACAAAACACGCAATTATAATCGAAATAAGAAGTGATTCGCATGGTGAACATCGCACCCCCGTTTCTGCCTGTGCCCTGGGTATACTTTCGGCAGGGCACTTTCTTCTCGATAGCTTCACTTTACCCAAATTGCGGACGGGTGGCAAGATGGGGTCGCCACAGTCCTCATTACTCCGTCGCTCTGCGATAAAGATCCCCCTTGTACCCTTTCTCCGAGCATGATATAGTGATATACGCATGGGAAAATTGTAATTCTCAGTATCGAAAGAAGAGAAGGAACTCTATCTTTTTTGGTTCCTAAATGAGAATAATTTTCATATTCAATTCCGCTTGCCGAAGGCGAAGGCTCGTGAGAGTCCTTTTCCAACATAGAAAAAGAGAGGTGTGCAGGATTGATCAAGAGAATCCTGTTGGCCATGTGTTTTCTCTTCGCCCTAGCCATCCCTTCAGCTTTGCACATTGCGGCCGCTCCAGCGGACGATATGCGGCAGGCCCAAGACTGGGTCGCCCAAGCCCTTGATCGGGCGCGACAAGGGGACCTGGACGGCGCCAGGGAAAGCTACCGCCAGTTTACGGAAGTTTGGCTGGCCAAGGAAGATGGGGTGAGGGAGACCTCTCGCCAAGCATACAAAGACATCGAGGACGCTATGGGGCAGGTGCAACTATCCTTCGCCCAGGGAAAACCAGATCAAGTGGAGCACTCCCTGACCGCCGTGCAGGATACCTTGCGTAAATTCATCGAGGGCGGTTACTCGGCTGATGAACCGCGTTCCACGAGCGGTAAGGCCAAGGTGGCCACCTTGGTGAACCTGTTGCAACAAGCCCAGGAACAAATCCGCCAGGGCCAGGCAACCCAGGCGGCCGAAACCATCGATCGCGTGCAGATGTCGTGGATCGACGTGGAAGGATTGGTCCTGGCCAAATCCCCAGACGTCTACGGGCCGATGGAGCAGGATATCGTCACCGCGAAAGCTCTTTTGACCAAAAATCCTCCCGACATCGAGGATGCCCAGCAGGTGATCGAGCGCATGGAGAATCGGCTCGCTCCGCTGTCCGGCACCACCTCTTATACCTTCTTTGACGCCGCTCTGATCCTGCTTCGGGAAGGGTTAGAGGCGATGCTGATAGTCGTCGCTCTCCTGGCGTTTTTGCGTCGGTCCGGTCATCCGGACAAACAGAGGTGGGTCTGGACGGGCGTCGCGGGAGGGATCGCGGTCAGCGTTATTCTGGCTGTTCTGGTCCAAATTCTTTTCACCAGCGGCACCTTTGGCGACAACAATGCGCTGATCGGCGGATGGACCGCTTTGTTTGCCGCCGTCATGTTGCTATATGTCAGTTATTGGTTGCACAGCAACGCCAACATCGCGAAGTGGCAGCAGTATATTCGGGAGAAAACGGACCGCGCCCTGGCGAGGGGCAGTCTCGTCTCCCTGGTCGTGTTGTCGTTTTTAGCCGTCTTTCGAGAGGGGACCGAAACGGTACTCTTTTACATCGGCATGGTCCCCTCCCTCGGCATCGGGGGCCTCTTGCTAGGACTGGGCGTGGGGGCCGCCATGTTGCTCATCCTCGGTGGGCTAATGTTTGTGGCAGGTCTGCGCATCCCCGTGCGACCCTTTTTCTTGCTCTCAAGTATCCTTGTGTTCTACCTATGCTACAAGTTCGTCGGTGTGGGGGTAAATAAGCTCCAGGCGGGGGGGATCCTGCCGGCCACGCCGGGAACCTACCTGCCCAGCATCGACGTTCTGGGCATGTACCCGACCTGGCAAAGCACCATCCCACAATTGGCGCTGCTGCTTGCCGCAGTGGGTTGGCTCGTGTGGACACGGATTAAAGATCAACGTCTCCGCCGGAACATTTCTGCGGAACATTGAAACAAGGAGGATATCGAGACATGCGTTACTGCATCATTCCCCTCGCCATCGCGGCCTTGATCGTAGCAGCCGGTTGCGGAGCATCCCAGGGACAACCCGCCGGCACCGCTTCCGAAAGCCCTGAAAAACAGACTGAAGCCCCGTCCAAAGTCAGCGTGGCAGATGGCAAAACCCGTATGGAGAAATACCTCCAGGACTTCAGAGATGCCCTGACAGCCCAAGACCGAAATCGGGTCAGTCAATCCGCCAAGGAAATAGAAGAGGCATGGGAGTCCTTCGAAAACACGGTGAAGTCACAGACGCCGGATCTCTACAGCAAAATCGAAGACCCTCTGGGCATCGTCCAGGCGGGGAGCAAGGAAGAACCACTCGATGTCAAAACCCTGTCCGATGCGGCCACGAAACTGGAGAACGTTCTCAAAGAACTGCCCGCATCACCATGAATCTCGGGGAGAACAACAAGAAAAAAGGGGATTCCGCTTCTCTCAGCAGGCAAGTTTTCAGTCGGGCTGACGACGACAAACGGCCTTCTTCTGCTGGTTTTTTGAGTCCGATAATGTACATTATGTAAACTAAAAAAGCGGGGCAATACGTTTCAAGGTCTTTCACCCATTTTTCGGGTGAAGCGTAAACGCGGCAGATTCGGTTGTTTGACCTTTCACCCAGGTTACATTGACCGGCACTGACCTTGTTTCCAGCGGGAAAACGAGGTCCGGTAATTTCAGCACAACCGGGGAATTGGCGCCGGCGCCTGAAGAGACTGTTAAAGAGTTATCGAAAGTCACCGTGACACCGTGAATAGCCTCGTGACCCGTATACTGGATTTGAAGATCATACAGAACGCACACCGAACAACTGAATACGTCGCAACCTTTAAATCCCCCAAATATGGGGTCTGCGTGTTTATTCAGAAAACTGTTTCACCGAGATCTATACCACATTTTCATCAAAACATAATGACGCGCCGCCCATCCCCTTCCTTCTGGCGAGGTCGGCGGCGCGCCGTTCTTCATGTTTGGGCTGACTCGTCGACAGCATCGATTTTCTTCAACTCCGACTCCAGGCACCCGACGATGCGTCCGGTGGATAAAAAATAAACCGCATAAACGAGTCGATCCTGCAAAAACCATCCCCGGTCCACCACCACGCCGCGGTCGCCTCGCCGGGCGAGGATCGCTCCCCGGGACTCCATGGGGTACGTCCCGTCATTCCGGATATCCCTTACGCATTCCACGACGTCTTCCAAATTCAAAACCGATCCCATGTTCCATCCCACTCCCTTTCACAGGACCGACGTTTGATTGTCGTCCTCGAATGTGTTCCCAGCGGTGGACGGAGTTCATGGGGCCTGCCCCTGGCGTCTACCGATAACACGCATTTACCGAGGAAGTGGAGCACATCTGAGAGCAGCCGGCGCAACCGGTCCCGGCCTGGGCATCTTTGAACACCGAAAAAAGCCCCGCCTCCTGGGGGGTGCGCATCTGGAGTTCCCGGTAAGCCCGGATCAATGCTTCCCGGTACACCGGCCACCTTTCTTCCCAGCAAAGCGCCGCACACTCCTTCCCCATCTCGTTGAGAAGCTCCCCGTATCGCCGAAGGATGTGCAGTCGCTTCGCCCCAAGTACATTCCGGTCGTAGGCCACATCAAAAAAGGCAAAATAGTCCTCGGCGTCTGTCAGCTGCAAAAACTCCTCTTCGGTCTTCATGGCGTCCTCCCACCTTTGCCTTCAGCTGAAACTTGGTACCTTCCACGTGTGGGGTACCTGCGGGCGTCTACGGGGCAGAACCGCGGCCACAACGAGGTGTCCATTTTAGTCCTTCTGTTTGGGCCGCGCCTTGAGGCCTAGGCCCGCACATGAGGCCGGTCCCCGCATACCGGGCAATAGGGGTTTCTGGCCACCTGGATCACGTGGGTATCCATATAGAGTAGATGCAAAGAGAACAGCGTTCCCATAGAGAGCCCTCTCCCCCCGCCCGCCACCCGTTTTTGTGTGATCCATTTGACAGCTTCGGAAGCTGCCATGGCTCCGGCTGCCCCGGCTACCGCGCCCAGCACCGGAAACCCAAGGGGCTGCCACGCCTCGGCTGCGTCCCTCGCATGAAGGCACTCCAAACACGGTCCGAGTTTGGGAATGACCCAAAACAGGAAAATCTCCCACCCGTACATGGCCGCTTCCATCATGGGCACGCCCTGGCGGACACAAAGTTCGTTGAGTTTAAACCGTTCTTCCATATCGTACCGGGCATCGATGACCAGATCGGCCTGTTTCAACCAGGGGTCGAGGCTCACCTCCCCGACCTTGCCCTGAATGGTCGTCACTTTCAAGTCGGGGTCAAAGGCTCTCAGCGTTTTCTCTGCCTCCTCCACCCTCGGCCGGCCGAGGCTTTCCCAATTCATCAAGGTCTGCCGATTCAGATCGGGCAACTGGACCACGCCATCGTGCAGGAGAATGAGATGTCCAACCCCGGCGGCCGCCAGATACAAGGCGCAGGCGCCCCCGAGCCCCCCGATCCCCGCAACGAGCACCGTACTCTCCTTCAACCTTTGTTGGCCGTTTTCACCGATCAAGGGCAACTGACGGGCGTATCGGGAAGAGGAAGACGTCACGACGGTAACAGATGAGCGATCTTCGAGCACGTCTCCCATCGCGCCAACCCCTCCTTCACGATGGACTGCCCCAAAGCTTCTAACTGGTCCAGATTGTCAAACAGGTACCTTCGCGGGACATCCCTCAACCCTTCGCTCCACACGACAAACCAATCGGTGTAGAGCACGACTTGGCCGAATCCCTCGGGATCCAACTCCATGGCTACATTGATCACCTGGCCATTCTCGATCAATCGCTCCAACCGGCTGGCCACGGCCTCATAAAACAGATGCACCCTCTGGCGAACCGCGTCCGTCGTCTCCAACGCCAATTCTGCCATCAGATCCCTTTTTCCGCCTTTTCGCACATAATCTTGCAGAATATCCGCATCGGGCTTCCCGTCCAGTACCCCGTACGTGTCCCGGGCCCGAACCAACCGAGCCAATTCCGTCACAAATGAGCCCCGCTGCTCTCTCACCACCGCCACACTCCGTCCTCCTTCCTCTCCGCCGCGTGCCGCTACACCCGTTCCCCGCGTGGATAAAGGGGCTTCTCCTCCTGGACGCGGGCAACGAAGGCTTCACTCTTGGATGCTCACGGACCGGACGAATTCGCAGCACCGGCTTCACTCATCAGGATTTTCCGCAACCAAGGCGGAGGGTTGTGGGTGAGAACCCGGTGCATGTCTGCGAGGATCGACACCAAGGGCTCGCCTTCCCGCACCTTGACCGGGTGAATCCGTGCCCGGGTCACCCGGGCTGCCGCCGCCGCCCCGATGGCGTTGACATAGAGGATTGCGCAATCCCGGATGGCCTCGATCCGTCCATCGATTCGCTGCACCTCCTCCTCCCCGTCTTCGATCATCCGCCTTTCCAAAAACCGCGAACCCTCCGTGCCGATTTCGTAAATATCAAAAGACTGTGCATGGCCAAAATGACAATTGACCGTCACGCCATCCTCGGTGGCAAAAGCCACTTTCACGTCCATCACCCCCAAAAGACCCGTTATGCCCTCTGACCCAGGCATCACTCGCTCGGATGCACTTCTTCCCTCTGCATCAACCGGGAACCGACCCGGGCGAGCCACTCCCACAGCCCTCGATACCCCACCGATGCTTCATTTGGAACTCCGAGTCGGTCCCATACCGGCAAACCGCCGGAAAGAAACGGCACCCCCGTCCTCCGGGCAACCCTGGCGCCGTGGGAATTGCTCACCCAAAGATCCACCGAACATCCTTCCCAACGGGCCACACACTCTTCCAAATCCCCGTAATCCCCCTCTGGCCACCATGCTGAATACCCAAAGGCCTTCGGATCGTCCGCCGCCACGGCGGCGACCACCGACGCCCCCATCCCGACAAAGGCCGCTTCGGTCATGCAGAGCCAATCGGGTTCTCCTGCGAGCACCACCCGGATCCCCGAAAATAGCGCGTGCACATCAAGCATGCGGTCCATCAGGCGATCCCGCTGGATCCGCATCGACTCAGGGACCTTGCCGCCGCCAATTCGCAACAGCAACTCCAAGAAATCGTCCACCGCGTCCAGAGTGTTGAGATGCGGGATATTCACATGCCTGCCCTTGGCCCGGGCCGCCACGTCCTCCCCTGCCCGCTGGGCGGTGCGGCCAAAAGAGAACGTATACGCCGACCAACTCATCCGGGCCAGGTCGGACAGCGAAGTCCCCCCGTCCAGTCCGTCCAGCTCGCCATCGCCCAAATGTCCGTCCATGGACGTGGAGAGATCCGGCAGAGCGAGGGGCAAAAGCCCCATCGCCGCCACCATGTTCTTAACCTCCTCGACATCTCCCGGCCCATAGCCCGGCCCAAAAATCAAATTGACCTGTCCGGGTATCCAAGGCTGCCCGTCTCCCCGGGGCGGGACACATGCCTTTACCACCGCTTCCACCGCCGCGCGGTACCCCGTACTGAGTCCTCCGCGAAAATCCGGCGCGTGCACCACGACCACCGGCGGACCGCCCGGGTGGCTGACTCCGTATTCGATCACCGCGCCTTCCACGTCGTCCCCCGAGGTTTCCGTCAGTGCGGTGGTGATCATGCCGATCACCGAAGGGTTTTGTTTGCGAATCGTATTGTCCAGAGCTTTAAAGACCGCATCCTGGGCTCCGAGAATCACCGTCTCCTGGGACAATGCCGTTGTCCCCAGGGGAATCGGCTCCCGAAAATGCCGGGTGAGCACATTTTTTGCAAAAGCTGCACACCCCTGAGACCCGTGCAAGATGGGCACCGCCCGGTCGATGCCGAGAAACACCAGCGCCGCTCCCAGGGGGGCGCTCATTTTCAGTGGGTCGATGGACAGCGGCTTTTTCTTCGCCTGTCCTGGATTCAAACCTTGCATATCGCCCATTCCTCCGCAGCCGATTCCGCCTCCACGCCGCCCTTGCGGAACCGCCCGTCTCCCTCGGCAATTTGACGATACACCGGGTGGGTCAACTCCAACGCGAGATCCTGGGCGAGCCGGCGCATCCCCTCGTAACCCGCGTAGGGACGGTGGCGCTCTTGATTCACATCGATAAACGGCACCCTTCCTTTCACAGCCGTATATTGATTTCGCCCCCCGGCCAGGAGGATATGGGCCCCGCGTTCCCGCATGGTCTTCAAAATCACCTTGGGGCCACCTTCTTCCATGATCACGCCACTCTCGCCGAGGAGACTTTTCATCTTCGCCACATCGTCCATCGTACTTTTCCGGCTGGATGTGGCCACCACTTCCATCCCCAAATCCTGAAGAGCGGAAATAAACGCCCAGGATTTTACCCCGCCCGTGTACAGCAGCGCTTTTTTCCCCTTCAAAATCTCCCGGTACGGCCGCAGGTCATGGTCTAGCCTCGCTTCTTCCCGCTTGATCAAGCCCTCCACCCGTTCAGGAACCTCACCGCCGAGAATCCTCCCGAAATTGCGGAGCGCCTCCCCGGTTTCCCGAATCCCATAGAAGGAGCCTTCAAAATACGGGATTCCATAGCGATCCAACAACCCCTGGGCCAGGTTGATCAGGGCCCGGCCGCAGACCACCATTGTCGCTTTGGCCCGGTGGGCAGTGCGGATGTCCCCAAACCGCCCGTCGCCGGTGATAGAGGCGAGAATCCGGATCCCCGCTTCCTCAAAAAGCGGCTTCATCTGCCAGAGTTCTCCGGCGATGTTATATTCCCCCACGAGATTGACGTCATAAGGAGTGGAAACCTCCGGCTCCCGGGTGCCGATCACATACTCCAACAGCGCTTCCCCCGCCATGCGATTGCCGAGATTCTTGCTTCCAATAAAACCGGGGCTGTTCACCGGGACCACCGGGAGATCGAGCTCCCGGGACGCTTTGGCGCACACCGCTTCCAAGTCCTCTCCGATCAGCGCCGTCACGCAGGTACTGTATACAAAGACCGCCGGGGGCGCAAACTTGCGAACCGCTTCGTGAATGGCCGCCTCGAGTTTTTTCTCCCCGCCGAAAATGATCTCTTGTTCCGACAGATCGGTCATGAACCCTCTCCAGGTCATCTCCGGGCCTGAGCTCAGGCTGCCCCGGGCCTCCCAGCTGTTGGCCAGGCAGGCGGACGGCCCGTGAACCAAGTGCAAGACATCGGCGATGGGCAAAAGGGTGATTTGCGCGCCGTCAAAGGCACACCCTCCCATGGCGCTGCCCGGTTCGGGCTTGGGACAGCCGGCATTGCGCTTTTTCCCCTTCGCCCGGTTGTGCTCACAAGCCGGCTGATCAAAAATCTCGTGAAGCGGTTTCATCCCTCTCCCTCCCCCCGGCGAAAATGTCGGTCTTCAGCGGATTACGTCAAAACTGTGGGCCGGGGCCTTGCGGTCCAACTCTTCCAGGACGGTGTTCACGATCATCTGCAGCAGATTCAAGGCCCCCCGATACCCGACGATGGGATATCGGTGCAGATGATGCCGGTCAAAGATCGGAAACCCGACGCGCACGAGCGGAATATCGGCCTCTCTTGAGATCAGCTTGAGATAGGAATTGCCAATTAACAAATCCACGGGTTCTGTGAAGACGAGAGAGCGAAGGTGCCACATATCGTACCCGACCCACACTTTGGCGGACTGGCCGTAAGGACTCCCGGCTAAAAGACTCTCCATCTCTTCCTTAAAATCGTTGTCCCCGTTGGTACACACGATGTGAACCGGTTCTGCACCCACCTCCAACAAGAACGCCGTCACACCCAGCAACATATCCGGATCCCCGATCAAGGCCACCCGCCGCCCGTGGGTGTACGCGTGGGAATCGAGCATGGCATCCACCACGCGCCCTCGCTCTTCTTGAATCTGTTTCGGCACCTGTTTTCCGGTCAGCCGGCTCACCGTCTGCAAAAAGGCATCCGTACCCCGAACCCCGATGGGAGAGCTGACCACCGCCTCCTGTTTCCAGCGGCTGCTGACCAGTTGCATCGTCCGACGGGTGCTGTATCGTTGGAGGGCAATGGTCGCTCTGGCCCTCGCAGCATTTCGCAGCTCCGGTAGCGGCGTCCCGCCGGGATACATGTGGTACTCTCCAAGGGCCGGAGAGTCCAGGGCGTCCGACGTATCTCCCAGGAGCGTGTAGGGAACCTCCATGAGGTCCAGCAGACGCTTGATTTCCCGGAGATTTCCGGTATACGTGTCAAAGCCGGGTATAATATTGATCCGCTCACTGGTTTCGTCCCGTTTTCCTTTCGCTTGGTCGGCCAGAATCGCCCTCATCATGTTGTCATACCCGATGATGTGAGAGCCCACAAAACTCGGCGTATTGGCCCAGGGCAGCGGCAGGTCTTCGGAGATCACCCCCTCTTCCCGGAAGTCCTGAATAAACGACCCCAAATCATCACCGATCACTTCTGCCATACAAGTGGTACAGATGGCGATCATGTCCGGGCGATAGAGAGCCAACGCGTTTTGCAGCGCTTCTCGCAGATTTTTCATCCCGCCAAACACCGCTGCGTCTTCGGTCATGGAAGACGAAACGGCGGGAAAGGGCTCTTTATAATGCCTGGAAAAATGGCTTCGAAAGTACGCCACGCATCCCTGGGAGCCGTGCACCAAGGGTAAAGTGTTGCGAAAACCAAACGCCGCCAAGATTCCCCCCAGAGGCTGGCACGCCTTTGCCGGGTTAATGAGAAAATCCTTTCGCTCAAGATTCAGCTCCCGATATTCCCAACTCTTCGTCCATTCCAAAACTTCTTTGACGCGCTCCTCGGGGGTTGCATCTTCAAAATACTTTTTGTCCTCGAACAGTTGCCGGTAGTCCTCGCAACTGAACAGGGTGTTATGATCCCGCACCGCCACTGTGCCCGTTCCCGCCGGGGGGAACTCCCCCGGCGGCTGAACGTTCCTGGGCTGCCTTTGCATTTTCGATCACCTCACGACTCAAAGGGCGTTTGGATGAGATCCCAGCTGGGATTGTTGATCGCCATGTCCATGTCCCTCGCAAAAACCGGGAAACCGTCAAATCCATGGTACGGACCGCTGTAATCCCAGGAATGCATTTGACGGAAGGGCAGGCCCATTTTGTGATAAACGTACTTTTCCTTGATGCCCGACCCCACGAGATCGATATCCAGGCGTGAAGCGAATTGTTCCAACTCGTAGGCGGTGGGATCGTCGTAGATGATGGTGGCTTCCTGAACCTCCCGGGCCGTCCGCTCGTAATCGTCTTCATGGGCGAACTCATACCCGGTGGCCACCACTTCCATCCCCAGGTCTTCGTAAGCACCGATCGTATGCCTGGGCCGGAGGCCGCCCACCAGTAACATGACTTTTTTGCCTTCCAAACGAGGACGGTATTTCTCGATGGTCGCTTGCATCATCGGTTCATAGGCTTCAATCACTTTTTCCGTCTGCTCCTGGATCTTATCGTCGAAATACGAAGCGATTTTTCGCATACTTTCCTTGATCTTGGTCGGCCCAAAGAAGTTGTACTCCACCCACGGGATGCCGTATTTTTCCTCCATGTGGCGGCAAATATAGTTCATCGACCGATAACAGTGGATGAGATTCAGTTTTGCCCTGGGAGTATGAGCCAACTCCTGCATCGTCCCGTCCCCGGACCACAATGCCACCACCCGCAGACCCATTTCCCGGAAAATTTTGAGCGTCGACCACGCATCGCCGCCAATGTTGTAATCTCCGATCACCGCCACATCGTAAGGCGTTCCTTCATCGGGAATATCCCGGGAACCGAGCACCCAGTCGCGAATCGAATCGTTTGCGATGTGGTGTCCGAGAGACTGGCTCACCCCACGAAATCCTTCGCAGCGCACGGGGACCACGGGCTTCCCGATCTGGGCGGAGGTCTCCCGGGCCACCGCCTCGATATCGTCGCCGATCAGGCCGATGGGACATTCAGACTGGATCGTAATGCCCTTGTTCAGCGGGAACAGTCGATCGAGATCCTGGATCATCTTTGCCAATTTTTTGTCGCCGCCAAACACCACATCCCGTTCTTGAAAATCGCTGGTGAACTGCATGCTGACAAAGGATGTCACGCCCAGGATCCCGTTGTAATAATTCCTTCGGGACCACCAGCTGTATTGACCGCAGCCGACGGGGCCGTGAGAAATGTGGATCACATCTTTGACCGGGCCCCATACAACCCCTTTGGATCCCGCATAAGCACACCCGCGAATGGTCATGACGCCAGGGCGCGACTTCACATTATTGGCCACGGCACAGGATCCCGCATCTTCCGGATCACTGACACCGATGTGCTTGGCTCGCTCTTCCCGCGTTTTCTTTGGATAAACCGTCAGCACTTCGTCGACGATTTTGCGCTTTTCTTCAATCGTTGTTCCACTGCTCACACTCCGCGCCCCCTTTCCCCTGCGCCTTTTGGCTCCATATGGCCCGCATCGTCAGTTGGCCGCGAGTTTTTCCGCCTCTTGTTCTTCCTTCGCCGCTTGCTCCTGCTCCATCTGCTCGAGTTTGCGCAGCTGGGTCTCTTCGTCTTCGATGACGCCGAACTCCAGCAACAATTCCTCCAGCTCATCCATGCCAATGGGTGTCGGAATCGACAGTTGACGGTTTTTTTCGATTTTCGAAGCCAACTCTTCATACACTTTTGCCTGGGGATGATCCGGCGCGTATTCCACCACCGTCATCCGGCGCAACTCGGCGTGCTGGACGATGTTGTCCCGGGGGATGAAGTGGATGACCTGGGTGTTCAGCCGACGGGCCAACTCCTCAATCAACTCCAGTTCCCGGTCGACTTTTCGGCTGTTGCAGATCAGTCCTCCCACGCGCACCCCGCCGCTGTGGGCGTATTTCAGCACGCCTTTGCAGATGTTGTTGGCGGCGTACATGGCCATCATCTCGCCGGAGGTCACGATGTAAATCTCCCGGGCTTTGTTTTGCCGGATCGGCATCGCAAACCCGCCGCACACCACGTCGCCCAACACGTCGTAGACCACGTAATCGAGACCTTCATAAGCTCCTTGCTCTTCGAGGAAAGTGATCGACGTAATAATGCCCCGTCCGGCACATCCGACCCCGGGTTCCGGTCCGCCGGACTCCACACATTTGATATCCCGAAACCCCGTCTGCAGCACATCGTCCAGGACCAGGTCTTCCACCGAACCCCGGGCCGCCGCCAGATGCAACACCGTCTCCTGAGATTTTTGATGAAGAATCAGCCGCGTGGCGTCCGCTTTGGGGTCACATCCCACGATCATGATCTTTTTGCCCATCCCCGCCAGAGCGGCGATGGTATTCTGGGAGGTGGTGGACTTCCCGATTCCACCCTTGCCGTAAAATGCAATCTGCCTCATGGATACGACTCCTTTCCTTTCCACCCGGTGTGGTGGTTTTTCGGTCATATGATATCACTATAGTCGTTATATATCCTTACATATGAGAACCTGTTTTGTCAGATTTCTATCTTTGTGCAAACAATCACGTGCCTGAAGAATGGCAGTTCTCTCGTTCCAAGACCGATCGACTGAACAGATAGCCCTGGCCATACTTGTTCTCAATCGTACAGGCCCGACCAGGATGTACATGCAATTTTTTTCTCAAGGAGCGGACCACCACGTACAGACCGTCGTATCCCCCTTTGTCGGCACCCCAAATCTCCGTCAACAACGTGTCATAATCTACGACTTGGCCCTCTCGCGCCAGGAGGCATTCCATCAACCGGTACTCCCGGGGAGAGAGATCGATCCGCAACCCGCCCGACCAGAGGCACCGGAAAGACTTGTCGAGGAGCAGCCCGGGGGACAGTTCCACCAACGTGCCCTGCACGCCCATCGCATGAGAAGTATCCGGGGAGGGTCGGCAGGACGGGGGGACAACTTTGACGTTTTCCGCGACGTGACGAACCATATCGAGAAGTTCCTGCGGATAAAACGGGTCGGGCAGAACCTGCGAGCCTTGCCGGTTCAGATGTTTCCCCATCCGGGACTCCCGGGAGGGCCCGATGACCACGGTGGGAATTTTTTTCGATCGGGTCAAGATCAGGCAGCGAATGTCCGGAAAAGGACATGTCCCCGGACAGTCAAAAATCAACAAATCAAACAAGCCGTTTCGGGCACTCTTTTCAAAGACGGACCAATACTGGCTGTTGAACACCATGTGCCCGTCTTCCTCTGCCACTGCTGTTACAATCCGGGTGAGAAGACCTCTCGCACTCAGCAATCCCACATTCACGACCGTCACCCTCGCTTCCGCAGAGATGAACCCAAGAAGGACAGGGTTAAACCCGAACGGCGTGCAAAGTGGCTGCAAATCGTTTTGCGATATCCTCTACAGCGTGACTAGATAGCTCCTGTCCGAAACTGAAGCGAATCATGCCCATCGCCGCATCTTCCGGGAACCCCATCGCCAGGAGCACCGGGGAGGGTTGCCCTTCCCCGGAGCGGCAGGCGGATCCCGAGGACACCTGTAGGCCCCTCTGACTCAAAGCGACCACCAGCCCGTCCCCATTTTCACCGGGAACCCCCACCGTCAGGATGCCGGGATGGCTCTCCTGCTGGGGAGTGAAGCGCACCAGCCCGAGTTTGCGGATTTCCAGGGCCGACCACAGGCGTCTCCGCGTCTGTTCCAGGTGCACACCCCTGAGTTGGTATTCTTTTCGAAGTCCCCGAACGGCTTCCGCCAACCCCGCAATCCCCGGGACATTCTCGGTGCCCGGCCGTCTCCCGCGCTCTTGCCTCCCGGGACCAAAAGGAAATCGGAACGGCGTGCCCCGCCTCAGAAAGAGGATCCCTGTCCCTTGGGGGCCGTACACTTTGTGGCCAGAAATCGACAGAAGGTCAACCTCCGAACACGCGGCGGCGACATCGAAGACTGACGCGGCCGCGACGGCATCGGTGTGAAACAGCGCCCCCGCCTCTCGGGAAAGGCGTGCCAACTCCTTGATCGGTTGAACAGTTCCCACCTCGCTGTTCACCCATTGCACACTGACCAAAAACGTGTACTCAGACAGGGCTTGCGCCAACACATCGGGGGATACCCGGCCCTGGCGGTCCACCGGGAGAAACTGCACCTCATACCCTTGTTGGCGGAGGGCAGCCGCACAGGCGATGACCGAGTGGTGCTCGACGGCTGACAGCAAAATTTGTCGCCGCCGAGGGTACGCCTCCCGGGCCCGCATTCCCGACACCGTCCCCCACAGGGCCAATTGGTTAGACTCGGTTCCGCCAGATGTAAAGATCACTTCAGAGGGGCGACAGGACAACCAGCCCGCCACCTCTTCCCGGGCTTCCTCGACGATCTTTCGCGCCAGGGCACCTCGCCCGTGCTGGGAA
Organism: Kyrpidia sp.; assembly: GCF_023512215.1. NCBI lineage: Bacteria > Bacillati > Bacillota > Bacilli > Caryophanales > Alicyclobacillaceae > Kyrpidia > Kyrpidia sp. The sequence continues at coordinate 99,019 of NZ_JAILZZ010000001.1, read as the reverse complement.
GAGGGGTTGCCCCAGTAAGATTCCATAACCTGTGTCATTCTCTGGATCGCCGAATCGGAGGGAGGCGTGGTCGCCGCATAGTCGAGATAATAGAATACCGACGTTTCCGACATCGTCGTCACGCTCCTTCCGCCCGGGTTCACCCGGCCGTTTTTTCTTCATTCCGAAGCCGGTCGGCCACCGCTTGTTCGTCCTTGGAAGACTTGCACAGTTCGCGGTATAACCAGCACACCGCCTCTTCGCTGAGAAATCGCTTTTGGACGACGGCCAGAAAGCGGATTTCCTCAAGAAGAGCGTCGAGTTGGTCGGCGGTGGGGAGGTACCCGCGTCCTTCCAGAATTCGGCGCAGCCCATTTCGTCCCGAATGTTTCCCGAACACCACCGAGTGCGCCCGCCCGACCCACTCCGGAGGGTAGGGTTCGTAGGTTTCCGGGGATTTGAGTACGCCATCGACGTGAATGCCCGACTCGTGGGTGAATACTCGGTCACCCACCACCGGGGCCTGGAGGGGGATGTGCATCCCGGATGCTGCGGACACCTGTTCGGCCAGGCGGCGCAACAGAGGCAGCCGGATGTGCACCTCTTTGCCCAACAACCGCCGGACGGCCACAGCCACCACCTCAAAAGCCGCATTACCCGCCCTCTCCCCCAACCCGAGCACGGTGGTGCCCACCCAGTCAGCCCCGGCTTCTACAGCCGCCAGGGTATTGGCCACTGCCAATCCCAAGTCGTTGTGGCCGTGAAACTCAAGGCTTTTCGCACCTGCGTCTTTCAACCGCAAAATCAACTCCCGGGTCGAAAAGGGAGTCAGCACTCCCAAGGTGTCGGCCACCCGAAATCGAAGGATGGGGTAGGGCTCCAGGGCCCTGACTACCCGGGACAAAAACAGGGGGTCGGCCCGGGAGGCGTCTTCAAACCCCACCGAAATCTGGCTGTCCCTTGAACAAGCTTCCTCGACGACCGTCAGGAGCTGAAACAGGGCTTCCTCCCGGGACACGGACAGTTTTTTGTGCAGCATGACATCGGAGACCGGCATAGCCATATGGAGGCGGGAGGCCCCGCATCGAAGGGAAGCGGCAATATCCTCCCACCTGAGCCGGTTCCAAGCCACCGGGCGCGCCCTCATGGGCAGAGAGATCAATTCTGCCAGGTCCTCTTCCTCCCGTCCGCCCATGGCGGGGACGCCCACCTCAATTTCGTCAACCCCCACTTCATCTAAAAGCTGTGCCAGGGCGATTTTTTCCGCCCGGCGAAAAGCGACTCCCGGGGCCTGTTCTCCGTCGCGCAATGTAGAGTCGCAGAAGTACACTCTCACGATACAACCCCGCCTTTCCCCTATGGCCGTCACCCGGCACCCCTTCAACAGGCCGCGGCATGCTACGCTTCTATCCCAACCTGATCCTGAGCATGCAGATCGGCCAACCGAAAGAGCTCTTGTTCCACCGGCCCGTAGCCCGTCACCACCTGAATCCCCATCTCTTCCAGAGCCGACTTCGGCCCAGGCCCGATTCGGGTACACAACACATATCGGCAATCTGCAATCATGCGAGCGATCTCGTCGATCCGCCCTTCTCCTTCCCCACAGGTTTCGATGCCCGAACAATAATTCCCGACTTTGCGAGCCGTGAGAAACTTGAGCCCCGTAGGCGAGACTTCATAAATTTGAAATTCCTTGGTATGACCGAAGTGCAGATTCACCTTGTTCCCTCCGGAGGTGGACACCGCCACCCGAAACGGCAGAAATCCATCCGTTTTGGAAATCCGCAAATTGGCAGCCGCTGCCCTGCGGGCGGCGGACATCTTTTCAATCCGGCGGTCCAGCTCCATGTGCAGTTTTTTACGTTGTTCCGGATCATACTGAGCGGACATCTGACGGAATTTCTCCTTTGTAAATTCGCTGCTGCGGTCTTCTCCCAACAGCCCAACAGCATCCGCCCGGCATTGCCGGCAGTGGCGCATGAGACGGTCACCGGCGCCACTCCGCTCCTGGGCGGCCGCCACATCCTCCGGCAGTGCCGCCCTGCGGCCTTCTTTTTGAAAATCGGACCCGTCAGCGATGATCAACGGCATAATGTTGTGCAGAAAAGCTCCGCGTTTCCTGACCTCCGCGGAAATGTCCGCCATATGGACATCGTTCACACCCGGAATTAACACAGAGTTAACTTTAATGAGAATTCCGGCTTTCACCAGTTCCCTCATGCCCTCCATCTGCCGCTCCAACAGGAGCCGGGCCGCCTCAATACCTCTCAACAACTTGCCCTGCCAGGTTACGTATCGATAGATATGCTGGCCCACTTCAGGATCTACAGCATTAATGGTGATGGTCACGTGGTCGATCCCCAGCTCTCGGATGGTATCCACGTGGTCGGGGAGCGCCAGACCGTTGGTACTGAGACACAACTTCATGTCCGGCGCCGCTTGGCGGATCAACTCGAAGGTGCGGAACGTCTGTCGGGGATTCGCCAGAGGATCCCCGGGTCCTGCAATGCCCACGACGGTGGTATTGCGGATAACCGATCCCACCGCCAATACTTTTTGCGTCGCCTCTTCCGGAGTAAGAAGTTCACTGGTGACACCCGGCCGGCTTTCGTTCATACAATCGTATTTCCTGTTGCAATATTTGCACTGAATATTGCACGCCGGAGCCACCGCCACGTGCATCCGGGCGAAAAAGTGGTGAGCTTCCTCGCTGTAACACGGGTGGCGTTTAACCTTCTCGATTATCGATTCAGACAGCCCTTCCACCGATCTCCCCCGGGACGCGCTCCCTTCCACGCCGCAGGTTGCCGAGACTGAGCTCCCCACCCTTTCGCACCCTTTCAACGTCATCACTCCCCTGAGATTGGTCTTTTCCACACCTAGTGTTATGTTTACGTTAATTATAATTACTATATCGGGAAAAATCCTTACGTTTTTATTGGCTTATGATCAGACTTACAGCACGATCGCACCAGAGGACCATGATTGTAGGAAAACATGCCAATTTCCTTCCGCCACGGCTCTGTGTCCCGGCGTGGCGAATGAGATTTTTGCTGGAGACGACACAAAAATGGGGATAATCCCTGATTTCTTTTGCCGGTAGGAACGGCTATCATTAAGTTGATGTAAAAGCGTTCCTTCTTCCCGGGGACGATTCACCAGAGATGGCCATAGGCAAGGAGGTGTTCTTCATGGCAGAAGTCGTCATTCTCGGCGCGGGGTTCTCGGGTCAAACGGCGGCATTGTACCTAAAAAAAGAGTTGGGCCACGAACACGACGTCACCGTGATCAGCCCGTGGCCGCGGTTCACGTATATCCCCTCCCTCGTCTGGGTAGGCATTGGACGGATGGCTCCCGAGAAAACGATGTTTGAACTCGCTCCCATGTATCAAAGTCACGGCATTCATTTTCTTCAAGCCTGGGCGCGGGAGATCCATCCCGACGAACAGTACGTGCTGACCGAAGACAAGGAGGGAAACCTCGAGAAAGTCCCTTATGATTACCTGATCAACGCCACCGGTCCCCACCTTAATTTTGAAGGTACCCCGGGGCTGGGCCCGGACCAGGGCACCACCCAGTCCATCTGCAACATTCATCATGCCAAGCTCGCCCGGGATGCCTACCTGGAAATGGTGCAGCGCATGGAGAAAGGCGATCGGGTCAAGATCCTGGTGGGGACGGGACACGGAACCGCCACTTGCCAGGGCGCGGCACTGGAGTATATCACGAACATCCACAATGATTTGGTCAAACGCGGTTTACGCGATAAAGCGAAAATCATGTGGATCAGCAATGAACCCAAGCTGGGGGATCTCGGCGTAGGAGGAATCACCGCTCGAAAACACGGCTACATCATGGACTCGGAAACCTTCGCCCGCTCGCTATTTGCTGAACAAGAAATTTACTACCAGGTGCAAACCGCGGTCACCCACGTGGAGAAGGGGAAAGTTTACTGGGAGAATTACGAAGGAGAACAAGGAGAAACGGAATACGATTTTGCCATGCTGATCCCCCAGTTTCAGGGGACCAAGATTAAATATATCGACAAAGACGGCCAAGACATCACGGCGAAGATGACCAATCCCGGCGGATTCATGTTAGTCGACGGGAACTACGGCAAGAACCCCGCTGAACTCACCGCCGACGATTGGCCTGGCACGTATCAGTCGCCCTTGTACAAGAATCTCTTCGCCGCCGGCATCGCCTTTGCCCCTCCTGGGCCGATTTCAAAGCCCTATGTCAATCGCAACGGCGTTCAGATCACCGCCTCACCGCCGCGCACGGGAATGGCGTCGGGCATCATCGGCCGGGTGGCGGCCGAGAACGTCATTGACCTCATCCGGGGCAAGGAACCTTCCCATCACGAATCAATGGCCGAGATGCCCGGGGCCTGCATCGCTTCCATCGGCAAATCCCTGTGGGACGGGTCGGCGGCCTCCATCGTGATGTATCCGGTGGTTCCCGATTACAAGCGCTACCCGGAGTACGGTCGGGACCTGGACGTGAGCGTCATGGAAATCGGTTTGGCCGGCGCCTGGATCAAGCGGACTCTTCATACCCTGTTTCTCTATAAAATGAAAGGAAATCCGGGATGGAGCCTGATTCCCGAATAACAAGGGTCGGCCCACCCCGAAAGGAGACGGGCAACCATGGAACTGATCAAAACCATGAAACCGACACGACGAACCCTCTTCCTGCGAAAATGCAAGATCGTGCAGTTCATCCGATTCATCGCCCTGAACCTGCGCATTCTCAAAACGGCGTGGTTCCCGCCCCGGCGGCGGTAACCCCTCTCTGTGCTCACTCCCCTCGACGGGTGGAGGCAGGGATCCCCTGCCTCTCCCATTGTTCAACCCCACCATAAAAAATCATTCGCCCTTCATGGATCACCATCACCCGGTCCGCCAGCCGGCGCACGTCTTCCACATCGTGAGTAACCAACAAGACGGGGCAAGACGTATCACTCAACACGCCGCGAAGGAACTTCCGAACAGCCTCCCGGGTCTCTGGATCCAGGGCTGCCAAAGGTTCATCCAACAAGATATAATCGGGATCGATGACCAGTGCCCGGGCCAGGGCGACCCTCTGGGCCTCCCCGCCGGACAGGTGAGCCGGGAGGCGCCTGGCCAGATGTCCGATGCCCAGCCTGCGAAGTATCTCTTCCACCTTCACCTCTCGCCGGGCCTTGGGGACCCGCCGGGCTCGAAGCCCGTATTCGACATTGCGAAACACCGTCATTTTGGGAAAAAGGGCGTACTGCTGAGGAACATAGCCCACTCCCCGGTGTTCGGGTGGGACGAAAATCCGCCCGTTCGAAGAATACAGAATCCGCTCTCCCAAGCGAATGCGCCCCGAAACCGGGTGAGCCAGACCCGCTAAACATTGCAGCAACGTGCTTTTCCCCGCCCCGCTCGGCCCGAGGACGGCCGTGATCCCGGGATCCACCCGCCCCTCCGCGTGGAGCGTAAAGGAGGCCAACGGCATCTCCAATTCGAATTCCAACATCGTCGTCCCTCCCCTGTCTCCGGGCAACCTGGATTCCCCAATCCCCCGTCAGGCCATTCGCTGTCCCAACCGGAACAGCATCCACAACAACCCGAAGCCCACGATGACCAGAACGATCGCCATCGCCACCGCCGCGTCCATGTCTTTCTCCATCACCGTATAGATCGCCAATGGCATCGTCTGCGTCAATCCTTGCATATTGCCGGCGAATAGCATCGTGGCCCCGAATTCGCCCAAAGCCCGGGCCCAGGCCATCGCCGCCCCGGCGACCAAACCCGGCAGCGCCATGGGCAACTCCAGACGCAGCCAAGTCCTCCAAGGCCCCGCCCCCAAAGTTCGAGACACCTCCGCCAGCTGCCGATCCACTCCGGTGAAGGCCTGCCGGGCGCTCTGTACATAGAAGGCCGATCCCTCAAAAGCCTGGGCCACCACTACAGCCGCGGTGGTAAAGGGCAGTGCGATTCCCCAGTCTGCCAGCATTCTGCCGACAAGGCCCTCCCGGCCAAAGGCCATGAGCAAGGCCAACCCCGCCACGGCAGGCGGTGTAATCCAAGGCAGTTGCAACAAAGCCTCCACTATGGCCTGGCCGAAAAACTTCCTTCCCGTCGCCAGACGATGCGCCAAGGGAGTACCAAAGAGCACTACGAGAAACAGGGCGATCACGCTGGTGCGGAAACTCAGCCCCAAAGCGTCCCTGACCACCTCCTGCCCCAAGGCGGACACAAACCGGGAAGGCGTCACGGAAAGAAACAGGCTCAGGACCGGAAGGAATAAGAACAAGACCAGGACGAGACCAAAACTGCTCTGGACTGCGGTGAGAGAAAAGATGAGCTGCGGGTTCCAGGGTCGTTTCTCCCCACCGTCCGGGGAGGCGCGCAACTGGGAGTCCGGCCGTTGTGGAGCCGAACCGCTCGACATGAATGGACTGAATTTCATCCCTTGCCCCCCTCCCCTTTTCGCACTCCATCGCGTTATGAGGCCGGAAGAAAATGATGGTTTTGCAGGCTGGCCTGTCCTTCTTTCGACAAGACAAAATTGACAAATTCACCGGCCAGATCCGGGTGGGCAGACCGGGTCACCACCGCCATGGGGTAAGTGGCCGTCACGTTCACCGGGTTCGGTACCGGGATAATCTGGACCTTGGAACCCGCCGACCCATCAACATCCGTGGCGTACACAAAAGCCGCGTCCCCCTCCCCGAGGGCAATCTTGCTCACGATTTGTTTGACATCCGTCTCTTCAGAAACGACGTGCCCAAGCACTGCACTGGAAAATCCCGGCCCGTATACCTTATCCGCTTTTTGTAAAGATTGGCGGCCATAGCTCCCGGCAGGCAGATCTTTTACACCCAAAACAACACGTTTGGCTTTGGTGAGATCTTGATACTGATGGATACCGGCAGGATTTGATTTTGGCGTGATCAAGACCAAAGAATTCTTGGCGAAGATTTTATCCCCCTGCACCAGGCCCTTGCTCTTGGCTTTTTCCATGTTCGCCATGTCTGCGCTCGCGAACACGTCCGCCGGCGCCCCTTGGGCAATCTGGGTCAACAGCGTGGGGCTGCCCCCGAAGTTGAAGTGAACCCGGGTGCCGGGATGAAGTTCTTCGAAGCGCTTTCCGATATCTTGAAACGCCGCCGTCAACGAAGCCGCGGCAAAGACGTTCAGAGCTGCGGCCTGGTTCGAACCGCTCCCCCCCGAATCCGCTGAACTGCCAGCCGGTTGCGCCGAACCGCACCCGGCTACACCGACCCATCCTAAGAGGAGAAGCACCCCTAAGACAAGGCGAATGCCACCTCTGCCAATTCTCATCATGGACGTTCCTCCCCTGCCTCCATTTCATCCATGTCTCCCAAGTGGGAGACATCATATCCCCACAACGCTTCCATCTGCTGGCGGAACCCGCCACTGCGCAACACATCGACGAGAACGCCGATCAGTGGGTCCCGCAGCCTCGGCCGAGGTAAAAGTAAATCGAAATGGTGGACCTCCACGGGGACGAAGGAAAGTCCGAAGACGTGAGCCGCAAAAGAGGTGGTGAGACCGGCATCGGCCATCCCGAAGAAGATCATTTCCGCCACCCGGAGGTGGTCTTCTGCGACCGCCGCTGTCCAGGTCACCGGCTCCCGCCGGTCCTCTGTCACCCGGGCGTATACCCGTGCCACAGCAGTTCCCGCCGGCCGCCGCACCCAGCGCAGCTCCGGTCGGAACAAGTCCTCCAGCCCTTTCACCCCGCGAGGATTACCGGGTAATACTGCAATCCCAACCTCCCAGGCTGCAAATCGAATCCGGGCCCACGGAGGTGGTGTTCGTAACTCGCCTTTGTGAGCTTCGGCCGATCCGGTATCCAACCCTCCTCCCGGTAAACCGACCTCATCCTGCATGCCCGGCAAGGAAAGGAGATTCCCGGTCCCGTGGGCGCCCGCCACATGTACGCGACCCCCGATAAGCGCTTGCATCGAAGGCTCGCTCCCCCAGGGCAAAGTCGCCACCCTGAGCGGGCGACCGCGTTGGGCCACCCAATCCCGGAGCACCGTCAATGCCGGATCACACCCCGCTACGGCCACAGTGTGGTCCGCCTCCTCCACCCACTCCGGAGAAAACGCCTCCGCCCGGCCCGCCGGACTGATGGTGCCGTCCGCCGAAGACGCGGCCTCTCTCCCGTAAAGGGGATAGGCCACAACACGTTCATCGACCCGGGCGAACCGCACCCGGGTTCCCACAGTTGGCCGAACCTCCGGATCGCCCCACACGATATCCCCCGCCTCCTGGGGATCAAACAATGCCTCCACACTCGTGCCCAGAACCCTGGCCAACTCCAGGGCCACGGGCACAGAGGGCCAGCTTCGCCCCGCTTCCAGCGCGCCGATGAACTGGCGGCTCACCCCGAGCCGGTCCGCAAGGAATTCCTGGCTCCACCCCAAGGCTTTACGCCGCTCAGAAATTCGTCGTCCCACCCGCTCCAAATCCCAACGTTCCCTTTCCTTCACCTTTTCCCTCCCCTCCCTTCGATGCAACTACTCCTAGCATCATGGCTACCAATAATAGCATCGGCGTAATTATACTCCAACAATTCGGAGATATTCAAGGGTCCCGGTGAATTTTTGTGCTGCCGTTCGGCAGTCTTCCTCACCGAGGGCATGGGTACATGTTTCTGCAAACCCCGCGCGATAATACAGAGGAAACCCGTCGATATTCAGTCCCATTTTGCTATAATGAAGGTTGCAGTCCACTATAGATCAGGAGGGAACAGCGTTGGCATTCGTCATCACATCACCTTGCATCGACGAAAAGGCCGCCGAGTGCGTGGAGGTTTGTCCGGTGGACGCCATCCACGAAGGGGAAGATCAATATTACATCGATCCGGACACCTGCATCGACTGCGGAGCCTGTGAGCCGGTCTGCCCGGTCTCGGCGATTTATCAAGAGGACTTCGTTCCGGATGATCAGAAGGAGTTCATCCAAAAGAATCGGGATTTCTTTAAGAAGTAAGGGGTCATTGGGCAGCACCAAGAGGGTCTGGCGGGCCTTGGGATGAGGGACTGCCGTGTAGCCGTAGCCGGCTCTCGGACAAGGGCATAAGGAGCGGGGAGCGGGCGAAAGGGCATGGGCAGGGGCAACCTGCCGTCACCTGTCGCCCGTTCCGATTCCGCATAAAAAATTAGCGGCCCTTCGGCCGCCTCGTTTCTTCCCATCATCCCTGCGGAGTGGAATCATGGGTATCTCGTTTATACAGCTTGTAAAACGCCTCGTATTTCGACTGATTGCTGTCTGCGCCCGGGGCGAATCCCGGTTCCGCTTTTCGCGCCGCCTTGCCCCCTTCTCTCCCGGGGCGCCGGCGCTGCTGAAACTGCTGCCGATGCAGATGCAAATCCCGGGGTGAGCGTATGTTTTTTTTCTGCCACTCTAAAAGGATCCGGTCGATGTAGCGCAGACTCAGCGTCCCCGACAACACCGCCTCCCTCAAGGCCTCCTGAATCATCCATTCCGGGTAAGCGTCCTGATCGATCCACTGGATCAATTGTTCAATTTCGATCGCCGACAACGGGCGCCCGAACTCCTCCTCAAACAGCCGGAACAATCGGCTGGCCACATCCGCCGTCGCCCACGGCCGGGGCAACTGCTCGACATGGCGCTCCAGCCACAAGCGAGCCAGGCGCATAAAGAGCGGGGACAGGTCATAACTGTCCTGCCACGTACCGGTATGCTCGTCCAGACGGTGCTGCAGATCCAACAGACCATGACCGATCAACCGCTGCACCATCCCGGCGATCTCGTCCTCCGTGGCGGTCATGCGCCTGGCGAGTTCCGCATAAGTGGGAAATATCGTGTTCTCCCGCTCCTTCATGTAGACCAGGTGCAGGATGAGCGCCAGCTCTTGGTCGTACATGCCGATCTCTTTGTACCACGCCAGTAGATAAACGGGAATAGCCATTGCCGACTCTTGGAGCAACCGAGCGACAGCTCCTACCCCTGTTGGATCACCGCTTTGTGACACGCTGCTTGACCCCCTCTTTATTCCGCCGCACACTCGTCGCCACTTCAGCATACGACGAAGGAAGGGGGACTGCAAAGTCGTCCCGGAGGACTGGCGGCCTCCGAACGCGGCCTACGTTGACGAATTCTGTCGAAAGGGCGCCCGTCCTCCCATTTCTCCCGGCGCCCGCCAGGTGTCAGCCGACATTCGACAGATTCCCTTTTACCTCGGACAAACGTCGCCGGAACAGCTCTCCGTCCAAGTTTTCCTCCTGAACCAGGACTGTGCTCATCTCTTCCAGGATCGTTCGATAGGTCTTTAGAATCTCCCGGGTCTTTTGTTCCCTTTCCGCCAAAATCCGGCGAACTTCCTCATCCAGCAGGTTCTGGGGCAAATTCTCGGCATCCACGATCCCCAGTCCGGACAACCCGCACTCCACTTCGGTTCTGGCCAATCGGGAGGCCTGCTCGAAGTCGTTTTGCGCCCCAGTACTGCGGTTTCCGTACACCAATTCCTCCGCCACCGCCCCGGCGAGGGCCACCATGATCTGCCCATCCAGTTGATCCTTCGTATACAGATACGTATCACCTTCCGGCACCTGACGCACATAACCCAGAGCATTCCCCCGGGGAGAAATGGTGATGTGGGACACCGAGCCCGGCCGCACCGTCTCACTGACGATGGCATGTCCCAATTCGTGTACCGACACCCGGACCAATTCCTCTCGGCTGGGAATGCGTCCCGTTCTTTCCCCCATCAACACTTTGTCGACGGCATCGCGAAAATGGCGCTGTTCCACCTCATCCCGCCCTTCTCGCAATGCCATGATCGCCGCCTCGTTGGCCAAACTTTCCAACTGGGCCCCGCTGAACCCGAAGGTCTCCCGGGCCACCTGTTCGAGGTCCACCGACTTAGCGAGGGGCTTATTGCGCGTCTGAATCCGGAGAATATGCAAGCGTCCTTCTTTATCGGGCATGTCGACCTTGATGATCCGGTCAAACCGCCCGGGCCGAAGCAAAGCGGGATCGAGAATATCCACCCGGTTGGTGGCCGCCATGACCAAGACCAAAGGGTGGGCCGTCGTTTGCATCCCGTCCATCTCCGTGAGCAGTTGATTCAGGGTCTGGTCGTACTCCTGGTGGCTGTGATTTCCTCGCCGCCCCCCGATCACATCGATTTCGTCGATAAACACAATGGCGCTATCCTTTCCTTCCTTTCGCGCCGACTGTCGGGCCCGCCGGAACAGATCCCGAACCCGTTGTGCCCCTACACCCACGTACATTTCTACGAACTCACTTCCGGAGGCGGACACAAAGGACGAATCGGTATAAGTGGCCGCTGCCTTGGCCATCAAAGTTTTTCCTGTTCCTGGCGGACCGGTGAGCAGAATTCCCTTAAGGGGGCGAATTCCCAGTTGTCGGATCTTGTCCCGGTAGCGAAGAAAATCCAAAGCCTCCATCAGTTCCCGCTTCGCGTGCTCCTGACCGCCGATCTCATCAAAATTCACAGTATGCCGCACCGGGGCCTCCACCCGTCCTGCGGCGGTAGGCCCACGCCGATCCCACAGCAAATACGCCACACTGAGAAACACGCCCAACAGAATGATGGGAAGCACATTCACGCCCAAATACCCGAGAAAGAGAAGAAAGGCAACGCCCGCCCCAATCGCGATTTCCACCAATGTCCCTCACCCCTTTTGCACCGCAGACGGGAGAGCGGTGCCCATCATTCGGTACGGCACCACCTGATAGAGGAACGACCGCTGATCACTGACCTGCACATAAATGCGGTTCGCGTCCATCGTGACCCGGCACTGATAATGACGCCTGGCCGCACTATCCTCAAGGGCCTTTACCAGGTCCCGAAAACTCGATTTTTCGAGATCTTCGTACAGGAGGGGCTGTTGCTCGTCCCACCAACGGTCCAAGGCCGGGCTAGAATGACCCCGTACCTCCACCGTCGTCTGAACTCCGAGACGATCTGTCGCCGTCTGTTCGATCGCCCGGTACGTGGACTTTAAATCGTCCACCGCTCCCAAGGTCACCCGAACCACGGCCCCCTTCCCCTCCAGCAACACCGTCACCTGCTCCACCCCCGGAATTTCTTGCACCTGCTGTTCAACGGGTCGAATCAATCCGTAGGTTCGGTACAGATTCCACCCGGTAATAAAGATCCCGAGGGTCACAACAAAAGCAAGGCCGGCCACAAGAAAGCGAAATCTCGACATTCAGCCGTCTCCCTCATGATGGGTTCCTGGAAATCAACATAGTTAACATAAACAGTATGCCCAATTAGTATATCATATTTAGCCCGCCGCTTCATTACCAATTCGTTACATTCCACCCTGTGATCGCGGCTTTCTACGATTCCAACAAATAGGTCCGCACCACGGCTCCAGTATGAAAATCCACATAAACGTACTCGTAAGCCCCTTGGCGGGTCAGGCCGAACAATTCCCAGAGCACCCGTCGCTGGGAGCTGGTTCCAGGCGGATCCCCCGGTCCAGAAGCTCCCGGCTCCGTCAGGCCAGGCACCGCATGGATCAACTGCACCAAAGGCGGTTGGGCCGCTGCGGCAGCTCGCATCGCCTGGGTCGCACTCAGCCCGTCGTTGGCGTATTGCTTCATCACCGGCTGCCCGCCTTGAACCCAGACGTAGGCCACCCGACCGCTGTCGTCGACGCCGGTATACACGTAAAAGACCGGACCCGCCGAATAATAATCCACGCGATCAATTCGAGAAAGAAGTCCTCTTTTCACCAACATGTCCCCTGCGGCGTGCACGTCGGGCTTGGCAGCCAGGGACTGCTGCTCCGCATACCACAGACCGCTCCCGATCGCCCCGGCTGCGACAATCCCCAAGGCCAGAATCACCACAACCGAGCGTTTCACGTCTCATACACCGTGATGACGAATTGTCCCGGGTGATCCCCCCGGGCCATGCCGAACACCAGTCCGCGCTCCTTAAGGGTGCGGTTGAGAAAATCCACGAATTTATACAGTTCCTCGCCCCCCTCGGTGCGAAACACCCCGATCACCTTCAGTTGGTCTTGATCCCCCATGCTTTCCGCCTCACCATCCAAGCCTGGAAATCAAAATCGACATATCCGCGTCCCAACGAGTGATACTAAACCCACCGGGAGGGGGGATGAAGAAGTGGTCCAGTCACCCGTTCCGTCCTCTGAGCCGAGCAGCGCCCCTCCGGCGACCCGGGAATCCTCACAAGAGGGAACACCGGACGCCTTTGACACGTTGTCGTTACACCCGATTTATCACGGGTGGTCCTCGATCTTCGAGGTCAGCCTCCGGCCCCCGGTGCCGGGCACCGCACACCCCCATCGTTCCGATCGCGTATGACCCGCGGGTTCAACCGGGCCGCCACAAGCGGTCCGGCCCCCGTCCTTCAGCGGGTAAACCCTTCAACAATCCGACCTACATGAAACAGGATTTTATCCCGGTCCAAGGTTTGATGCTGGCGGTCGCGCAACAGCCAACGGCCGTCGCACATCACATCTGTGACATCCCCGGACTTGGCCGCGTAGACGACCTGGCTGATGGGATTGTACAGCGGCAACAGATGGGGGCCGGACCCGTCCATGAAGATCAGATCGGCCGGCGCGCCGGGTGCCAAGGTGCCCGCACCCTCTTCCAGAAATAGCGCTCGAGCCCCTTCACGCGTCCCCAAAGCGAGAGCGGTATCTGCGTCCACCGCAATCGGATCTTCCCCGACCCCCTTATGTATCAACGCCGCCAAACGGATTTCTTCCAGGAGATCGAGATTGTTGTTGCTCGCCGCCCCATCCGTCCCCAGTCCCACCACAACGCCTCGTTGTAACAACTTCGGCAAAGGAGCCACACCGCTCCCCAATTTTAGATTCGAACCCGGGTTGTGGGCCACCCGGACATCAAAGCGCGCCATAAGGTCGATGTCCGCCTCCGTCAGATGCACGGCATGGGCCACCACGGTGGGCCGCTCGAAAAGACCGGCTTCCGCACATACGTCCACCGGGGATTTTCCATGGGAGGCCGCGATCTGCTCCACTTCCGAACGGGTCTCAGAAAGGTGAATTTGGATCCCGACACCCAGTTCCGCCGACACTTCGGCGACCTGGCGCAACACCGCCGGAGGACACGTGTAGGGAGCATGGGGACCCAGCGTCACGGTGATCCGCCCTCCCTCAGCCCCGTGCCAGCGGCTTGCAAACTCCCGGCTTTCCCGGATGGCTCCCCGACCTTCATCCGGACCGGTCCCGATAATTCCCCGGGATAACACCCCCCGAACCCCGGCTTGGGCCACGGCCTCCGCCACTCGATCCATATGAAAATACATGTCCGCAAAAGTGGTAATTCCGCCCTCAATCATCTCCAACAGTGCCAACATGGTCCCCCAGTAGATGTCTTCCCCCGTCAATCGATCCTCGATGGGCCACACCTTTTTCTGGAGCCAGTCCATGAGGGGCAAGTCATCCGCATAACCCCGCAACAACGCCATGGCGGCGTGACCGTGAGCATTCACAAAGCCTGGCAAAACGTACTTCCCCGCCGCGTTTACCACTGCCTCCCCCGGCACCGGAGGACCCTCTCCAGGGCCGACAGCTACAATTCTCCCATCCTCCACCACCACGTGCCCATTCTCATACCACAATCCCGATTCCGTGACGGGTATCACCACCCCGCCTATGATCCGGGTGCGCACCACCATTCCACCCCTTTGTCACCGATGCCCGGCGTACCGTTCACCACCATTGTACGCCCATCGCTGTTCAAATATCTATCACGTTCCGCCCCGCAACAAGCCTTGAACGGCATCAGGAAGGGGTGGACGAAGCACTCCCTTTTCTGTGATCAGTGCGTCTATTAACGAATGCGGGGTCACATCGAAAGCCAAGTGCAAAGCCGACGCCCCTGGCGGAGCCATGCGGACTCCAGCCACCTGAAGGACTTCGTCCGGATTCCGCTCCTCGATGGGGATTGCCCGTCCATCGGCTAGTGACCCGTCGAAAGTCGATGTCGGGGCAGCGACATAAAAGGGGATCCCATGATACCGGGCAGCGATTGCCAACCCGTAAGTCCCGATCTTATTCGCGACGTCACCGTTGGCCGCCACCCTGTCGGCCCCCACAATTACGAGATCCACCCAGCCTTTTGCCATGAGGGCTGCCGCCGTGGAGTCCGTAATGATCGTCCCTTCAATTCCTTCTTGGACTAACTCATAAGCTGTCAGCCGGGCACCCTGAAAAAAGGGTCTCGTTTCGTCCACCCAAACCTGGACCTCTTTTCCCTCTTCTCGGGCGGCCCGAATTACCCCCAAAGCTGTTCCGTAGGCGGCCGTCGCCAAGGCTCCGGTGTTACAATGCGTCAGAATACGGGCCCGTTGGGGGATCAACTCCGCCCCCCAGCGGCCAATCCTTCGATTCACCCGCTCGTCCTCACGCATGACCGCTTCGGCCTCGCGCTCAAGCCGAGCCACGGCCTCTCGGCCTTCCCCGGCCACCTCGGCCACTTTCTCCATGCGGCTCAGGGCCCAAAAAAGATTGACAGCCGTCGGCCGGGTGGCGGCGAGCCGCGCCACCGCCTCGCGAACCGCTGCCGAGATCCGGCGACCTTGTTCCACGGCCTTTTGTGCCCCCAGCACCACGCCGAACGCTGCCGCCACTCCGATTGCCGGCGCCCCTCGAACCCGCATCGCTTCAATCGCTTCCGCCACTTCTTCGACGGTGCGACAGTGCACCCAGCGTTCCTCGAGCGGCAAGCGGGTTTGATCGAGAATCAACAGTTCTCCGTCATTCCATCCCAATGCTCGCAACCCCGGTCCCACCTATCTATGGGCATCGCCGATCAGATCCGCCTGTCGAACACATTTAATCAAGGCCACCTATAAAAGTCAAGGACGTCCCTCACGAAAAGCGGACGTCCTTCTTCGCCAATTTCGCAACCCCGATCACCGTATCCGCTCCGCCGTAATAGAAATAGTAGTCATCCGGCATCTCGGCGTGGCCACAGCTAAATACCACATTCGGTATCCATCCCCTGCATTCCCAATCCAACTCCGGTTCAAGAAGGGGGCCGTCCTGGCGGGCAATCACCCGGGTCGGATCTTTTAAATCCAACAACGCCGCCCCCAGTCGATAGACGTTTTGGTCATCCGCCGCATGGTACACCAGGAGCCATCCATGAACCGTTTTGATGGGCGGGCCCGCGACGCCCAATCGGGCCGATTCCCAGGTATGTGAAATCGGAGATAGGATCGAGACATGATCCGTCCAGTGAACCATGTCGTCCGAAAAGGCCAGCCAGATATCCGGAAAACGCCGATGCAGCATCACATAACGGCCACCGATGCGCTCGGGAAACAAGGAAGCGTCTTTATTGGGCTCATCCAGTACCACCCCGTGGCGCTCCCAATCAATGAGATTCCGGGAAGTGGCGAGGCAGATGCGATAATCCCCTGGAAAACGCCCGCCATACCCGGTGTACATCATGTAAAATCGATCATCGAGCTTGACGATCCTCGGATCTTCCAGCCCGCGCTGCTCTTGCCCCTCTTGAGGATCCAAAAGAGGTCGGTCGAACCGCCAAAATGCCAGTCCATCCCGGCTGACCGCATAACCGAGACGAGAAACGTAATCCCCATATTTTTGATGACAGGGCAGGTCTGTGGCGCGATAAATGAGATGAATCAGCCCTCGGTCCACCACCACCGCGCAGTTAAATACCGCCGACCGTTCCCAGTCATGATGGGGATTCGGTTTGAGCACCGGTTCTTTGGTCAGGCGTTCGAGTTTCATCGCCATCGCCCCTCAGCTTCCACTCCCATCTCTGTTTCACCTATCATTTGTATGCAGGAGTGACGAGGTTTGTCAAGGACTTCTTTTTGATGATAACTCGTCTAAATGTTGGAGCAACGGCCGAATATCCACTCCAGGATCGAGAACCGGGGCGAATAAATCTCCCATTTTTTTTAGCCGTTTGGCCATGGTCGCGATTGTCCAGTTTTCGGGTGCCATCCCTCGTTCTACCTCTTCCCACTGAAGAGGGGCGGAAACTGCCGCAGTCGGTACGGCCCGGGGGGAATACGGAGCGATCAATGTCTTGTTCGGCGCGTGTTGAAGATAGTCGATATACACTCGATTCCCCCGTGCTCTCACCCGACGTTCTGTCGTGATCAACTCTGGGGCACGGTGTTCGCAGTACTTGGCAATGGTTCTCATCAGTGGCCGCGTTTGCTCAAAAGTGACGGACCCGTGGATGGGAACGTATACTTGAATTCCCGTGGCTCCGGAGGTCTTGGGGTATGATGGGAGCCCGAGCCGGGTTAGAACATCCCGGATCATCAAGGCCACCCGGCAGACGGTGGCAAATCCTTCCACACTCGGGTCCAAATCAAACACCAAATAAGTCGGCCGGTCTACGGCGGGGAACCGGCTAAAGGTCACGTGGTATTCGATCGCACCGAGCTGCCCCAGCCATAGCAACGTTTCCAGGCGGTCGATAACGATGGCCTCCCCTTCCCCTATCGTTACCCGCGTCACCCAGTCCGGTGTTCCGGGGGGAGGATGTTTCTGAAAAAAACCTTCTTCTTCAATTCCATCCGGGTAGCGAATGACCGTGACCGGCCGATCCTTGAGGTGCGGGATCATAACAGTTGCCACGGTCGCCAAATATTCGAGAAGGTCCCCTTTGGTGAACCCACCGGGCCACAGAACCTTGCCCAGGTTTTGAGGCAGAACCTTTTTCACGCCCGTCCACCACACCTTCTCAACATCTGTACAGATCCCCTTGAGTCAGTGGCCTGACACAAACCCTTTTAAGGAGGGTTGACGCAGCCGCCCTTCCGGGGTCCATTCTGCATACTCGACGTCCGCCTGAAGCTCCGGCTCCCAAAAAATAACCCCTGGAAGATCCTTTTGGTTCACAAAAGGGGAATCTTTGCGCCACAGATGCCGGGATCCTTGGATCACCACATCGGCGTCCAAGGCCCCCAGCCCGGAGCCTACGTTGCCGATGTAATACAACCGGCCTTGCTCGTCTTTGCGTCCGATACAAAGACTGCGCACCTGTCCCTCGCGGATCACCACTCCCCCTACCCAAACCCGCAGGGTTCGCCGATGTTTCACCTTTTGCCACAAAGGGGATGCCCGGCCGGGCACATACGGACTGCCCTCTCGTTTCACGACGATGCCTTCCAATTCCCTTTGCTTCACCTCGGCCCACAGAAGCTCCGCCCCGTTCAGCCACGCCTGAGCCGGAACCACCCATGGTGACGCGGGAATATTTCTTAAATATTCGAACCTCTCTTCAATGGGTCGGTCCAACAGCCATTGACCTTCCCATCCCAGGACATCAAAAGGGATGTACTGAATCGGAATCACCGGCGCCAAACCAGCCGCCCGCTGGGGATCCGCCAGGTCCCGGCGGATCAAAGTCGGAAAATCCGGCCGACCCGAACCGTCCGGGGCGATCAATTCTCCATCGAGGTAAAACTCCTGTGCAATCTCTTTCATGCTTTGTAGTTCCGGATAATGGGCGGTTCGATCGCACCCCTTGCGGTTATAGAGGATGACCCGGCCCTCTCGGCTGGCGGCCATGAGACGAACCCCATCGAACTTCACTTGTGCCCAGTATCCTTTCTCCTCCACCCGCGTCCGGCGAACCGGTTCCATCGGCTTGATCCAGGCCACCCGCCCCTCACCTCGTCGGCGATTCCTTGCTTTTAGTCTCGCCGACAGGCACCCAGCCATGCCCAGAAACATATGGCTCAACGAACATAATATGCGAGAGCTTGAAGCTCACTGGTCACGTCTGAATAGCGCACATGTACCGTGGGAGGAGTGCGCAATGTTGCGGGTGCAAAATTCAGAATGCCCACAATACCGGCCTCCACCATGCGGTTTGCCACAGCCTGGGCTTCCGGCGCAGGAACCGCCACGATCCCGATCCGAATCCCTTGCTCTCGAACCCGGGTTTCAAAATCGTCCATCCCCTGAACGGTCAACCCCGCCACCGCCAGGCCGATCTTGCGGGGGTCTTTGTCAAAAATCGCAGCAATAGCAAGCTCACTCCGCCGGAGTCGGCTATAATTACTCAAAGCAATTCCAAGATGTCCGGCGCCCACCAAAGCCACCGGGAGGTTGCGATCCAATTTTAGGATCTGGCGAATCTTTTCAATCAAATAAGGAACGTGATAACCGATGCCCTTCCGTCCAAACTCGCCGAAATATGCGAGATCTTTGCGGATCTGAGCGGGATTGATATCGAGGTCCCGGCCCATTTCCTGGGAAGACACCGTATCCACTTCACGAGCCTGCAATTGTTGCAAATAACGCAAATAAATTGGCAATCTCCTGACGACTGCTTGGGATACAACCGGAGTCTTCCCTTGCAACACGTCTTTCCCTCCGATATATTGAGCAGTTTTGTGCTTTATTGTATCACAAGCTCCGAGATCTGGAATGAGCAGATTGAACCGGTGGGGGTAAAGCCCCACCGCCGTTCGAATCGGTTTGGTTTACATAATATATATTCTGTTAATACCCGTGTCCACTGGGTTTACTGTCCAGCTCCTGTGGGCCGACTTCCGCCGGCTCGTTCCGACAACTCAGAGAACCCGCCCCCTGGCCTTTGGCCTTTGCGATCCACCCCATCGCAGCATGGGCCGCATTTTTCACCGTCTCATCTTGTTCCGCTCGTTCCAGGTATCGCCAGGCTCCGATCCGGTCCCCGACTTCCAGGGCAGCCCAGCCCAAGTACAGCAAAACCTGACCCGCTTTTCCGTCCAGGGAGGCAGCTTTTTTCCAAGCCCCCCGGGCGCTGAGTCGGTCCCCTTGGCGCCAGCGGGTCCACCCCCAACCGCTCCACAAATCCGGATCCCGGGGTTGAAGCCGCAACAAACGCTTCCATATGCGGGCAGCTTCTTCCAAGCGACCAAAGTAGTCCAACAGGATCGCCAACTCTTTTCCAATTCTCCAGGAATCCGGCAACAACCGATATCCGTGAAGAGCCCAGGAGATCGCTAAGCGGAATCTCCCCAACCGTTTTAGAACGGCGATTCCCACCAACCACGCCTCTTCGTCTCGGGAATCCACTTCCAACACATTGATCAGTTCCTCAATGGCCCTCTCCCAATCGCCCACGCGAATCAAGGCCACAGCCAGATTGTAATGAAGGATCGGGACTCCCCGGCCTCCTTCCACCGCCAGAACCAGATCCTCGGCCGCTTCCCGCCACCGCCCTTGCTCGGCATACACATGAGCTCGGGCGTGACGGACGCTCGTTAGGATCCAGGGACTTTGTTCTGTGGAGAGCAGGATTTGCAAGTGAGGCTCTGCTTCGCGACCCCTCCCCCGAGCGATGTAGGCGAGGGCGAGGTACAGTCGCGCCACGGGAAAATCCCCGGTCTGCTTGAGCACTTTCTCCAGTTCTTCCGCAGCCTCCTGGTACATCCATAGATCAAAAAACCCGATTCCTTTGCGGAAAGTGCGCACGAGAGCCTCGCTGTCCAAGTGAGGTGGGATGTGCCAAACCATGGAAATCCCGTCGCTCCCCTCCGGCTTAGGGGGGTACGGTGCGGGTGAAATGGGTCCTGTCTCCGGTGCCACATTCGAAGGGGCGTTCTCGTGGTTGATCGGGCTCGCATCGAGATCCAGATCGAGACCAAACCGTTCGCAGAGCTCGGCAATCCGATCTTCCAAAACGAGCCAGTTTTCCATCCACTCGTCCGCCTGGGCCCGGAGAGCCCCGAGTTCCTCGACCAACTCTGGACCCGGCCCCTCATCGGACAAACGTTGTTCGATGCGCCCTAATTCATCAAAGAGTTCCGAAAAAGACTCGGACATCACAAACCCTCCCCCGGGTGACCATGGTTCCGTAAACCTTAGTGTCGCCCGGGGGGAGGAATTTATCCGAGTCCTTATCCAAACTTCACCGGTATTTCCCCGCCCGCCTCTTCGGCGATCCGCCCCAACACCCGGTTCTCCTCGTCCAAAACGACAACCTTCGGCCGGTGCCGAACTGCCTCTTGTTCGTCCATCCATCCGTACGCCATGATAATCACCACATCCCCGGGTTGGGCCCACCTAGCGGCGGCACCGTTCAGGCAGATATCTCCCTGGCCTCGGGGACCTGGAATGACATAAGTCTCCAAACGGGCTCCGTTGTGGTTGTTGACCACTTGGACCCTCTCTCCCGGAAGGATTCCCGCCGCGTCCATTAAATCCTCATCGATGGTGATGCTCCCCACATAGTTCAAATTCGCTTCGGTCACCCGGGCTCGGTGAAGTTTACCGATCAACATATGCCGCAACATGCTTCATCCCCTTCCCGGCCTCCAAAGCCACATTGTCGATCAGGCGGGTGTCACCTACCCGGACCGCCGCCAGGAGCCGACATGGTTCATCGATCTGATCCACCTGCCCGAGATCTTCCTCGCGCACCGCGGAGACGTACTCCACTTCCAGCCCAGCCGACGACAATTGCTGCGTCACGGATTGCACCAGTTCAGCAGCCCGGGTCGTCCCTTCCCGGCAACGACGGGCGGCATCGAACAAAGCCCTGGATAAAACGGCCGCCCTCCGACGCTCCTCCGGGCTCAAATACCGGTTGCGCGAACTCATGGCCAAGCCGTCGGCTTCCCGGACCGTGGGACAACCGATGACCTTGACCGGCAGATTCAAATCCTCCACCATGGTCTGGATGATCCTCAGTTGCTGATAATCCTTTTCCCCGAAAAAGGCTTCGTCCGGCTCAACAATGTGAAACAATTTCGCAACTACGGTCGCCACGCCGTCAAAGTGCCCAGGGCGCGACAGTCCGCACAATCGGTTGGCCAAATCCCCCACCCGAAGGGTCACCTGCAAAGCGCGGGGGTACATTTCCTCCACGGAAGGTGTGAATAAAAGATCCACCCCGGTCCCCTCAGCCAGCGCCCGGTCCCGGGCCATGTCCCTTGGGTAGCGATCATAATCTTCCCCGGGTCCGAACTGCAGCGGGTTGACAAATATGCTCATCACCACCGCGTGGCCGGCCGCCTTCGCCCGTTTCACCAGGGACAAGTGGCCATCGTGCAGAAATCCCATGGTGGGCACCAGCCCAATGGTTCTCCCTTCGCCCCGCCGCTGATTCACCCAGGTCCTCACTTCTGAAACAGACTCCGCCACCTTCACCTGACCGTCGCCCCGCTTTCGGGATCGTAGACGTGGGCGGGATCCGGAAACTGCCTTTCCCGAACTTCTGTCGCATACTGACGCACAGCCCCCACTGCCGCTTCGGCAAAATGAGCGTAGCGCTTCACAAACTTCGGTTTCGGCCCGTAGGACCACCCCAACAGATCATGAATCACCAATACCTGTCCGTCGCAGTACGCCCCCGCTCCGATCCCGATCACCGGTATGGAGAGGGCCCGGCTAATTTTAGCCCCGAGTCCCTCGGGGACGCCTTCCACCACTAACGAAAAGCATCCCGCCTCCTCCAGACGCCGGCCATCCTCGAGCAGCTTTTCCGCGGCCGCCGGCTCCCTGCCCTGCACTTTATACCCACCTAGCTGCTGCACCGATTGGGGAGTCAGTCCAATATGGCCCATGACGGGAATGCCCGCCTCGGTCAGGGCGGCCACCCGGTCCGTCACTTCACGTCCGCCCTCGAGCTTCACCGCGTCTGCCCCACCTTCCTGCAGCAGGCGCCCGGCATTGCGCAGCGTCTCTTCCAGGCTCAGCCGGTGGGCCAAAAAAGGCATGTCCACCACCAAAAGCGTATTTTGCAGCCCCCGCCTCACCGCCCGGGCGTGGTGAACCATATCGTCCATTGTCACCGGAATGGTGGACGTATACCCCAGCACTGTCATGCCGAGAGAATCGCCCACCAGGACGGCATCGACACCGGCCTCCTCCGCCACCCGGGCTGTCGGGTAGTCATAAGCTGTCACCATCACCAGGGGAACACCGCCTTTGCGTTTGCGAAATGCCATGGCCAAACCTTCCATACCTGTTCCTCCTCACCTCCGGCCGCCGACGGATCCCCCGGAACACCTCCATAAAAAAACCTTTCGGCCGAGGGCGCGAAAGGTCGTGGATCGGGAATGCCTTTGACACTTTCATCTGTCTCGGTCCGTCTCACGGCTCAGAGCAGATTATTCAGAACACGCCATTGCACCGGGAAAGTACAGCCCTTTGGGGTGCCGCCTTTCCACACCCAGTATACCGGTTTACAACGAGGAAATCTATATGCTCCTACGATCCGGGATCAAAAATCACTTCTGCGCTGATGATCTTCTCCAGGTTCCCTTCATCGGTCTCCACCCACAACGCCCCGTCATCGTCAATGCGCCGGGCCCAGCCAATTTTTTGCCCGGACTGTGTCTGCACGGCGATTCTCCGGCCGAGGGAAACGTTCAGCCTCTCCCATCTTTCGCGAAAAGCACGAAAACCTTCATTTTGGTAAATCCGATAATCCGTCTCCAGCCGCCCCAGAAGTCCTTGGATGAGCGCCGTCCGGGAGATCGGGCTGCCAGGCTCTGCGAGGGACCCGGCTACCCCTCGCAGTTCTGGTGGAAAATCTTCCACCCGGCCGAAGACGTTTACTCCAATGCCGAGTACGATAAACCGGATCTCCTCGGCTTCGGCGCTCATTTCGCTCAGGATTCCGCACACCTTCCTCCCGTCCGGCAAAAGAAGATCATTGGGCCATTTGATTCCCACGGATACCCCCGCCCTTTCCCGAATCACTTCGGCGACGGACACCGCTGCCATCAAGGTCAACTGAGGGGCTCGAAAAACTGGAAAAGTCGGCCTCAGAACGACGGACATCCAGATGCCATGGCCTGGGGGAGAAAACCATGGACGTCCTCGTCGGCCCCTCCCGGCCGTTTGCCGCTCGGCCAGCACCGTATAGCCTTCCGGGGCCCCGCCCTCCGCCTCGGCGAAAGCGTAGCGGTTGGTGGAATCCACCGTTTCCAAGACCGTCATGTGCCGCCCGAAAACGTTCGTCGCCAACCCCGCCTGAATCGCCTCCGGCCGGAGCTCCTCTCCTTCTTCCCGCAATCTGTAGCCCCGGTTGCGAACCGCCTCGATCGGGTATCCGACTCCCTGTAGCGCCTGAATGTGTTTCCAGACTGCGGTGCGAGAGATGCCGAATCGCTGGCCAAGCTCTTCGCCGGAAACAAAGCGGTCCCCGGCCTGGCGTAATGCCTGCAAAATCTCCCCGCGAATCTCCGTCACTGCCCACCCTCCATCTTCCGGCGCCCCCGGACCCAATGTGCGAGGTACTCCCCGAGGGCCCGGGGGTCATTCGCCACCTGACCGTTCAACAGAGCTTCTCGCAAAGCCCGCTCGGCCTCCCCCCACAGCGGACCAGGGGGGATGTGAGCCGCTCGGCACAATGTCTCGAATTCCGTTGCGAAATCCCGGCGGTCCCAAAGGGGCTGCGCCTCTACAGCCCGGCGAAACGCCTCCCGGCTCGCCATCTCTTCTTCTTCCCCGTATCCCCGAACCGCCTGCACCACCCGCAATCCCATCTCCGCTCGCTCCCGCCCGAGGTGGTACAGCCACCGGGCCCAATCCCCGGGCTCCGCCCGAAGGGGATCAAAATGGCACGCTTCCCACCACGTGATCACATCCCGTTGAAACAGGCGGCTCGCTCTCCAAGCCTTTGTCATCGCGGCCGCATGTTGCCGGGTGCAGCCCAACATCCACAGCAGCACCCCCGTCCGAAGGGCCGAATCCCGGGGGAGTCGGCGGCACGCCCGACCCCACGCCGCCGCGACCTGGAGACCCCGATCCCGACCCACCGGCATTCCCGTCCACCACTCCAGAAAGCCGCACGCCGCCAACTCCCTGGCCACCTTGTCCACGTCACCCACCACCAGGCGCCGCCACTCCCCCAGCACCCGTTCCACCGCGACATAGCGAACGTCCTTCACCTGTTTGTTCAGGGCCAAAACCACCGAAGGATCGAGATCGAAAGACAACTCTGCCGCCAACCGCAGGGCCCGGACCATGCGAAGGGCGTCTTCGGCAAAACGCTGGGCAGGATCTCCCACCGCACGGATCTGTCCGGCCAATAGATCTTCGAGGCCGCCAAAGGGATCGATCAGGCGAAACCCCCGACTCATCGCCATGGCGTTAATCGTGAAATCCCGGCGACCCAAATCCTCTTCAAGTTTTGGTGTATACTCCACCTGGGACGGCCGTCGCCGATCCCGATACCCGCCTTCCCGGCGGTAGGTCGTCACTTCTACGCCAATGCCCTGTCGGGGAATGGTCACTGTCCCAAAAGCCAAACCCGTCGGAACCGCTTCCGGGAAAACCTTCATGACAGCCTCGGGCGGAGCGGCTGTGGCGATGTCCACATCCTTGGCCCCCCGTCCGAGCAAAAGATCCCGCACTCCGCCCCCGACGTAAACCGCTTCCCATCCAGCGTCGGTCAAGGCGGCGATCACCTCCTCCGCCGCCCGCCATACCCGGATCCCCGCCACGGACTGCATGTCCTTTCCTCCCCGGATCCCGGCCTCGCCGAGGCTTTCCCCAGATCCCTGGCCGCCTCCCAGCTTTTCTTCAGCCGAGCAATTGTTCCAGCCCATACATCATTCCTACATAACCCATCACACCCCGCACCGCCAGTACCACCCCGGGCATAAAGGAGACCCGATCCAAGGAATCGTGCCGCACCGTCAAGATCTGCCCCGGCCCTCCGAGGATCACCTCCTGGTGCGCCACGAGCCCCGGTAAACGCACCGAATGGACCCTCACCCCCCCGATGGCCGCCCCCCGGGCACCGGGGAAAAGCTCCCGCTCATCCGGCCTGCCGGACGACAAATCGAGCCCGGCTTCCACCAGCTCCTCCGCCGTCTTCACCGCCGTGCCCGACGGGGCATCTAACTTCCCGTCGTGGTGCATTTCTATAATCTCTACGTGGTGAAGATACCGGGCCGCCTCCCGGACAAACCGCATCATCAACACCGCGCCCACGGCAAAGTTCGGCGCGACAATGCCCCCCACGCCCCTCTCTCGGCACAACCCATCCCAGCGCTGCACCTGCTCCCGGGTGACGCCACTCGTCCCCACCACGGGACGAACCCCGAGTTCCAAAGCCTCCTGAACGTGACGCTCCACCGCATCGGGAGTTGTAAAATCCACCAGCACGTCCGGTTCCGCGCTCACGAGCGTCTCGCGTAGATTCGCCGACACCGGGATCCCCAGGGGTTCCATACCCGCCGCCACCCCGGCGTCCTCCCGGGCCCGGGAGGCCACCGCTCCCACCAAACGCAAGCCGGTCTCAGCCACCATCGTGCGGATCACTTCCCGCCCCATTTTTCCCGTAGCCCCGGATACCACCACCCGAATCTCTCCTTCGGTCATTGCGCCATCCCCTCCGATTCCGCCGTCCCCCGATCCACAGGGGTCCACCGATCTTTGTCCCGGGTCCGAAATTTTTCCATCACCGCTCTGTGGACTTCCTCCAGATCGATCTGAAGCGAATTCGCCAAACAGGTCACGACAAACAAGATATCCCCGAGCTCCAAAGCCACACTGCCATCGGCCTCCCCGGGTTTTTTGGGCTTTTGCCCAAACCGGTGATTGACCTCCCGGGCCAACTCCCCTAACTCTTCCGCCAACCGAACCACTAAAGTCATCGGATGAAAATACCCTTCTTGATACTGCGATATGTACCGATCCACATCCTCCTGCATCTCCCGCAGGGTCATCCCGGCCAAGCCGCCTCGCTCCTTCCATCGATAAGCTTGTCTCCCTCGAGGGTACCACAGGCTCTCTCCCTTTGCCCAGGGCCCGGCTCATATTCGGACAACGGCCTCATATGAATGATGGTTGAGGACGCCGGTCGAAGGAGTGAGTTGCGCGTATGGGTAAATGGTCTCCCAATCGAACCCTAACGATCATCCTGGCCATCGTGGTGATCGCTTTAACCCTGGCCCTTGTCGTGTACCCGGAACAGGGATTCAACGCCGGTGTACATGGCATGAAAATTTTCTGGGACGTTGTCTTCCCCTCCCTTCTCCCATTTTTCATCCTGTCCGAAGTCATGTTGGGCCTTGGCGTCGTCCACGCCCTAGGGGTGCTTCTTGAACCCCTCATGCGACCGCTGTTCAGCGTTCCAGGGGTGGGAGCCTTCGCCCTCTCCATGGGGTTGGCCGCAGGTTATCCGATGGACGCGGTCATTACCGCAAAATTTCGGAAGACCGGCATGTGCAGCCGAGTCGAAGGGGAGCGCCTCCTCGCCTTCACCAACACGGCGGATCCCCTGTTTATGTTCGGCGCCGTAGCCGTCGGCATGTTCCACAAACCCGCCGTCGGCGTCCTCATCGCCTTGGCTCATTACGTCGCCTCTTTTCTGGTGGGCGTATCCTTTAAATTCTACGGATTGCGGGAGGAGCGTCTCGGACCGCGGCAAATCGAACCCGCCAAGGGCAAATTGTTTCGACGGGCATTTCAGGAACTGATGCGCGCCCGCAAAGAAGACGGCCGACCGTTGGGACAGTTGCTCGGCGACGCGGTGAATGACTCCATACGCACCCTGCTGATGATTTGCGGATTCATTATTTTCTTCTCCGTTCTTTTGGAAGTGATGAAACTAGCTCAGCTGACGGCAATTCTGGCTTTGCCCATTCGAGGTCTTCTCGCCTTGCTCGGTATCGACCCGGGTCTCGTGGGCCCGGCGTTGAGCGGACTGTTCGAAATCGATATCGGAACGGCTCAGGTGGCGGCTGCCAAAGCGCCGCTCATCGACCAACTGGTGATGGCCAGCGCCATTATTGCCTGGAGCGGCTTTTCGGTTCACGCCCAGGTCGCCAGCGTAGTCACAGGTACGGATATCCGCATCGGGCCGTATTTTGCCGCCCGGGGACTCCACGCCGGTTTGGCCGCTTTGTTCACAGCGGTGTTCTGGCAGATGGGCGTCGGCCGAACCGCCGCCGCGGAATCGAACCCCGTACTTCCCGCCTTCCTCCGCACTTCCGGCAGTGCCAGGGACACCCTCCAGTTGTCATTGGAATCTATCGCCCTCTGGGTTCTCCTGATTGCGGCCGCCATCGCCCTCTCCTTGTTGATCGATTTGCTTCGGCGGATTCGGGTCGTTCTCTGGACTGCGCGTATCAAATAAAAATAAAAAGCCGCGGGGATGGCCGTGCCAACCCGCAGCTTTTTTTGTCACAAGCGGCCGTTCCACTGCAGAGCGAGGACCACCGCCCCGAGAATCCACACATACCAGGCAAAGGGTTTAAGCGATCGGGTGGCGAGAATTTTAAGCATCCAGAAAATCGCCAGGTATCCCGCGATGGCGGCTGTTCCTGCCCCCAGCACCTCCGGCAAGCCGGGCGCGTGCCCCCCCGCCGAACTGCTCACCCACTGCTGGAGAGCCGCCCCGGCAATGGCGGGAACAGATAACAAAAAGGAGTATTTTGCCGCCTCAGTCCGATCCATTCCCCGCCAAAGGGCTCCGGCCAAGGTCAGCCCGGATCTGGACAAGGCCGGCATGACGGCAAGCCCCTGGCACACCCCCACCCACAGGGCGTCCGAAGTTCGCAGGTTTTCGATCCGCTTGTTGCCCCGGGGCAAAGATTCCGCCAAGTACAACACAATGCCCGTGATAGCAAATTCCCAGGGCAGGGAAGACCCGCTTTGAAAGAGGCTTTCCACGGGATCGTGGAGCAGGTACCCCAATACTCCGGTGGGAATCGTTCCAATGATCAACCATTTCCACACCAGGGACGTCGGATGTGCCAATAAGCTTTGTAAATCCTTCCGGTACGCGATCAGCACCGCGAGCAGAGTTCCCACGTGAAGCCAGATGTCGAAGGTCAGGTTGTCCTCCTCCACACCGAGGACCCGATGAGCCAGCACCAGATGTCCGGAACTGCTGATCGGCAGAAATTCGGTCAAACCCTGAATCGCCCCGAGAATCACGGCCTCCATGCCAGTCACTCTCATCCCTCCCTCTCTACAAACATATTGGGACAGGCAACCCGCTTATGCCCGGTCATGCCAACCGAGCTCGGCCCATAAAGTGAAGTAGGGCGTTGTCCAGACGGACGTGCGGACTTACCATCGAAGGAGCTGTCCCATGAACAGAACACAATGGCGAATGGCCCTGAGTGTGGGGTTTACCTTTATGGGCACCATCGTAGGTGCCGGATTTGCTTCGGGACAAGAAATCCTTGCATTTTTTACTCGTTTTGGGAAGGCGTCTTACGCAGCCATCGCATTGGCAATGGTCCTGTTCGGCGTCGTGGGCAGCCGGATTCTACTCCTTGGGGCCGCCCTGGACGGCCGTTCCTCCCGAAGCTTGACCCTTCATCTCCTCGGCCCCCGAATCGCCCCGGTGGTGGATGCGACCATGGGGCTCATGTTGTTCGGCGTAACAGTGGCAATGCTGGCCGGGGCCGGCGCCCTTTTTGAGGAGCGCCTTCGGCTGCCTTTTTCCCTGGGCGTCATCGTCACCGCGGTTCTGTGCTACTTGACGGTGTTATTTGGTCTCGGCGGCATCATGAAAGCGAACGATATCATCGTTCCCCTGATGATGCTCACCAGCGCATGGATCTCCTTCCATCACTTCGGCCCCCGCTCCATTGCTTTTGACCTGATCCCGCTGTCGCCCTGGTCTTCAGCGACCTCCGCCGTATCTTACGCCGCTTTTAACATCGGCCTGTCCGCCTCAGTCTTTATTCCTTTAGGGCGACAAATCCGGGATCCCCGGGTCCTTCGGGCCGGCGCGTGGATCGGCGCGGTGGGGATGGGGTTTATGCTCCTGTGCGCCAACGCCGCCTTGTCACGATACTGGCCGGGCATCGCGGATCTGGAGTTGCCCATGGGGCGATTGGCCAGTGAGCTGCACCCCGGGGTCCACGCATTTTTCATCGCGGTCCTCTGGGGTGAGATCTACTCCACCCTCATCGCCAACGTGTTTGGACTGATCCACCTGGTACAAGATTTGGGACGGCGGATCCACCCCGGAACCATCGCTGTGCTTTTGCTGGTGGCAGCCTTTTTCGTCAGCCGCGTTGGATTTTCGAATCTCGTGCACGCCTTGTACCCCTTCTTTGGCTATGTCAGTCTCCTGCTCCTGTTCCTCCTCCTCTGGCCGAGGCGATTGCCCAATTCCTGAGGGATCACACCCCCTGACGCCCGGAAACCGGCGCCCTTGTGAGGCCCCCTCCCGCTGTGATACGCTGATCCCGGGTGAGACGAGTATGCAAGCAATGACGTTCAAGTTTGCCGGCATCGCCGCGGGGGCACTGATCTTCTCCATCGGACTCAATAACTTTCTCATCGCCAACCACCTTTCCGAAGGCGGGTTCGTCGGTTTGGCCGTGATCGGCTGGTACCTCTTTCACATCCCGGTGGGGGTGACGTTTTTTCTCCTCAACGGCCCACTGCTGTGGCTGGGGGGAAGGTTGTTCGGCCGGGAATTCGTCCTCAAAACCCTTTGGGGGGTGGCCGCGGTTTCGATTTTTTCAGAACTCACCAAAGGACTTCAAACCCCGGTGGATGATAAGCTCCTCGCCGCCCTGTACGGAGGCGTACTCTCGGGGATCGGCCTGGGGATCGTCTTTCGCTTCGGTGCCACCACCGGGGGCGCCGATGTTATTGCCCGGGTTGTCAAGCATTTTTGGGGAATCAGCATGGGGAAAGTTCTTTTTTCCATCGACCTGGTGGTCATCGCCATGATCGCCGCCCTCATTGGTCGGCAAACAGCGATGTACTCCCTCGTCGCCCTTTTCGTTTCCGCCAGGGTCGTGGACTTCGTCCTGGAAGGCGTATCCGCCGCCCGGGCCGCCACCATTATTTCAAACCACAGTGACGAGATCGCTAAGCGGATTCATCGGGAACTCGAACGCGGCACCACCCTGATCCCTTCAGTCGGCGGCTTCACTGGAACCCACCGAACCATGATTTATACGGTGGTCAACCGAGATGAAGTCATCCGATTGCACCGGATTGTGAAAAGTGTAGACCCCGAAGCGTTCGTCGTCGTCAACAACGTCCACGACGTGCTCGGCGAAGGATTCACCCGCTGACACAAAAAGGCCCGGCGGACGCCGGACCTTCATACCTTTTGCCCTGGGCGGCGCCGACCGAGCCTCCTGACTGCACCTGCCATTACTTCTGCTTTTGTTTCGCCAGCCACGCTGCGACCTGCTTGACCTGATCGTCCGACTGCAAGCCACCCTTTGGCGGCATGATCTGTGGATAACCCGCCACCGGTTTCGGGTTATTGATGTAATCCACCAGTTGGGTCTCGTTCATCTTATTGCCGATTCCCAGCAATTTCGGCCCTACAGCTCCTTCGAGATTCGCTCCGTGACAGCTGGCGCAACTCTGGGAGAAGATCTGGGCGCCGGGATCGTTGGGATCGACTAAGGGACCCGCCGTACCGCCGGATTGGCTGCCCGGCGTCTGGGCTTGGGGTCCTTGTTTCGCCAACTCCGCTTGATGCTCCGCTTCAGCTACGTATGTAAGCCAGATCATGAAAAATACCGTCAACACCATCGTTGCTGTGGTGATGGGCCGCTGGAACGGCCGGCGGGTTTTTCTCCGGTCCAGCCAAGGTAGCAACAACAAGCCGATGGTCGCAATGGCGGGGATCACCACCGTACCCATCACCACATATTTGCCGGGAAAATATTTTAATAGTTGGTACAGAAATAGAAAATACCAGTCGGGAACCGGGATATACGAGGTATCCTCGGGATTCGCCACCTTCTCCAACCCCACCGGGTTAAACACCACCCAGAGGATGAAAGCAACGATGAACATGGCGCCGACAATCCATTCCTTGAGGAGGAAGTTCGGAAAAAAGGGCTCCGTCCCCGTGGGAATGTCTTTGTCGCGCTTAAATCTGGGGGTTCCCGGGATGCGTTCCCGATAATTCTCTGCCATATCTGAGACCTCCTTCTTTGCAATCCCCCGCCGCGCCACTCATTATAGCGGACCGGAAATCCCCTGTTTACGGATCATGTAAAAATGGGCCGCCAACAGGATCAGCAAGAACGCCGGGAGGAAAAACACGTGAATCGCAAAGAACCGCGTCAACGTCAACGCGCCGAGGGTGTCGCCCCCCACCAAAAGCGTCCGGATATACGGCCCTAGAATCGGGACAGTAGAGGCGATGTTGGTACCGACCGCCGTCGCCCAATACGCCTTTTGGTCCCAGGGAAGCAGATAACCGGTGAACCCAAACATCATCACCACGAGAAAAATCAGGACGCCGACGATCCAGTTCAGTTCCCGCGGCGCTTTGTAGGATCCGGTGAAGAACACCCGGAGCATGTGCAGGAACATCATGATAATCACGAGGCTGGCGCCCCAGAAGTGCATGCCGCGCACAATATTGCCGAGGAGGACGTCGTTGGTTATGTAATCGACACTCTTGTACGCGTTGACGATATCGGGCACATAGTACATGGCCAGAAACATTCCAGACAGGATCTGGGTTACGATGATCAGAAAGGTGAGTCCGCCAAAGCAATACACGAACGCTGACATCTTGTTCGCCGGATTGACGTGAGCCGGTACGTCGTAATCGGCGATGTCCCGCCAAATCGGCGTCACGTTTAGGCGCTCGTCGATCCAGTCATACAGCTTTTCGAACATGCATTACACCGTCCTCTGATGGATAGGTCCCAACAAGACCTTCCCATTGTCCACTTTAACCTCATATACGTCGAGAGGTCTCTGGGGCGGCGTCGTAGGATCGTTGATCCCGTATTTTGTATAGCGGCCGCCGTGACACGGGCAGTGAAACCACCACTGGCCGTCGGTGGAAGGGACCGGATTGCCTGCGGCATCCACCGTCCCGTTTACTTGGCACCCTAAGTGGGTGCACCTCGGGGACATGGCCAAAACTTCTTGCCCTTTGAGGATCACCCAGGCCGTCATTGTCGCCTCCCCCTGGATCCAGCCATCCGCCTGGGCTACCTTAAAATGAATCTGTTTCGGCAAATCCTGGTTAAATTCCCCGATGCTACCGACCTCCACGAATCGGGAACCGGTGCTTCTGCGCAAGGGATCGAGGGAAAACGTCACCAGCGGAGCGAGAATCGAGGCCCCGATGAACGCACCCGTCCCCCCCAGGGCATAGGTCAGGAACTGGCGCCGGGTCCACTCTCGGCCCCGGTGCGAGTGCACAGCTTCATCCCGCATGCTTCTCGAACCTCCTCAGGATTCGATCCGCACGCGCAGGCTTTCCGGCACACCCACAGAAATGGTGCAATCTCCCTTTCCCATGTTACCGCCGCCGTAATCTGGGTGTCAACGCACCCTCCGGATCCACCCGACTCCTCCCTCGTCCCTTATCATTGTAAACGGCGTGTTTCAATACGGGAAACAGGAGGCCGCCACAAGAATATGAACACTTTGTGCCAATCCGCCTGGCGCGCATCTGCTGTTTTCAGGATGTCAGAAACTGCCCCCATCTATGCACCACCGCCTCTGCCAAGCGGCCCTGCCACATTCCCACGGCGTGGTCGAGGCCCCCCGGAGCAGCCGTCTGGGCCAGGACCTGCTCTCCAGTCAAGGAAAGGAGAACCAGATCCCCCTCGTCCTCGGCGTTCACCCCCTCAAACCCCGGAATCTCCACCCCCACCGCCACCAAGGGGCCCGTGCAGCCGAGCCGCTGTTTCCACATTCGGGCCCGCCGCAAAAACTCGCCGCCGTGGACACCGTCTTCGAGCAACATGACCGGGAGCCGGAGCACGCGACCGGACAGACGTTGTTCCAACGCGATGACAATCTCCGACGCCACCCGGGCATAAAGCCCCACCTGCCCACGGGGATCGGTACATAGGGGAGCCCCGCCCACAGCCAGGGTATCGACGAGAGTTTTCATCTCTTCCCAACGCGCCACCTCGATGTCGCCTAAAAGCATCCCTTCCGCCTCCTTGAGTAACCTTGCTCCTTCCTCGCAGTGTACAGAAAAAAAGAGCTCGACAAAAGTCGAGCCCAAACGTTGTCCCGGCAGCGGGGTCATCCCTTCTCGGTTCCCGTGGATCTTTAGGCTTCACTCGGTTGCATCACGTCCGCTTCAACCCAGTGAATCGCTCAAATGTTCTCCTCCGTCCCCACTGATCTGATGACCGCGTCCGGGTCTCCGAGGCGGCGCAACTCCCGAGCCGCCTTTTCAAACAGTTCCCGATCACCCAGCTCCAAAGCCCGATCAGCCGCCTCCATCCAGTGCCGATACAAGACCTCCCGATGGATAGCATCAAGAATCCAATAAGACTGAAGTTCCAGAAAAAACACACTCTGCCGTTGGGTCGGTCGGATCTGTCGTTCCAACACCGCTGCGTATTCCGCGCAGGCGGAGCGATTGCGGAAAAACAGGCTGATGTAAATGTCTTCATTGGGAAACTGCCGAATGTCCCGGAACGCATCGGCGACACTGGTGGTCACCCTTCCATTCTTACAAAACCGAAAAGGGGCCGTGTCCACGCAGGTGGCGGAAATGAGCAACGTTTTCGGCAGGTTTCTCAGGTCGTCCGCAAAATGAACCCGCTGCAAAATGTGTTCCTGGTTAGACAAATACCGAAGAAGCCGCCCCGCCTCTGGACTTCGCAGTTCATAGCGTTGCAGAAACCATTGAAGAAACTGTTTTTTATCGGAGACCCGGATGACTTCCCCCATGCCGATCCCCTCCAATCCCACGGAATCCCCAGAGGACCTTGCCCCTAACACCCCGTGCCGTCCTGTCTCAAAAAGATCAAATATTCGCGCCTTGTATGAACCATTATATTCGACGAAGGCCGTCGATTTTCCTTCTACGACGGCCCTTTCGCCCATTGCAAAATTTGTGTTTCGACGTTGCCCGGAACCTCGTGGCGGCAGTGCCGCCGCAACCAGTTCACCATATCGGCCCCGCTCCACCCGCGATCAACCGCCCCCCGCACACTGCGGCGGGTCAGACGGTACACCGGAAACCCTTCTCCGCTCACGGGCTCGGCAAAGGTACCTAGATCAAGGGCCAGGCGCGCCACCCAGCGAGGCTCGACGAGGATTTCAAAATGCGGCTGAACGACGATACCCCGGCTTTCCTCCGAAACCCTTGGCTCGTCGCCGACCGTCCAGGGGCCCCCGGCCATCTCGCTTCTCCGATACACCCGCCTCCCGTCTTCCCCGGTCCCGCACTGCAAAAGTCCGAAGTGAACGAGCATGGCGTAAATCCTCCGGTGTTTCACAGTCTCGGCATCCTCATAGTAATAACCCTGTACATAAGGAACCAAAAGGGCATCGAGACGATCCTCCCGGACCCACCCCTGGGCGCAAGCTTCGGACAACCAGATCAGTGCCATAGGCAACTCCGGAATCGCCCGGCGATACAAGTGTCGCCAGAAAGAGAACATTTCTTTCCATTTTTCCCCGTCCGACCGGGCCAGCCATTCCCGGGCCCGGGCTCCCAGGGCCAAGCGCTCCGGGCCTTCTTCCACATAGCCCTTCGCGTAGCAGAAATCATAAATCATTGCAAATCGGTCGGGATAGTCGTAAAACCGCCGCCCGTATCCAAAGCGCCATGTGACCGGGGCGAGAGGTTCCTCCCGAATCTCCATCAACTGAAAGATCTGTTGTTGGTGTCTCCGGTACAGCACGCCCTCCCCGGTCAACTCTGGTTCCCGCCGGCCGACATAGGCCAAAAAGACTGCCGTATCCCGAACAATGGCCAAGCTTTCATCCTTCCACACCAGCGGTTCCGGGACATGCTCCGCTCCTTTTCGGCTCTTCTCCCGAAGCCACTGCCTCACCCCGTCCCGCACCTCATCCGGCAGATGGTACAAGACTTGAGAACGCGACGACCGCAGGGGAAACATCCAACCCCTCTCCATCACTCGGTCCGCCACTTCCCGCCATTCCACTCCTTGGCCGAATACCCGGCCCACTAGGGCCCGGAGGTCCTCCGCACTCCATACCTCCCGCTCGCAGGCCAGGGCGACCACCACGTCTTTCATCAACGGGGGAAAATCCTCAATCCGCCGGCAAATCTCTGTCCGGCGACCCATTCCGGCCACAATCCCTTGGATCAGGGACATTTTGGAACTCGAATGAAAATCCTCTTCGTAATGCGCCGCGATCCGCTGTAACGCCCGGACATCCGATTCATTGAGACACTCCGTCAAACGCATGCTCCACCCCTGCCCGCACCGCGAAGATTCGATATTCATACCCTTGCTCTGCCAAAAACTGCTGCCGGCGAACCGCCGTTTCCACCTCCTCGGTGCCCTCGGTCACCAACATGTACAACCGCGCTTCCCCTCCGTCTTTTTTCGGACGAAGAAGGCGCCCGAGGCGTTGGGCCTCTTCCTGCCGGGAGCCAAAATTCCCGGACAACTCCACCGCCACCCGGGCATCCGGGAGGTCCACCGCCGTGTTGGCCACTCGGGACAAACACAGGACGGGGATTTCGCCCCGGCGAAAAGCGTCATAAGTCTCCCGGCGCACCCGCTCGGGTGTATCCCCGGTGATATCCGGCGCACCGAGCCGATGGGCCAGTTCCCGGAGCTGGTCGAGATAATGTCCGATCACCAGCACCGGCGTACCCCGGTGCCGGGCCACCAACTCGGCGGCCACCTCAAGTTTTCGAGGGTTTGTCGCAGCAATTCGCCACCGTTCCCGGGATTCGGCCTGGCGGTACGCTTCCTCCGCCGCGGGGTCCAGGGGGACCCGCAATTCGTAACACTCCGCCCTGGCGATCCACCCCTCCTCTTCCACGGTGCGCCACGGCAAGTCAAAACATTTCGGGCCAATCAGGCTGAACACGTCGGCCTCCCGGCCGTCTTCCCGCACCAGGGTAGCGGTGAGCCCCAGTCGCCGGCAGTTTTGAATTCCGGCGGAAAAACGAAAGATCGGGGCGGGAACCAGATGCACCTCATCATAAATCACCAACCCCCAGGGGTGACGGGCGAGTTCCCGAAGATGCGGCATGGCCCCCCTGGGATTCTTCCACGTCATCATCGCGTAAGTGGAAATGGTCACAGGCTTGATCACCCGTTCATCCCCGGCGTAAACGCCGATCGAATCGGGGGCGATCTCACATTTGTCTTCGATCTCGCGCTTCCATTGATAAGCCGCGGTGGTGGTGGAGGTGAGAACGAGGGTCTGCTGGCGATACCGGGCCATCACCGCCAGTCCCACGATCGTTTTCCCGGACCCGCAGGGCAGGACCACGACCCCACTGCCCCCATGGCGACCCTCGTCAAAAAAGGCCTGCACCGCCTCGTCTTGATAGGGGCGAAGAATCACGGTCCCCTTCAGATCAATGTCGAGGGGTTCCCCCGGCGCGTGACCCGCCATGTCCAGCACGGGATAGCCCAGGGATAGAAGCTGCCGCTTGATTTCGCCCCTTTGTCGCGCGGGCACCATCCAGCGGCCGCCCCGCTCCAGGAGGCCGGACTGCTGAAGGGCTTGGCGCACGCCCTCGGACAGGGGTTGGCGAGCCACCAATTGATACCTGCGCCCGGATTTTTCGAGAACGAGCCCTCCCCATCGATTCATGGTGAGTACAATCCACTCCTGCACCGGATAGGGGATGGGCCCCATGGCTAAATCCCGAAGCGTGTCCAGCACTTCCCGGGACCCCCATCCCAAGGCGCAGGCGTGCCAAAGGCTGAGTTCGGTGATCCGGTACTCCCGAACCTGCAGTGGACTTTTGATCAGGTCGGCGAAAATGGCGAGGGCGCGGACAGCTTCTTTCGCCCGGGGGTGATCCATGTAACACCACACCCTGCGTTCGGTCCCAACGACCAAAGGACCCCTCCGCACCCTGATCCCCCCTCACAGTTCCCGTCTTAGGATGGCCCATCCCCTTATGGGTTATTCGAAAATGCCGAATATGGGCGTGATCCACCGATATGGGACATAAGGCCTACCCCTTGTCTAAATTCGCCCTTTTTCTTATTCTTTCAGCCTCTTACAATGCCTGCACTTTCATCTCCTAGTGCTGTATGATTAGAAATGGTATATGTCAGTATTTCCTTCAAGGGGGTCTCATGATGAAAAAGCCATGGTCAGTGGTCACGGCGCTGCTGTTGGGCAGTGCGCTGCTGACGGCCTGCGGTTCGGGATCGGGCACGACGGGTGCCGAAAGTGGCACCATCAATCTCGGCGCCAATCTCGAACTTTCCGGCCAAGTCTCAGCCTACGGGAGCTCGGCCAAAGATGGCATGCAGTTGGCCGTAGACGAAATCAACCAGGCCGGCGGCGTCCTCGGAAAAAAGTTGAACTTGATCGCGTTGGACAACCAGTCTGACACCACCCAGTCGACCACTATTGCGCAAAAATTAATCGAACAAAAAGTCGTCGCAATCTTGGGCCCGGCCACAACGGGCAACACCATGGCGGAATTGAACGTCGCCACCGACGCCAAGATTCCGATCATCACACCGACCGGAACGGCGGCCAAGATCACCGTGGATCCGAATACGGGCAAGGTGAACGAGTACGCCTTCCGCACCTGCTTTATTGATCCTTTCCAAGGCACGGTGGGCGCTGATTTTGCGAGAAAAGACCTGAACGCGAAAACAGCCGTCCTCTATGTGGCCCAAGACAGCGATTATGCCAAAGGTCTGGCGGACGCCTTTAAGAAAGAGTTCGAGAAGCAGGGCGGCAAGGTGATCGACTCCGAGCAGTATACCTCCACCGACTCTGATTTTCGGGCGACCCTCACCCGGATCAAGAGCATGAATCCAGATCTGTTGTATATTCCAAACTATTACCAAGACGTCGGCAAGATCATCAAACAGGCCCGGGAGCTGGGCATGAACCAGCCGATCCTGGGCGGTGATGGGTATGATTCCGACACCTTGGTCCAGATCGCCGGCGCGAAAAACACCAACAACGTATTTTTCACCAACCATTACTCCTCCGATGATCCGGACCAGAAGATCCAGGATTTCGTAAAGAAATTCCAGGCTAAGTATAATCGGAAGCCGGACGGATTCGCGGCTCTGGGCTATGATACTGTGCGCCTTGTGGCAGACGCCATCAAACGGGCGGGTTCGACCGATCCCGTGAAGATTAAAGACGCCCTGGCTCAGACCAAGAATTTCGATGCCGTGACCGGCACGATGAGCATCGACGCCCAGCACAATCCGGTAAAGGCTGCGGTGGTCATTGAGATGAAAGACGGCAAACAAGTTTTCCGGACCAAGATTCAACCCACTACCTGACCAAGGCACAGCCGGTGGGCGGAATGATCGATCTCGCGCGAGGGGGGGCAATCCCCCCTTTGCCGTGTGAAGAGGGAGGGCAGTATGACCACATTTATCCAACAACTTGTCAACGGTTTATCGGTGGGTAGCATCTACGCCCTCATCGCCCTGGGATACACCATGGTCTACGGGATTATCAAGCTGATCAATTTTGCCCATGGTGACGTGTTTATGGTCGGGGCCTTTGTGGCGTATTTTTCCTATACCGTGTTGCATCTTGGATTCTTGGGGTCTCTCATCGTCTCCATGGCCGCTTGTGCCGTCCTCGGCGTGGTGATCGAGCGGTTTGCATACCGGCCGCTCCGCAAATCGACGAGAATTGCGGCGCTGATCACCGCCATCGGGGTTTCCCTGTTTCTCGAAAATGCTGGGATCATCGCGGTGGGCGCCCAGGCCAGGGGTTATCCCAGCATGTTGCCGAGTCGTTCGATCAACGTCGGCGGGGTCACGATCAGCGTGCAGCAAATCGGCATCATCGTTCTCAGCGTGGTGCTCATGGTGATTCTTCAATACATCGTGCACCGGACGAAGATGGGCAAAGCGATGCGGGCCGTCGCTTACGATGCCGAAGCTGCCCAATTGATGGGGATCGACGTCGACCGCACGATCTCTTTTACTTTCGCCATCGGTTCAGCCCTGGCGGCGGCTGCCGGGGTGATCTATGGGGCTTACTACAGTGCCATTGATCCGTTGATGGGCATCATGCCGGGACTGAAAGCGTTCATTGCCGCGGTGCTGGGCGGGATCGGCATCATCCCCGGAGCGATGGTGGGTGGCCTGGTGTTAGGGATGATCGAGACCCTGGTTCAGTCCCTGGGCTTTTCTCTGTGGCGGGACGCGGTGGCCTTTGCCCTCCTGATCCTGATCCTGCTGATCAAGCCCGAAGGTCTTTTCGGCAAACACGCCAGGGAGAAAGTGTAGGTGAGGCCGATGCAGGAGAAAAAACGAGGCGCTCTGGCGGGACGATGGTCGTTTTGGGCGTGGATCGGCGTCGGCCTCGCCTTGTACGCAATCATCGGCCTTCTGATCGATAACGGCATCATCGACTCGTATATGGCGCTGATCGTCTATCAAATGTGTTTGAACGTGGTCTTGGCGGTCAGCCTGAATCTCATCAACGGATTTACCGGCCAATTCTCTATTGGACATGCCGGGTTTGCCGCCGTGGGCGCTTACGTGTCGGCGGTCCTGACGGCGAAGATGCAACTGCCCTTTTTCCCGGCACTCATCATCGCCGCCTTGGCCGCTGCAGTGGCGGGGCTGCTCATCGGCATCCCAACCCTTCGCCTGAAAGGCGACTACCTGGCGATCACGACCCTGGGGTTCGGACAGATCATCCAGGTTATTCTGATCAACTTGCAGTACGTGGGCGGGGCTGCGGGAATGACGGTGCACAAAGAAACGAATTTTACGTGGCTGTACTTCGCCGCGTTGATCACCGTGGTCGTCATCGCCAATTTTGTCCATTCCAGACATGGACGGGCCTGTATCGCTGTGCGGGAAAACGAAGTCGCCGCCGAAATGATGGGGATCAACGTCACGTATTATAAAGTGCTGGCGTTCTCCATCGGCGCACTTTTCGCCGGAGTCGCCGGCGCATTGTCCGCTCACACGTTTTACTTTATTAAACCGACGTCTTATGGGTTTTTACAGAGCTTCAACATCCTGGTCATCGTGGTGCTCGGGGGCCTGGGGAGTATCACCGGATCGATCCTGGGCGCCGTGGTGTTGACGCTCATCACCGCGTTCTTACAGGACTACCCTCAATGGCAAATGGTCATTTACTCCCTGATCCTCGTCCTGATCATGATTTTCCGGCCCCAGGGGCTCATGGGAACCAAGGAATTTCGACTCTCCGCCATCGGGCTCGGACGAAGGAGGGACGAACATGCCGCTCCTTGAGCTGGACAAAGTGACGTGTGAATTCGGAGGGTTGCGAGCGGTTTCCGAGGTTTCACTGCACCTGGAGACCGGGGAATTGGTGGGACTGATCGGCCCCAATGGAGCGGGGAAAACCACGGTCTTCAATCTGTTGACAGGGGTCTATGCCCCCAGCGAAGGGCGGATCCTGTTTGACGGTGCATCTCTTGTCGGGTGGGCGCCCTGGCGGATCAATCGGGCGGGGATCGCCCGGACCTTCCAAAATATCCGCCTGTTCAGTGACATGACGGTTTTGGACAACGTCAAAATCGCCTACCACAACCACGTGCGGCACGGGGTGATATCTTCCATTCTTCGCCTGCCCACGTATTTTCGCGGGGAGCAGGAGATCGAAGAGAAAGCGCTGGCCTTTCTGAGCTTGTTTCATTTGGAAGAGAAAAAGGACGAATTGGCCCGGAACTTGCCGTACGGGGAGCAGAGGCGGCTGGAGATCGCCCGGGCCCTGGCCACGGAACCGAGGCTTTTGCTCCTGGACGAGCCCGCAGCGGGGATGAACCCCCAGGAAACCCGGGAATTGATGGATCTCATCGCTTTTATCCGGGAACGGTTTTCCCTGACGATCCTCTTGATCGAGCACGACATGTCCTTGGTGATGGGAATCTGCGAACGGATCTACGTCCTCGACCACGGCATGGTGATTGCCCAGGGCAGCCCCGAGGAAATCCGGTCGAATCCCAAAGTGATTGAAGCCTATCTCGGGGAGGTGACCTCGTGATGTTGATGATCCGGGATCTGAACGTGTATTACGGGGTCATTCACGCCTTGAAAAATGTGTCGCTCACCGTGGATCAGGGGGAGATCGTCACCTTGATCGGGGCGAACGGCGCCGGCAAAACGACTCTTTTGCGCACCATTTCCGGGCTCATCACCCCCAGGAGCGGAGAGGTGCTTTTTGAAGGCCGATCCCTGGTCAAGACGCCGGCGAAAGAAATCGTCCGAATGGGCGTTTCTCAAGTGCCCGAAGGCCGACGGGTATTCGCCACCATGACGGTGGAAGAGAATCTCGAGATGGGGGCGTATCTGCGCAAGGACAAAGACGGGGTTCAGAAGGACCTGGAGATGGTTTACAGCCGCTTTCCCCGCCTTCAGGAGCGGCGTCGCCAGTCTGCGGGCACTCTTTCCGGAGGCGAGCAACAGATGCTGGCCCTCGGTCGGGCGCTCATGGCCCGGCCGAGGTTGTTGCTCTTGGACGAGCCTTCAATGGGGCTGGCACCGATCCTGGTCCAGGAGATTTTCTCCATCATCCAGGAAATCAACCAAGCGGGCACAACCATTCTTCTCGTGGAACAAAACGCCCACATGGCCCTTTCCATCGCCAACCGGGCGTATGTGCTGGAGACCGGACAGATTAAACACAGCGGACCCGCCGCTGAACTCGCCCAGAGCGACGAGGTGAAAAAAGCGTACCTCGGGGGTTAGATCCCCGGGGTACGCGGCACCTGACCTCTCCCTTTCCAGCCGTCCCCCTCTTCACTGCTCACTCCTCGACCCGGACCCGGGCTCCCAGTTCCCGAAGTAAATCAACGAATCCGGGGAAGGACACGTCCGCCGCCTCCCACCCTTCCACCACCGTCTCCCCTTCGGCCACCAGGCCCGCCACGGCCATCGCCATGGCGATTCGGTGATCGCCGTGACTGCGGCAGTGGGCGCCCTTCAGCGCCCGCCCCCCCTCAATAATGAGGCCGTCTTCCAATTCCGCCACCTGAACGCCGAATTTGCGAAGTTCTTCAGCCACGGTGCGAATGCGGTCCGTCTCTTTGACCCGTAGTTCCCGAGCATCCCGAATCTCCGTGGTTCCCTCGGCCGCGGCCGCCGCCACGGCGAGAATGGGAATCTCATCAATCAGCCGCGGGATCAAAGAACCGCCGACCGTCGTGCCGACCAGGGGCCCGGACCTGGCGGCGAGGCGGGCGGTGGGTTCACCGGCCTGGGGTTCCCCTTCCTCGATGTCAAACTGGGCACCCATGGCGCCAAGGACGTCGAGAATGCCCGTGCGGGTCGGGTTCACACCGACGTCTTCCAGGATCAACTCGCTCCCTGGAACGATCAGTGTCGCCACCAAGAGAAAAGCTGCGGATGATAGGTCCCCCGGGACCCGCATGTCCATCGCCTTCAACCGCGCCGGCCGACCGATCTCGGTGTAGCCGCTCCTTTTGGAAATCGGCGCCCCGAGGGCCTTGAGCATGCGTTCGGTATGGTCCCGGGATGGTGAGGGCTCTCGTACGCCGGTCACCCCGGAGGCAAACAGCCCGGCGAGGAGAATGGCCGATTTCACTTGGGCACTGGCGACGGGCATTTGATATTTAATCGAATGCAGATCTGCTCCTCGCACCGACAGGGGAGCCAGATCCCCGTCCCGGCGGCCGTCGATCCGGGCACCCATACTGAGCAATGGCCTGGCCACCCGGCCCATGGGCCTCCTGCGGATCGACGCATCACCGGTCAGGCAACTATGAAATGTCTGTCCAGACAATAAGCCCAGCAAAAGCCGAATGGTGGTGCCCGAGTTGCCCACATCGAGGACATCGTCGGGCTCCTGGAGTCCATGCATGCCCACCCCGTGCACAATCACAGTCCCATCCTCTATATCCACAGGGACGCCGAGAGCACGCATGCAAGCCACCGTACTTAAACAGTCCGCGCCGAACAAAAATCCCTCCACCCGGGACACCCCATCGGCCAGAGAGGTAAACATCACCGCCCGGTGAGAAATCGACTTGTCCCCCGGCACCCGGACTTGTCCCTTCAGCGCCCCGGCCGTTTCAACGATCAATTTCATCTAAGCCACCCCCCGTGCCGGTCCCGCCGCCCCGCCGGGGGAGGAACCTCTCATGGCTGTGCTCTCTCACATGCGCGGATCGACTTTGAATCCATGCTCTGCGAGTAGCCGAGCCGCCTGGTCCCGGCCGGCCTCGGTATCGAAGGTCAAACTGAGTTGGCCGTCCTCGTCTTCCCGGCTCTCGAGGATGGCAATGTTTCGAAGGTTAATCCCCGCCTCACCAAGCAGGGTGGCCACAGTGCCGATGATCCCCGGCTGGTCGGGCACGTCCACCGTACATTGAAAAGCCGGCCGAATCGCCCCCCGCCCCCGCACGGGAAGGGCATCTCGCCACTGGGCGGCCTGGCGGAAAAATGTCTCTAAGGCCTCGCCGTCCCGGCGGTTGATCCATCCGAGAAGCTCCTCAATCTGATCCTTCCACCGCTCAAACAGCGGTCTAAGACGATCCCCGTTTGTCAATAGGATATCTCGCCACATCACCGGATGTCCAGACGCAATCCGCGTGACGTCCCGGAAGCCCCCGGCCGCCAGAACGGCATATAGGGGATCGTCTTCTCCCAACTCGGCTACTTGATGGACCAATTGCGCCGCCACGACGT
The DNA here is from genome assembly GCF_023512215.1 of Kyrpidia sp. NCBI lineage: Bacteria > Bacillati > Bacillota > Bacilli > Caryophanales > Alicyclobacillaceae > Kyrpidia > Kyrpidia sp. The sequence goes on along the minus strand of NZ_JAILZZ010000001.1, from coordinate 54,541 downwards.
GGGGGAGGTGACTCACCGCCGCCACCAAACTGTCGTGGTGTTCGGGATCGAGGATCAAGACCTGGGCTCCCGCTGCCTGGACCAGATCCCGAAGTCGCTGAATCATCTCCGGTTTTTCCCCCGGGTTCGGAGTGAGTACGTAAACGGCATTCTCGTACAGCCGGGGCGACGCCGCCCGGATCCCCGATTTCTCGGAACCCGCCATGGGATGCCCCCCGATGAACGATACGCCTTCTGGCAACACCCGGGTCGCTTCTTGGCAGATCGCCCGCTTTGTGCTCCCCACATCGGTGATGAGCGTCCCCGCAGCCGGACGAAAGGCGGCGATCTCCCGCAGTAGGGCCATCGATTCCTTGACCGGAGTCGCCAACACCACCAGGTCGGCCTCTTGCATGGCAGACCGAAGGGTCAGCGCCCGATCGATCGCCCCGATCTCCAAGGCGATGTCCAGGTGCTCGGCCGATACGTCCACCCCGACAATCTCCCGAGCCACCCCGGCTCGCTGCCAAGCCAACGCCAGGGAGCCCCCGATCAAACCACATCCCACCACGGCAATTCGATGAAGCGCCGGCCCCTTTTCCGTCACCGTTTCAATCCCCTCATTTCTCGGCCCTTCGCAAGGGAGCGACCAATGTTCGGGCAAAAGTCTCCAGATCGTCCAGCACGTCGCCGGCATCTCTTCCTTCTTCGGTGATGGCGGCCAGGATGCGCACCAAGGCGCTTCCCACAATTACCGCGTCGGCCGTCTCGGCCACCGCAGCCGCCGCCTCCGGGGTTCCGATCCCGAATCCCACACCGATCGGCAAATCGGTGCACCGCCGGATTTCGTCAATGAACCTGGAAAGGTGCTCGGGCATCCGTTTGCGGACACCCGTGACCCCCGTTGAGGACACGGCATATACGAATCCCCTGGCCGTTCTGCAAATCCGTTCGATTCGCCCTTGGCTGGTAGGTGCGACAAGCGGCACCAGTGCCACCCCCGCCCGGTCGGCGGCCTCCCGTAAAGGAGTCGCCTCTTCCATGGGCAGATCCGGCACGATCACCCCGGCATATCCCGCCTTCGCCAGGTCCTCCGCGAACGTCTGCCATCCCCAGCGGTAGACGGGGTTTGCATAGGTAAAAGCCACCAAAGGCACCTCCCCCGCCGCCTCCCGAAGGATCGGTCCCAGCCGAAACAAATCGGGCATCTGAAACCCGCCGCGCAAAGCCCGCTCGGAAGCCGCCTGAATGGTGGGACCGTCGGCCAGGGGATCGGAATAAGGCATCCCGATCTCCACAGCGTCCGCCCCGGCCCGGACCAATCTCCGCACCGCCTCCACGGTGACCTCCATCGTGGGGTCCCCGGCGGTGATAAAGGGAATGAACCCGGTTTCCCCTCCGCGCCGTCGTCTCTCCAAGGCAACCTGCAAGGAGGTGCTCATTCCGAATCACCTCCAAGGCCGGACTGTTGCCGCATGAGGGTTTCCACATCTTTATCCCCGCGCCCGGACAGGCTGATCACAACCACCTGATCCGGATCCATCTTTCTGGCCAATTCCAGCGTATAAGCCACGGCGTGGGCGCTCTCCAGGGCAGGCAGAATCCCCTCCAACTCCGCCAATCGGTGAAAGGCATCCAGGGCCTGATCGTCTGTCACGCCCACGTACTTCACCCGGCCGGTTTCATAGAGGTAGGCATGCTCAGGACCCACGCCGGGATAATCTAGACCCGCCGAGATGGAATGGGCCGGTTTAACCTGACCGTAGCGATCCTGCAAGAGGTACGTGAAGCACCCGTGCAGAATCCCGGGCTCCCCCCCCTCCAAAGCCGCCGCGTGAAGACCGGTGGACAACCCCTTGCCCGCCGCCTCGACGCCGAACAAACGCACACCCTCGTCTTCGAGAAACGGATAGAAAATCCCCATGGCGTTGCTACCGCCTCCGACGCAGGCGACGATGGCGTCAGGCAGGCGCCCGACCTTCTCCAGGATCTGGGCCTTGGTTTCGTCCCCGATGACCCGCTGGAAATTCCGCACCATCACCGGATACGGATGGGGCCCGCCCACGGTGCCGAGCACGTAAAAGCTGTCCTCCACATGCTCCACCCAGTGCCGGATCGCCTCGTTCATCGCGTCTTTCAGTGTGCCAGTCCCCGACGAGACCGACACCACCTCCGCCCCTAAAAGGCGCATGCGAAACACATTCAACGCCTGACGCCGGATATCCTCTTCCCCCATGAACACGGTACAAGACAAACCGAGCCGGGCCGCCACCGTCGCCGTGGCCACCCCGTGCTGACCCGCCCCGGTTTCGGCGATGACCCGCCGTTTTCCCGTATAATGGGCCAAGAGTCCTTGACCGATGGTATTGTTGATCTTGTGGGCGCCGGTGTGGGTCAAGTCTTCCCGCTTCAGCCAAATCTGCGCCCCTCCAACATGATTGGTTAACCGCTCCGCAAAATACAGCGGCGTCGGCCGTCCGGCATAATCGGTCAAGAACCGGTGCAGGTCGTTGCGAAACTGTTCGTCATCCTTCCACTTGAGATAATCTTTTTCCAGCGCCTCCAGGGCGGACATCAACGTTTCCGGGACGTACTGCCCCCCAAACCGGCCGAACCGTCCCCGCTCACCGGGCTCCGTCATCCCATTCCCTCACCTTTCGAACAAACTCTTCCATTCTCGCCACATCTTTGACACCGGGGACCCCCGTCTCGATCCCCGAGGAAACATCCACACCATCCGGGCGGTATCCCCGAAGCAATTCCTGAACATTCTCCGGGCGTAACCCCCCCGCGATCCATAAAAAAAACCCTTCGGCACCCTTGCGCCATTCGGGAATGTCTTGCCACCGAAAGGTTTGCCCCCGCCCTCCCCGCTCCCCCGGAACCCCGGCGTCGACGAGCACGGCATCGACGGCGCCCTTGTACGCCGCTGCCGCCCCGGGTCTCTCCAGCAGAGCCGAGAAAGCCTTGACCACAAACAATCCCTCATCCCGCAACCGCCGGCAATCCTCAGGGGATTCCACCCCGTGCAACTGCACCCCGTCAAGACCCACCCGCCGGGCCGTCTCCCTCACCTTTTCAATCCCGGCGTCGACGAACACCCCCATGCACCGAAGACGGGTGCCAGCCCGCAAACGGGCTGCCTGTTCTACCTCGACCCGTCGCTTGCTCGGCGCGAACACCAAGCCGATCCAATCTACGCCCAGCCGTTCCGCCGCCGCCACATCCTCTGCCCGGGTAAATCCGCAGGCCTTGACTGTCGTCACCGGGAACCCACCAGGAACTCAATCCCTTCGATGACATCATGCCGGCGCATCAAACTCTCGCCCACGAGAATCGCCCGGGCCCCGGCTTCTCGAACCCGGCGCACGTCCTCGGGCGCCGAAATCCCGCTCTCACTTATAACGAAGGCCCCTTTCGGTGCCCGGGGCACCAACCGTTCCGTCACGCCGAGATCGACCTGAAAGGTCCGCAAATCCCGGTTGTTCACCCCGATCACATCGGCCCCCGCACCAGCTGCCCGATCCATCTCTTCCTCGGAATGCACCTCCACCAAAGGCGTCATGCCCCACCGACGGACCTCGGCAATCAACCGTTCCAACTGATCATTCGAGAGAATCGCGGTGATCAAGAGAACAGCATCAGCACCGAGGCAACGAGCCTCCCAGACCTGTCGCTCATCGATAATAAAATCTTTTCTCAGGAGGGGCACATCCGCATGTTTGCGGATCTGTTCCAAATACCCCGGGTCGCCCTGGAAAAAGGTCCGGTCAGTGAGGACGGACATACAGTCCGCCCCTCCGCGCACATAATCCTCCGCGATGGCGAGGGGATCGAAATCCTGGCGGATCACCCCTTTGGAAGGCGAGGCTTTCTTGACCTCGGCAATCAGCCCGACTCCGGCCCCCGCCACCCGGCGCATCGCCCCTTGCTCCAGTGCGGCGCGAAAATCCCTCACCGGCGGCGCGGCCGCCAAACGGGGTTCCCAGGCCGCCGCGTTTGCCTCCAGGGCAGGGACCTCCTGTTTCTTTTCCTCGACAATCCGCTCGAGGATGGTCACCCCGCCACCCCACCTTTCACCGCTGGGGCGCTCTCGTCCCGCCGCCCGGCCAAAGCTTTCGTGACTTCCACCAGCCGATCGAGCGTTTCCTTCGCCCGGCCTTCGTCCAACATCCGCTGGGCTAGAGTCACTCCCGCTTTCAGGGTCGGGGCAATCCCCGCCACGTGAAGGCCGGCCGCCGCGTTCAAAACAACGATGTCCCGGGCTCCACCACGTTTTCCACTCAGCACGTCCAGAATGATGGCTGCGTTTTCCCGGGCGTCGCCTCCCGCCACTTCACTGAGGGGCGACCGGTTCAATCCTGCGTCTTCGGGATTCAGGACAAAGGTGCGCACTGTCCCGTCCTTCACTTCAGCCACGAGGCTCGGCCCGCTGACGCTCAGCTCATCCAGGTGATCTTCCATCCCGTGCACCACCCAAGCGTGGTTCGCACCGAGCCGCAACAGCACCCTGGCCGTTTTTTCCACGAGATCCTGTGCAAAAGTTCCCATCACCTGCCGCCGGGCCCCGGCGGGATTCGTCAGTGGACCCAAAATGTTAAACACCGTCCGGAAACCCAATTCCTTGCGCGGCGCCATGGCGTGGCGCATCGCCCCGTGATAACTGGGCGCGAAAAGAAAACACAACCCCACTTCCTCCAGACACTGGGCCGCTTCCTCCGGGGAGAGGTCCACCTCCACCCCCAAAGCCGCCAAGACGTCCGCACTCCCGCTTCGGCTGGACACGCTCCGGTTGCCGTGCTTGGCCACTTTGGCCCCGGCTGCCGCAGCCACCAACGCCGCCGCCGTCGATACGTTGAAAGTCCGGGCTCCGTCGCCGCCGGTACCGCAGGTGTCAATGACCTTATCCCCATCCACGGGAAGGGGATGGGCAAACTTTCGCATGGCTTTGGCAAAACCTGCTATCTCTTCCACCCGTTCTCCTTTGATCCTCAGGGCAGTAAGAAACGCCCCGACCTGGGCGTTGGTCGCCTTTCCGCTCATGACCTGTTCCATGGCCGCTTGGGCCTCGGCTTCGGACAAGTCCTCCCCGCGGATCAACTGTTCGAGCACATCCCTCATCTCGTCTCCACTCTCCTTCACTTATCTCTGCTGCTCTCCCTCGGCTCACAGACGGCTCGAATCTCACGAACCTCCTGAACTTGGTTGCATTCTACTACGCCCGGGAAACCGCGTCAACCCCGGGAAAAATCCCGGTTCACCCCCGAGGGGGAAACTGCCGCCGATGCCGGTCCAGCACCTTCCGCACCGCCTCTTCCGGAATCCGGGTCACGGCCCGGGCCCGGCCCATGGTTTCTAGCAAGACGAAAGTCAAGTGCCCCCCGATCATCTTCTTGTCCTTGTACATGGGGCCGATCAGATCATCATCGGTAAATTCAGCGGGGATCCTCACGGGCAGGCCGATTTCTTCCAATAAACAGGCAATCCTTTCGGCGGTCCCGGGTGGGGCTCCCAGCCACTCCTCAGACAGGAGGGCGGCAAACACCATGCCTACCGCCACCGCTTCACCGTGGCGATAACGGCGGTAATCTCCCAATGTCTCCAGGGAGTGCCCCAGCGTGTGGCCAAAATTCAAATGAGCCCGGACGCCGCTCTCCTTCTCGTCTTCTTCCACCACCCGGGCTTTAATCGCACAAGACCGGGCCAAGAGCCGTCCACGGTCCGAACCCGCAAGGTGCAGTAACTCTTTCCCCCGCTCCGCCAGCTCATGAAACAATTCGGCATCTCGGATGCAGGCGTGTTTCACCACTTCCGCCAATCCCGAGGCCACATCCCGAGCGGAAAGACTGTCCAGGGCCGTGGGATCGTAAAGCACCAGCCGGGGCTGGTGAAAAGCACCCACCACATTTTTCGCCTCGGGGAGATTGATCGCCACTTTCCCCCCCACCGCGGCATCGTGGGCGAGCCACGTGGTGGGCACCTGGACAAAGGCGATCCCCCGCATGTAGGTTGCAGCCACAAACCCCGCCAGATCCCCGACCATCCCGCCTCCCACGGCCCAGATGGCCGACCGCCGGTCCAATCCCGCCGCCAGGGCCGCCTCCCACAACCGGGATGCCCATTCCAAGGATTTTGTCGGCTCCCCGGCGGGGACGACCGCCGTCTCCACCCGAACCCCCTCGGCGGTCAAAGCCGCGGCCACCCGCCGGGCGTATCCCGCCCGGTCCACCGTTTCATCGGTCACAATGAGATGAACCGACCCCGGGGATAACCCCACCTCGCGCATCCATTTTCCCGCCTGGTCAAGGGCACCGTCCGCAACCACGATGGGGTACCGCCGGTCCCCGAGCTCAACCCACACCACGTCCCATACCTCATCCCAAAGGCTCATCTGCGACTCACCATCTCCATGTACGCGCGGTACTGGGCTTCGACCTCTTCAAAAGAGTCCCCGGAGAACTTCTCCCGAAAGCACAAGGCCAGCACCCAGGCGACCATCGCCTCGCCCACCACCGCAGCCGCCGGCACGGCACAGGTGTCCGAGCGCTCCACACTGGCTTGAAACGACTCTTTACTGTGAATATCCACACTCCGCAGAGGCTTGTACAAAGTCGGGATCGGCTTCATCGCCGCCCGGACCACCACGGGTTGGCCATTGCTGACCCCGCCCTCAATCCCCCCCGCGTGGTTGGTGTCCCGGGTATACCCCTTCTCCGGATCGTACCCGATCTCATCGTGCACCTCGGACCCCGGCAGCCGGGCCGCCGTAAATCCCAATCCCACTTCGACGCCTTTGATCGCCTGAATGCTCATCAGTGCACCAGCCAGACGGCCGTCCAACCGCCGATCCGGGTGGGCGTAACTCCCCAGCCCCGGGGGCACTCCCAAAGCCACCACCTCAAACACGCCACCCAGGGTGTTGCCCTCCCGCCGGGCTTGGTCGATGGCCTCCACCATCTTCTCCGCAGCCTCGGGGTCGGCACACCGCACTGTGGACGACTCCGCCGCATCGGGAATCTGCTCCAGGGTTTTCGGAAACTTTTTGGCTTCCACCCCGCCGATCTCCACCACATGGCTAAAAATCTGGATGCCAAAAGGCGCGAGCAATTGCCGGGCCACCGATCCCACCGCCACCAACGTTGCGGTATTGCGGGCACTGGAGCGCTCCAGCACATTGCGCACGTCATCGTGGTTGTATTTGAGCACCCCGGCCAAATCCGCGTGGCCGGGCCGGGGTTTGGTGACGGGTTTCGCCTCTGGGGGCGGATCCCCTTCCACCGCCATTTTCGTTTTCCAATTCTCCCAATCTCGGTTTCGGATCCGCATCGTCAGCGGCGTGCCGAGGGTCAGGCCGAAGCGCAGACCACTGGTGATCTCCACCCGGTCGCTTTCAATGCGCATCCGTCCCCCCCGGCCATGCCCTTGCTGACGTCTTCGCAATTGTTCGTCAATCAGCGCCGACCGGATCGGCAGCCGGCTGGGTAACCCTTCAACAATCGCCGTGAGCTCCGGCCCGTGGGATTCCCCCGCCGTCAAAAAACGCAGCATCCTCAAAATCCTCTCCTTCGCGTCGGCGCGGTGGCGCGCAAACTCGTCATCGTCTCGTTTATTATATGTCGAGCTCCATAGGGCCGCAATGGCACTCCAGGACCTATCTCTCGCCAGTGTCCGAGACAAACATCGGACGCAACCGCAGGGCAGCCACCGGGTTGCCCTGGCGCCGCCGGCGTGTATATAATCCGTTACAGAATCTTTTGCAGCAAACGGAGATTTTGCGGCACTTGCCCGGGAACGCGTTCAGGCGCTCATCGGTCCGCATTTTTCCCGACCCTCGTCGGCGAAGCTTTTTTACACGGGCTAGACTGGACTTTTACCGCATCGTTTTGGATGTCGCTCATCGCCGCCGTCGTTTCCTTCTTTTTGGGGAAAACCCTATGTGCATGGGGAGAAACGCCCGCGCCGGGAGACGAATTCGCCCGTCCACCCGGTTTCCCGCAGAGGCGCCACGTCAAAGGTGCGAACACAAAGGAGGGAAGCGGCACGCGACCCGCAGCTCGGACCGGTCTTCTTCGGTTTTTACCGCGGGAATCGCTGCCGCCACACAATGCTCGGGAATGATCACCCGAACATATTCCGGTACACCGCGGGTCCTGAAGACCGCGGCCACACTTTAGAAGAAGTTTTGCGCCGGGCGGGGCTGTCCGGCCGCCGGATCCGCCGGTTGGCCCGGGAACGCAAAATTCGGGTCAACGGACGCCCGAGTTTTCTCGCCAAGCCCATGAAGCCCGGGGACCGGGTGGAGGTGGATTTGCGCGAGGCGGTCCGCCGGGTCCCGGGCGGCTCGCCCGGCCCTTCCGGGGTGTCCGGCATCCACACGAAGGCATCCGGCGCCCCCGCGGGCGGGAACCAGGTCTCAGCAGGGACGCATCAAGTCTCGACTGGGACACCACAGCTCTCGGCGGGGGCACCCCCCGTCCCGATCCTGTACGAAGACGAGTGGCTTCTGGTCGTGAACAAACCGGGAGGAATCGCCGTTCACCTCCCGGACAAACCGGGCCTTGCGGGTCGCGTTCCCGCCCTTACCTTGGCGGACCTCCTTCGCCGATGGGGGGCGGAGGCCAGCCCTCCTTGGGTCCCCCATTTGGTGCACCGACTGGACCGCGACACCGCCGGCGTGCTTCTCGTGGCCAAAAGCGCCCATGTCCATGCCCGGCTGGACGCGGCCCTGCGGGAGGGGCGCATTCATCGAACCTATGCGGCTTTAGTAGAAGGAGACGCCCGGGACCTGCCGGAGTACATCGACCTCCCCCTCGCCCCGGACCCCCGCCGGCCGGGACGTTTCTTGGCGGCGTCAAGATACCTTTCCCCCCAGGCCGGATCGCGAGCGGTGCCCGTATCCATCCGGGACCCCGCCCAGGAGCCCGGTCCTGGCTCAGGCCTTGGCGCCGGGGGAACTTTGAGTCAGGAACCCAACAGGCAAACCGAATCGGCCGGCGGGAACCCCCAAGCTGCAAAACCCGCGGCGACCCGGATCCTGAGAACCGTTTTCATCCCCGATGGCCGGCCAACCATGGGGTCCAGATCCACGTCGCCCGGTCCCGAGTCCTCTCCCCCGAACAGCCCCCGGGGGGTAACCTTTGTGGAGATGGAGCTCGAAACCGGGCGCACCCATCAAATCCGGGTCCACCTGTCGGCCCTCGGCCACCCGGTTCTCGGCGACCGCTGGTACCGCAGCCGCCACCCCGGGCTTTCCCTGATGCTCTTCGCCCGCCGAATCGTCTTTCCGCACCCTTCGGACGGCCGGCTGGCAGAAGTTTCGGCCCCCTTTCCCGAGGCCTGGAGGCCCTGGCTGGCCAGCGTCCCGGGGGAGAGCGACGAACGGAGGCCCGGGATCACACAATTCCCAGCCGTTTGGTCAAAATCTCATACATAATCTGGGTGGTCCCCCCGCCGATGGACATGATCCTCGCATCCCGCCAGTAGCGCTGGGCGGGATATTCCATCATGTAGCCGTTGCCCCCGTGGATCTGCAAGGCGGCGTCCGTCACCCGGTTGACCATCTCCCCGGCGTAGGCCTTGGCCATGCTGGCCGCCACCGTCACATCCTCTCCCCGGGCGCACAGATAAAGCGCCCGATAGGTCAGGCTCCTGGCCTTTTCAATATCCACCGCCATGTCCACCATTTTGTGCCGCAGCGCCTGAAACGTGCCGATGGGCCTGCCGAACTGGGTACGCTCGCGGCTGTAGCGCAGGGCGTCCTCCAGGGCTTTTTCCGCCGCCGCCACGCTGGATAGGGCCAACATGATCCGCTCCCATTGAAAATTGATCATAATGTAGCGAAATCCTTGGTTTTCTTCACCGATGAGGTTCTCCGCGGGCACCTGCACCCCATCCAGGACCAACTCCGCCGTGTCTGACGCCCGCCAGCCGAGTTTTTTCAGCGTCCGCCCGACGGAAAATCCGGGCGTCCCCGCCTCGACGATGAACATACTCACGCCCCGATGCCCCGCCGAGGGATCCGTTTTTGCCGCCACGCACACATAATCGGCCGACGCCCCGCCGGTGATGAACATTTTGCTGCCGGTCAAAACATAGTGATCCCCCTCCCGCCGGGCCACGGTGCGCATCGAGGCCACATCCGACCCCGCCTCGGGTTCCGTGATCCCCAAGGCGGCGATTTTCTCCCCCCGAATCGCCGGGACCAGATAACGGCGCTTCTGTTCCTCATTTCCAAACCGCCAAATGGGCGTCGCCCCGATCCCCGTCGTCGCCGTCAAAGCCGCCGCCACGCCCCCGGACCCGCAGCGGGCGATCTCCTCCACGAAGATGGCGTCGGCCAACAGGTCGTCACTGCCGCCGTAGGCTTCCGGAAACTTCAGCCCGAGATACCCCAGTTCCCCGGCCCGGCGGTACATCTCCCGGGGAACCCGGCCCTCCCGCTCCCACTCCTCCACCCGGGGGGCGATTTCCTTTTCCACCCAGCGTCGGACCGCCGGCCGGAACTGCTCGTGCTCCTTGGTGAACAGCCAGTGCTCCATCTCCCATCCCTCCGGTTCAGCCGTCACAGACCCATTTCCTTGCTGATGATCTCTTTCATGATCTCGTCCGTTCCGGCCCCGATGCGATTCAGCCTCACGTCCCGCCACAGGCGCTCGATGGGATACTCGGCCATATAGCCATTGCCCCCGAAAATCTGCAGGGCCCGGTCCACCACCCAAAAGGCTGTCTGACTGGCCGCCAGTTTGGCCATGGAGATCTCCTTGCTCGGGACCTCGCCCCGGGCAAACCGCCAGGCAACAGAATAGGTCAACTGCCGGCAGGCCTCGATCTCCACCGCCATCTCCACCAGAAGGTGCGACACCACCTGGAACCCGGCAATGGGCCGGCCGAATTGCCTACGTTCCTTCGCATAGGCCAGCGCCAGCTCATACGCGTACTGGGCGGTGGCCACGGCCCCGGCCGCGGCGATCATCCGCTCTCCCTGCAACTCCCACATGATCTGGTAAAAACCTTTTCCTTCCTCCCCCAGCAAACGGTCCGCCGGCACCCAGACATCATCGAACACCAACTCCGCCGTGTCCGAGGAGCGCATGCCGACTTTATCGAGCTTTCGACCCACCGAGACCCCGGGCCGGTCCATCTCCACCAAAAAGAGACTTATCCCACGATACCCCGGCTCATCCGAGGTCCTGGCCACTAATGTGATAAAATCCGCCCGGGGGCCATTGGTGATAAACAGTTTGCGCCCCCGGATCACCCAACCGTCCCCCTCCCGGCGGGCCCGGGTCTCGATCCCCGCCACGTCCGAACCGTGGTCGGGTTCGGTGATGCCGAGGCAGGCCAGCTTCTCCCCCCGCAGGGCGGGCTCCAGAAACTGTTTTTTCTGCTCCGGGGTTCCAAACTGCAGGATCGGCGGCGTCGCCATCTCCGTCTGGACGGCGACAGCCATGGGGAATCCTCCCGCTCCGCACCGGGCCAACTCTTCGGCCATGACGATACTGGAAAAATAATCTCCCCCTTGCCCGCCCACCTCTTCGGGGTACCGCAGGCCCAGGAATCCGAGTTCCCCCATGCGGCGCAGGATCGACTTCGGGAACTCCCCCTGCTCCTCCCATTGGTCCACATAAGGTTTTACTTCTTTTTCGACAAATCGGCGCACCGATTCCCGCAGCCGGTCGTGTTCTTCTGCAAAATAGGGCGGATACGGCATCCTGTCCATCTCCTTCTCCTCGTTGCCCTGCGGCGGGGTGACCTCATCCCCGGCGCAGGATGTTCTTCAGCTCCATCTGTGATCCCCGCACACGATGGCCACTTTTTCACCGCTGAGTTCCTCCCGCCGGGTCAACCATCGGCCGATTCCCATTGACGCCACAGTCTTTCACCCCCATCACCCGGGTGTGCCACCGCACAACCAGCACCCGGCATATGGCCCAGTTCTCATGAGGATGTTCTCACCCCTGCCCGTGAGACGGGCCTTCGGCGTACAGGTCCCGATACTGTTCCCGCAGCACGTGCTTCTGCACTTTACCGGTGGTGGTCAGCGGCAATTGGTCCACAAGGCGAATCACTTTTGGCACCTCGAAGCCACCGAGATGTTCCCGGCAGTGGGCGAGGAGTGCCTCTTCCGTCACCTGCGACCCCGGCTTTCGCACCACAAAAGCTGTTACCGCCTCGGCCCATTTCGGGTGGGGCAAACCCACCACCGCGGCGTTGGCCACCCCGGGGTGCGCCAAAAGAACGGCCTCCACCTTGATCGACGGTACATTTTCCCCGCCGGTTTTCACCATGTCTTTCTTGCGGTCGACAAAAATGAGCTGGCCGTCGGGATCCCACATGCCGAGATCCCCGGTGTGATGCCATCCGAACTTTCGACTTTCCTCCGTGGCATCGGGTTGCTTATAGTAGCCCATCATCACGTTCGGTCCGCGGTGGACCACCTCCCCCACCTGTCCGGGCCCGAGAATTCGGCCCTCGTCGTCCATCACCGCCGTATCGTTGATGATGGTGGACGCTCCCCAGTACGGGCCGAACCGGCGGAGCTGTTCTTCCGGCGCGAAAATCATCGTGCCGGGGTAGATCTCGGTCTGTCCCGTTCCAAGGGCGAAATTCGGGCACAACTCTCCGATGGCCCGGCGGAGAGTCCGCTCATCCATCGGCGCCATGGCATACAGACAGTATCGTAGAGAAGACAAGTCGAACCGTTTGCGCTCCGGGTGATCGAGCAAGGCCCGGTACATCATGGGCAGGGCAAACACCCAGGTGATTCTCTCTCGCTGCACCGCCTCCATAAACCCCACCGGATCGAAACGCCGGATGATCACGTTGGTGGTGCCGATGTGCAAAAAGCCTGTGGTCATGACGTGCTGGGCACAGTGGAAGAGCGGCATCATCGCCGTGGCGACATCGTCCCGGCGCACGTCCATTTCTACGAGATTGCTCAATGTCGCCACGAACACCGACAGGTGCGAATGCATGACCCCTTTGGGCCGGCCGGTGGTGCCGCTGGTGTACATGATCTGGGCCAGATCCCGGTCCGCAATGTCCACGTCCGGTTCTTTGCCGGGCTGGCCGTCCAGGGTCGACTCGAAGGAAATCCCCGCTCCGCCCGGGTCCAACCCCTCGTAAGGAATCACCAGCAGCCGTTCCACATTCCCGGCGATGGCCTCCCGCCGCCGGGGGTCCGCAAGAATGAGATCATCTGCCACCGCCACCCGGGCTTCGGAGTGTTCCAGGATATACCGAAGGTCTTCCGGCCCGAGACCGGGATTGATGGGCACCCACACCATCCCCGCTTTTTGAATCCCCGAATAAGCCATCACAAAGAGATGGGAATTCTGACAAATCGTCGCCACCCGGTCCCCGGGGGACAGACCGGACGACAACAAATAATGGGCGAATTGGTTGGTCCTCTCGTCCAACTCCCGATACGTCACCCGGGTCTGCCCGTCCACCAGGGCCGCTTTGTCCGGAAACCGCCGGGCGCTCCGCCGCAGGATATCCCCCAGGGCCACCCGATTGACCACCGATACCGCGTCCATCTCACGCACCTCCCGAGTGTTCTTTCAGGAACTGCTCCTTGAGAAGGGCTTTGTGAACTTTTCCGGCCGGGGTGAGGGGAAGCTCTCTTACAAAGACAAATTGTTTGGGTACTTTAAAATCAGCCAGCCGTTCCCGACAAAACCCTATCAATTCCTCCTCATCCACACCGATGCCCGGCTTTGGTATAATGTAATACCGCCCCACCTCACCGAACACCGGATCCGGTACGCCAATCCCCGCTGCCACCAACACGCCCGGGTGAGAGGTCAATACATTTTCCACCTCGACCGGATAGACATTAAAACCGCCCTGAACGTACATTTCTTTCTTGCGACCCATGACGTAGAGGTACCCGTCCGAATCGACATACGCCATGTCACCGGTCCGCACCCATCCCGGACTCGGGAACGCCTGGCGGGTTTCCTCTTCCATCCCGTAATATCCTTTGGCCACACAGGCCCCTCCGATCATCAATTCACCGACCTGGCCTTCGGGCAGTTCATTGCCGTCGTCGTCCACGATCCGGGCCTGGAAATCCCCAATGGCCACCCCGATGCTTTTTGCAACCTTTTCCGCCCCATCTCCCAATCGGGTCAGCACACACGCCCCCGAGGTCTCACTGAGACCGTACAGGTTCGCAACCTCACATCCGGAAAACCGCCGGGCCAATTCGCGAGCAAGTTGTGGCTCTACATTGGATCCGCCCGCCACAGTTAGCCGCACCGACGATACATCCCGGGAAGGAAATCCCTCCCAAGCAAACATCATTGTGAACATCGTCGGGACGCCCCCAAGTACGGTCACCCTTCGCTTTTCAATCGCTTCCAAGACGGTATCGGGTCTAAAACTCGGAACCAGAACAACCGCCGCCCGGGCCCATAAAGCCTCCATCACCGTGCACGTGACTCCGCCAACATGATTCATCGGCAGATGTCCGGCAAACACATCATCTCTTTCAATTTTAAAATGCTCCACTGCAGCTCGGGCAGAAGCGAGGATGCTACGATGCGTGATCATCGCCCCTTTGGGACGGCCAGTGGTACCAGAGGTATAGATCAGAATTACCAAATCTTCGGGTCCAACACGCCTTTCTGCGTCACCCAGCATTTCGGGATCTGGTATGGTGCGAATCAGGCGCTGAAATGAATGTTCTTCATCGGCTCCGTCTCCAATGAACCAAGAGTGTTGGAGGGTGGGAAAGAGATCTCGGTTCTGATCAAAGAATTCGACAAAATCGAAATCAGGGGTTCTCTCGATTCCGATAAAAGCCTTTGCTTCAGCGTTGTTGATCATATACTCCAGTTCCGCCTTCCGGTACCGCACATTTAGGGCCACCACCCCGATCCCCGCCTTTGCTGCCCCAAAAAACGTGTACAACCATTCCGGTTGATTCCAAGCAAGCAGCGCCAAACGGTCCCCGGGTTTAAGCCCAGCCTGTAGCAGCCCGGCCGCCACCCGGTCGGACCGCTCGTCGACCTCCCGGTAGGAGATGGCTTCATCGCCGAAATATAAAAAGGTCTTTTCCGGCCACTCCGTGGCCGCATCGTGCAGTACCCCGCCTACTGTTAGCATTTTCATCCCCCCTTTCCGTCTTCGGCCCCGGTTGGTTTCTACGTCGGTCTCAAAGAATTGTCGCGTGTTTTCGGGGAGGCAGTGAAATTTTCTTGTCGGTGTAGATTTCAAAATACCGCAACAGCTCGTTCCGCAACTCCCGGGGTGGGATCAGTTCATCCACCACCATCTGCCCCGCCAGTTTGAAAATGTCATATCCCGCCCGGTATTCCTCCCGCAGACGAGCAACTAAGCGCTCCCGTTCAACCGGGTCTTCGACGGCCTGCAACTTATTGAAATAGACCGCGTTGATCGCCGCCTCGGGCCCCATGACCGCGATCTCCGCCGAGGGCAGAGCCAAAGTCAGCTCCGGATCGTACGCCGGCCCGGACATGGCATAAATCCCCGCCCCGTAGGCCTTGCGAACCACCACGCAGATCCTGGGGACCGTGGCGCAGGACGTGGCAAAAATGAACTTGCGTCCCCGCCGGAGGATCGCATTTTTCTCCACCGCCGTTCCCACCATGAATCCCGGGGTGTCGACGAGAAACAGGAGCGGGATGTTATAAGCGTCGCACATCCACACGAATTCCGCCCCTTTATCCGAGCTCTCCGGAAAGAGCGTCCCCCCTTTCACCGCCGGCTGGTTGGCCACCACCCCGATCACCCGCCCCCCCAGGCGGGCAAAGCCCGTCACCAGTTCATCGGCGTACCCGGCCTTGACTTCAAGAAAACTGTCCTGGTCCACGACAGCATCGATCAGAAGGTGTACGTCGTAGGGGCGGTTCGGGTCGGCGGGAATGATCTCGTCAATATCTGCCGGATCGAGTGCCGGCTCCCGGAACTCCCCTGGAGGAGGGGAATTTTCACTCGAATCCGGAAGATAGGAAAAAATCCGCCGAACCAAGGCCCCGGCCTCTTCTTCGCTGTCCACCACAAAATGGGCCGATCCGTTTTTCAGATGAACCTGGGCTCCACCGAGTTCCCGAGGTCCAACCTTTTGTCCGATCGCCATCTCGACCATCCGGGGCGATGCAATGGCCATGGCCGAATCGCTCATCATCACCAAAAGATCGGTGAACACCGGAGTGTACGCGGTACCCGCAAAACACGTTCCGTAGAGGACGCCTACCTGGGGCACCGATCCAGACATGATGCTGTGCATATAAAAGAGCTTCCCCGCGCTGCCCTTATCCACGTGATGGCCACCGGTCTCATCGATCCGGGCCCCGGAAGAATCCACCAAGTATAACATGGGCTTTCGCGCCCGCAGGGCCGCCTCCTGGGCGCGGACCAGTTTTTCCCCGTGGTACCGGCCGATGGACCCGGCCTTGACGGTAAAATCATTCGCGGCAAAAAAGACGGTCCGCCCGTCGATCCGGCCGGTTCCCGTGACCACCCCATCCCCCGGCAGCTCTTCGTCCGGCCAGCGGGCGAATTGACCGAACTCCGTATACGGCCCCCCGTCGTCGAAAAACAGGGCTAGCCGATCCCGAACAAACTTTTTGCCCGCCTCGGCCTGTTTCTGATGCCCCCTGGGGGGACCGCCCCGCTGGATGCGCCGCCTCTCACGAATCACTCGCTGCTCCCGTTCACCCATGCCCTTGCTCCTTTCTCCTTCCACCTTGACGGCAAAACTCACCTGCCAGCTCGCCGCATACTACGGGATATCAGCCGGATCCATCTCGCCCCCGGAACCCGGGGGTTCACCGGCCCATTGATCGTCACCCTTTTGCCACCAACACTTTCATCACTGCGCTCGCCACCACGTCCCCGGTCTGTTTTTTCACCTCCTGCCGGAATGTCACCACCCCGCCCCTCGCCCCTTTGTCCTCTTTTTCCACCACTTCGGCTTCCACGTGGATCGTGTCCCCGATGAAGGTCGGGTTCACGAATCTTACCCGGTCCATCCCATAAAACGCCACCACCCAACCCGGCTCAAGCCTCGCCAAGCCCGTGGCCACCGACAACACGAGCATGCCGTGGGCGATGCGCTGCTTGAAAGGCGTCTGCTTCACATATTCCACATCGGTGTGCAGGGGATACCAATCTCCCGTAAAAGCCGCAAACATCACCAGATCCGCCTCGGTAATCGTCCGGGCCCGGGACACAAAGCGCTCCCCGATTTCGAAAGCATCAAAGGGTTTATCGATCACCATTCTCCACCCCTCCGATCTCTTGCAGCATCTCGTCTTCCACCTCAATCTCCATCCGTTGGAGGTTCGTGCCAAAACATTTGCCGAGATTGTCCACCCGAATCGACCCCGCCCCCCCGCCGCCCAGGGCATCCCGGCACACAAAATTCAGAGCCAAAAGGTTGGGCACTTCGTGGCGGATTACCTCCCCCTCGATCCACCCGCGAAAATGCGCTTTGACCCGCTCGGGGGTCACTTCCCGGAGAAAGACGCGATACAGAGATTCACTCGGCGCAAATAGCGCAATATTGACGGTGTTGCCCTTATCTCCACACCGCACCTGGGAGACAGCTCTCAGCCTCACCCGGGCCATCTGTCACACCTCCTCGATACGGATCTCCACCCGGTCTTCCACCAGGTTCCGGGGTACAAGACAAGACCACATCCCGAGGAGCTCCCGGGGCGGCATCATGCCCCCGAGGCCCGCCACCGAAGGCGGTCCGTCGAGGCCGAGGGGTGGAAACAGCCGGCCAAACTGCGCCGCGTCCCTCAGGGTCTTTGCCCGCACCGCCATGCGCAGGTACACTTCGTTCAATTCTTCTTTGGGTTCAGGGACTGTCGGGCCGTGAAGGGAGTTGTACCCCAGGTAATCCGCCCGCACTTCATCATAGGTCAGACCCCGGCGCTCGATCTGTTTGCGGATGATCTCCTCGGCTTTTCGGGCCTTTCTCAGGGCATCCGGCCAGGAGTACCCGAGAATCGCCTGGCCCATATAGCCGTCCCGGTAACCCATCACCACCTTGAGCGTCTCCGGCCGGGGACGCCCGGTGGCCCCGGCCACCCGCACCCGGTCCTCACCGTCAGGCTCCAGCCGGGCGGTGGTGAAATCCGCCACCACATCCGGCGTGACATAGGCGGCGGGGTCGTGAATCTCGTAAAGCATCTGCTCTTTGACCGTATCCACGCTCACCCGGCCCCCGCTGGTGTGAGTCTTGGTCAGCACGAACTCCCCGTCTTCCCGCACCTCGGCAATGGGATAGCCGATCCGGTCCATGTCGGGAATCTCCCACCATTTGCCGCTAAAATTCCCCCCTGTGGACTGGGCGGAGCATTCCATGAGATGGCCCATGAGGATCCCCTGGGCCAGCGCGTCCCACTCGTCCTCCTTCCATCCGAATTCATAGACGAGGGGGGCGAGAAACTGGGCCGTATCCGTGGTGCGTCCCGTGATCACGATGTCCGCCCCCATCTGCAGCGCCCGAACGATGGGCCGCACCCCGAGGTAGGCGTTGGCGAAAAGCAGCCGGTCGCGCACCGTCTCTAGAGCGGCCCCGGTATCCATGTGATCCAGGGACACCCCTGCGTTCCGCAGTTCGTCGATGCGGTCGATCAGGTTGTCGCCGGTGACCACCGCCACCCGGATCCCCGTGACCCCCTTTTCCCGGGCCACCCGGATGACCTCCTGGGCCGCGCCTTCAGGATGAATGCCCCCCGCGTTCGTCAGGATCTTGATGCCCTTCGACTGGACATAGGGAAGAAGGGCGTTCATGTAGAGGGTGATGTCCTTGCACCACCCTTTCGAGGGATCTTTTTGCTTGTCTTTGACGAGAATGGCCATGGTGAGTTCCGCCAGACAATCAAAACAGAGATACTGAACATCCCCGTTTTTCGCAATATCCACCGACGGTTCCACCGCGTCGCCGTAAAACCCTTCCGCCGCGCCGATCCGCACCATTTTCACCGGCGTCCCCTCCCTTCTCTTACCGGCCCTTCCACTCGGGAGGCCGGCGCTCGAGAAAAGCCGTCGCTCCTTCCCTCAGATCCTCACTGAGGAACGAGACAATGCGCTGGGTGCTGAGCACATCAAAAGATTTCAGCAGGTCGATCTGCTCGGTGGTGTAAAAGGCATCCAACCCCAGCCGCACGGCCAGAGGGCTCAGGGAAGCAATCCGCCGGGCCAGGGTCAGCGCTTCTTCTTCCAGTTGATCGTGGGGGACCACCCGGTGCACGAGGCCGATCCGCTCGGCCTGTTCGGCTGTCAACACCTCCGCGGACAGCATCATCTCCAAAGCTTTGCGGTGGCCCACCGCCCGCCGGACCCACGGTAGAATCACATAGGGCACCAGACCGAGCCTAAGCTCGGTGGTCCCCAGCGCCGCCCGGTCCGAGGCCAAGGCGATGTGGCACATGGCCACCAACCCGCATCCGCCCCCCAAAGCCGGACCGTTCACTGCGGCGATCAGCGGGGTCCGCACCACCGCCCCCAGTTTGAACAACTCGGTGGACCACAGGCCTTCTTCGTACAACTGGGGAGCCGATTTGTCGAGATTCTTCTTGAATTCGTTCAAATCTCCGCCGGCGCAGAACGCTTTACCCATGCCCGTCAGCACCATGGCACCCACGTCGGGATCTTCGTCCATCCGGCGGATAGCGTCGATCAGCTCCCGGGTGAGGTCCTCCGTCAGGGCATTTCGCATCTCCGGTTTATTCAGCCGGATGACCGCCACCCGGTCTTTGACCTCCGCAAGGATCGATTGATTGTCCAATTCACTCCCCCCTCTGCCCTTTCAATGCGATCAGAGCAAGCAAGTTCTATGCCAACCTCCGCCGGGACCGAAAAATCCGGTCAAGTTCAATGGCCCGGGGAAGGCTGCAAAATCATCGAAGCCTCACAGACGTCGAAATTTTAGTCAATATGTACGATAATTACACATATGTTCAGTTATTCGGACACACGGTCATACAGTGAGCAACCGGTATAGTGTGCGGCCGCACTGTCCCACTCCCGCCGGCGGCCGCCCGACCCGTTTGCCGTTACCTCGGTGCGTTGACGACATACCAGTGTTGGTCCACCTGCTGCACCGTCACCGGGATCGAAGGGATTTTGCTCCAGTCAACGGGGTTTTGAATGTCCACCGAGGTGCGCCAGTCAAATTGAACGGGGAAGGTCCGGGTGCCATCTGCGTTTTGTGTACCTTGGCCGATGCGGAACTCCTTCACCCAGGGGCTGGAGACGCCGGTGACCCAACCCACCTGTTCGAATTCAGCTTTTCTCTGCTCTCTCAGGGCCGGGGCCAGAACAGCATATTGCAGGGCGCCGTTTCGGGTTTGTACCCCCCTCGCCCAGGTTTGCACGGCCTGCTCCGCAGTGTCGGGCGCCAGGGCTTGTTCGAGGAGAGCGATCCTACGGTTCGACGCATCGGATTGAGGAGTGTCGATGCGGACAGTCTGGGTTTGGTCGTCCCAGGTGACGGTGGCTCCGAGCGCCTCGGCGACATCCCGGACCGGGGCCACCACCCGCCCATCCACCATCTGGGGAGACACGGATGGAGAGAACACTCGGTGATTGACGATGATCTGCACGCCTGATCCCGCCAGAACCGCACCTGTAGACACACTGCTCCCGACAAACAAGGTAAAACCTAAAAGGATGAGTTTTCGATTCATTCCGACATCACACTCCATATTTCGTGTAGGTACAGCTCTAGTATACAGTGGATCGTTAACCCCCGCCACGGGGTTTCCACCTCCGCGCCTGAGGCAGACCGCACCTTATCAGATTGAGCAGAAAATTGTATCTGTCCTCCGCGCGATGATTCGGCTTGTGATTCTCCTTCGTGCCGGCCCGTGTGCTATTCTGGAATTAATCGCTGCCCGGCAGGCCGGGCGGAAAGGAGAGAGAGGCCGTGTGGGGTGGTTCTGTTTTCCAATATGGGATGTGGCGGGCTCACCACGTTTGGCAGCTCGTACGCTCTCTCCCGGCATGTCCAGCGATTCTCGCTTATTCTCTCGTGTTCTCCGGCGCCCTCTTGATCTTCCTTCCGTTGGCCGGGCGGCTCTACGACCGGCGGGGACTCGCCGCGGTGCTCGTCCCCGTCTTGGTGATCCTGGCCGCCGGGTTCGGGGTGCTGGCGGCAGCCAAGGATTTGACGATGTTTCTCGTCGCGGCGTCGCTGACCGGCGTGGGGTATGGGGCCGTCCAACCGAGTCTACAAGCCATGGCCGTGCAGGATGTGGCCCCTGACCGCCGGGGCGCCGCCAATGCCACATTTTATACCGCCTTTGACCTCGGCATCGGGATCGGGGCCATGGGTCTCGGGCTGTTGGTGGGGCGGTTCAGTTATCCGTCGATTTATCTCGTTTCCGCCATCTTGACGCTGGTCGCCCTGGGGATCTGTGCGGTCTCCTTCAAGAGGACGCCGGGCCCCGCAGTAAAGGGCCCGGCTCATTCGCAGGCGATCCCGTCCCCATCGCGATCCAGCTGGGTCCGATACCCCGGATCCCCGCGATGAAGCGGGGCCTTCCCCGCCGCCCTCACCTGGGCGCAGTTGCGGTAGTAGACCGAGGCTGTATTGTCGTTCGGCGCTGGGGCACTGCTTCCCGCAGTGTTCCCCATTGATCCCGCAGCGGCGGGATTATAACCCTCATCCGTCACATAGCCCGGAATCGACCAAATGCCGATGCCAGCGTTCTTCGCCTTTTGTTCCGCCGCCAGCAGTTCATCGTAATGTTTGTACGGCGGGTCGTATACATAGGCCACCCGGGCATAGCCCTTCTCGATCTGCATTTTGTTGAACAGTTGGTCCCCAACCCACAGATAGCAGAGGAGCCGGCCGTATTTGTCCCGCTGGGGGCCGTCGAGTTCGAGCTTCACGTCTCGACCGGCGAGAACCTGCTCGGCGTAGGCGGACGCCTCGGGACCAAAGGGCTCCACAGGAGTGTCCGGTTTGTGCGTTTCCGGCGTGTCAATCAAAAGCAAGCGGATCGTATCCTGTTTTCCGTTATACGACACATCCATGGTGTCGCCGTCCACCACTTTGGTGACATGGGCCGCGATCCATCCCTGGGCTGCCCCCGACTGCGGCGACGGAGCCGAAGTGGTCGGCGCGGCAGGTCTCGGGACGGTCGCGGCGGCAACGGGTGTCGAAGAGGTCGAAGGGGCGGAGTTGCCGGCGGCCTTCTCGGTAGACTGGGTGCCCGAGGGCGCTGCCGCGGCGCTGGGTGGTACTGTCGCAGATGGCTCGGCAGCCGGAGCGCCACAGCCGATCAAACCAATGGAAACGAATAAGGCCAACAGGGCGGAGACGAGAGCGGGATACCGTTTTTGCCACCTGTGAACCATGCTCATCCCCCACGTCCACATTTGGTCCTGCGATGATGGTTTTATTTTATTATAAAATCAAGCCTCATTAAACCCTTTAAATCTGACTGAAAGGTAAAATATGCGAGGGGAATGTCTGCCCTCGCCAGGCATTTGCTTGTACAATGGATCCGAAACGGGAGGTGTACCCCGCAGTGCATTTCGTTGTACAATGAGTCCAAGGACAGGCGGAAGGCCCGTTACCGAGACGTTGGCATGTTCATACATCGGCCGCTGCCTGCACCCAGATGATTACGAAAGGCGGGATGGGGTCGTGGCCGATCGAACGTTGGATATGTTGTTCGACACGGTGAGGGACCTGGCAACAGCGGTGTACAATCTACGACAAGAAGTCAATGCCGGCTTCCAGCGGATGCAGGGGGAATTTGAGAACGTCAATGGAGAATTGGCACAACTCAAAGGAGAGTTTCAGGAAATGCGCAGCGAGCTTCGGCAAATGAACGAACGTCTCGACCGGATCGAGAAGCGGCTGGCCAAACTCGAAGGCGAGTCCAACCACGCGAAGATCCGGCTGTTCGACGTGGAACGCGAGTTGGAGGAAATCAAACGGCTGCACCTCTAACGTTCCCGACGCTATGCACGACACACCCGAGTCGGCGCGGGCCACGGTGCCACCCGCATTCCCTCATTCTTTCTTTAGACTTCCGCCGGGCTCCGCGCCGCGCTCCGCATGCCGTTCTCTCCGAGTATTGACCGATTGCGCCCGGTAGCCATGAAACGGTCAAAGGGTACACCCCTTGGCCCTCCGGCATCCCACCTCTACATACGCCTGAACGACCTTGGAGCATACCCTTCTTTTTTGGAGCGGATGACGGGACTCGAACCCGCAACATTCAGCTTGGGAAGCTGACGCTCTACCAATTGAACTACATCCGCACAGTTCCTTTACGCATTGTTTATGATACACGACTCGCCCGCCCTTGTCAACGGCCGGGCGAGGGTGAGATTTTTTCGTAAAAAAACGTATCGAACACCCGGAACCCGAACCGTTCGGGTTGAAAAATCGGCTCGGTGCTGCCCACAAACAGCACGCCCCCCGGCGCTAGGGCGTCCCGGAACTTTGGGTAGATCCGCATTTTCGCCTCTTCGGTAAAATAGATCATCACGTTCCGGCATACAATGAGGTCAAAGCCGTGATCATAAGGGTCTGCGAGGAGATTGTGCCGCCGGAATCGCACCGATTGTTTCACGATGGGCCGGATCGCCCATCGATCCTCGCCCAATTGTTCAAAATATTTGGCGGCGGTGCCCGACGGAGCGTGCTCCAGGGAGGCAGTGCGGTAAATCCCTTGTTTCGCCCGCTCCATGGCGCTCTCGTCGATGTCGGTGGCCAGGATTTCAAACCGGTTGGGGGAAAGGCCGCTCTCCATCAGCACCATGGCCAGGGTATAGGGTTCTTCTCCGGTGGAGCAAGCGGCGCTCCAGCACCGCACCGGGCGGGACAGTTTGAGATACCTGGGCGCCAGCCGACGGCCCACCACCTCCCAACGCCCGGGATTGCGATAAAACTCCGAGACATTAATGGTCATTTTATCGAGGAACTCCTGGTACACCCGGGAATCCCGACGTATGAGCGCAAAAAAATCCGCCCAGTTGTCGCAGTTCCACCTCTGCCTGAGCGACGTCAGCCGCCTCTCCATCTGGGGGCGTTTGTATTCGGTCAAATCCACCCCGATCCACCGCAACACCTGAGCCGCAAACCATAGATATTCGTCTTTTTCCCTCTCCACCCGATGATCCTCCCCATTGCTTTCCGCCCGGTGCGATGACTGAAGGGAGGGGTGCTCATGAAGGGATACCGGCCGGTCCACCGTCCTTTTCGCCTGGGCTTGGCCTTGAGCGGTGGCAGCCTCCGCGGGGCCGGCCACCTGGGGGTATTGCAAGTCCTTGAGGAACACGGCATCGTCCCGGATATCGTTGCCGGCGTCAGCGCCGGGGCGGTGGTGGCCGCCCTGTACGCCCGGGGTATGCCCGTGGCTGAGATGATTGAAGAAGCCAAACACCTGGCCAAAGCCCGTCTCATCGACTGGGACGTCCCCCTCCGCACCGTTCTGCGTTTTCTCCTCCGATACCCGCTTTACCGCTTGGGACTCTCTCCGAACCCGAAAACCCTTCTGCCCCCGGGCTTGATCCAAGGCGCCCGCCTGGAGGCCTACCTGCACCGCCTGTTCCTTATGTATCCGCGCCGATCCCTGCCCTGCCTGATCTCCGCCACCGACCTGTACCATACCGAGACGGTGGTCCTCGGCTCCCTCCCGTCCCTCTCCCTCTCCCCGGCACATCGGTACATCCGGCTGGGGGAGCACGAATGGCCCCGGGCTGTTCGGGCCAGCTGCGCCCTTCCCGGCGTCTTTCAGCCCGCCCGCCTGCGGGAACGCCACCTGGTGGACGGCGCCGTGCGCAACACCCTGCCCGCCGACCTTTTATTCCGGGCAGGCGCCCGGCGAGTCATCGCCGTCGATCTGCACCTCGGGGAGTTGGTGGACCGGGACATGAAGACCTTTATCGACGTCATCGACCGGTCCCTCACCCTGATGTTCGCCGACCTGGCTGCCCTGCGCCTCTCCAGCTACCCGGAACTCCGGCTGGCGCCCCCCATCCCCGACATTGGGTGGACCGATTTTGCCCGCATTCCGGAATGTATCGAGGTTGGCCGCGTTTACGCTCTTCACCAATTGCCCCTTATCCGCGAGTACCTCCAGAGGCCCCGGACCCCGGCGTAACCTCAAATCCAGCGATCCATGGACCGTTCGTACTTCAGCGGGGTTTCCCCGCCGAACCACAGGGCGATCTCCCTGGCCGCGCTCTCCGGGGAGTCCGAGCCGTGCACCACGTTCATCCCGATGGACAGCGCCAAATCTCCCCGAATCGTCCCCGGCGCCGCCTCCTGGGGATTGGTTTTTCCCATCATCTGCCGGACCACGGCGATGGCTCCCTGTCCTTCCCACACCATGGCGAATACCGGCCCCGATGTGATGAAGGACACCAGTTCGCCGAAAAATGGTTTGTCCCGGTGTTCTTCATAATGTTTCTCCGCCAACTGCCGGGACACCTGCATCAATTTCGCAGCTACCAACCGCAGGCCTCGCCGCTCCAACCGAGACACGATATCGCCGATGAGGCCCCGTTGGACGCCGTCGGGTTTAATCATCACAAAGGTCTGTTCCAGTGCCATGACGTTCACTCCTCATCCTGGGTTGAATATCCCCATCTTGTCCAATCTTCTGGAGTACCGCATTATGATACCAAATCGCCTCAGCGGCGGACAAGACGCACCCTCGCCCGCCGTATCCCGGATCACCAAAGGGCCCCCGCCTCAGAAGGTAGCGCCCCGTGGACCACTCCCTACCGGTCTCGGGCGGTCACAAACCCCAGCACCGCCTCCAGCGCCTCCCGTGCCCATCCATCGGGAAGAGCCGCCAAATCCCGCCGGGCCCAGGTCACGTATCGCTCCGCCACCCGCCGGGCCTCGTCGATCCCCCCGGACTCCGCCACCGCTCGCACGACCTCCGCCGCATCCTCCTGGGACATGCCGGGGTGAATCCGACCCGCCAAACGCCGACTGGCCGCCTCGTCCCCCGAGGTCCTCCCGCGCAGCGCGAAAAGTACCGGCAGCGTTAGATTTCCCTGCAGGAGATCACTCCCCACGGGTTTCCCCATAACGGCCTCATCGCCCACTAAATCCAGCACATCGTCGACAATCTGAAAAGCCATGCCCAGATGCCCGCCAAAGCGCCACAGCGCCCGGGCCGTCTCCTCGTCAGCCTCCGCCGCCCGGGCGCCCACCAGGCAACTGACCGCCATCAGGAGGGCTGTCTTTTGCCGGATGCGACGATAATACCGGAAGAGCGGCTGGTCAATCCGGTACAAGTCGTGCATCTGTTCGAGCTCCCCTTGGCACATCCGGGCGATGGCCCAAGCCGTCACCTCGTGCAACCGCCGGTCTTCCATCTCGGACAAAAGTTCCAGAGCCCGGGCAAACAAAAAATCCCCGGTGTAAAGGGCCAACTGATCCCCCCATGCCGCTTTCACCGTGGGCCGGCCCCGTCGGGTGTCCGACCGGTCGATCACGTCGTCGTGCACCAAGGTGGCCATATGAATCATCTCCAGGGCGGCCGCCGCCCGGACCAGGGCCTCGGTGTCCCTTCGGGGGCCAAACCGGCCGGAGACCAGCACCACCAGGGGCCGCAGGCGCTTCCCCCCCGCCCGAAGAAGATACAAGGAGGCTTCCTGGAGCGCCGGTTCCCGGCTGGCCACTTCCTCTTCCAACAGGTCTTCCACCCGGCGAAGTTCACCCCGCATCGCTCCGTACAATTCCGTTACTCTCATCCCGCTCCCCTCTGTGCCAGGCCCCGCCACCCGCGGACCTTTGTTGTTCTCGCGCGGGAAGTCCCGGCCGATCCAGTCCCATCAAAAATACCGAAGGATATCGTAATAGGTATTGCGCTGGGCCGCCGTCCGCCCGGCGTCCCGGATAAGCCGCACGATGTCCTCCCGGGTCATGCGATAATGCGCTCCCGCCGCCCGTACGACATTCTCCTCAATCATGGTGCTGCCGAAATCGTTTACCCCGAATTCCAGCGACAACTGCCCGATCTTCGGCCCCATGGTCACCCAGGACGCCTGGAGGTTCGGGATGTTGTCGATCACCAGCCGGGCAATCGCCACGGTCTTCAAGTATTCCGCCGCCGTGGCCCGGGTCCCCCGGAGCGCCGTGTTATCGGGCTGGTACGTCCAGGCGATAAAAGCCGTGAATCCCCCGGTTCGATCCTGGGCCTCCCGCACCCGGAGCATGTGCAACACCCGCTCCTCGTCGCTCTCCCCGAAACCCACCACCATCGTCGCCGTGGAGGGCATGCCCAGCCGGTGCGCCGTGAGGTGCACCTCCATCCAGTCTTCCCAGGTTCCCTTCAATCGGCTAATCCGACGCCGGGTCCGGTTGTCCAGGATCTCCGCCCCGCCCCCGGGCAGAGAGTCCAGCCCCGCATCCCGGAGGGCCCGCACCACATCCTCCAGGGACAACCCAGAGATCTTTTTCAGATTCTGGATCTCCGCCGAGGAGAAAGAATGCATATGCACCGGGAACCTCGCCTTGATCTTCCGCAACAACTCCGTGTACCACTCCAGGGGCAGATCCGGGTGAGTTCCGCCTTGCATCAGGATCTCTGTGCCCCCGAGGCGCACCGTCTCTTCGATCTTTTGAAAAATCACCTCGTCCGGCAGGACATAGGCTTCGGGATGGCCCGGCCGCCGGTAAAAAGCGCAAAAGGTACAATACGTATCGCACACATTGGAATAATTGATGTTGCGATTCACCACAAAGGTCACGACGCCCTCCGGGTGTAGCCTCCGGGACACCTCTCGGGCCGCCCGGCCCAGGGCCACGATGTCCGCCGATTCATACAGCTGAACCCCGTCCTCCAGGGTCAACCGCTCCCCGGAAAGCGCTTTGTTCAGAATCTCCTCCGCCGCCCCCGTCCGCACCAACATCAGAGATCCCCCCATAACTGAACCCGGGCGGCTGTTGGCAAAAGCCCCAGGTCGTGCGCTTCTTGGTAGTACCGATGAAGTCCGTCCAAAAGATCCTCCCCCAGATCATAGGACAGACACCGATAATAGTCCCGCCAAAACTGCTCCTCCCCGCCGCAGCAATCGGCGGCAGCCCGGATCACCGCGTCAATCTCCCGCAGACCCCGATCCCGGGCCTCCCGAAAGGTCCGGTGCACCGAATGGAGCAACTCCGGAGCTTCCTCCGCCACCGCCCTGCGCACCGCCCACACTGCGAACACCATGCCAAGCCCTGTCCATTCCCACCACGCTTCGCCGAGATCCAACATCATCAGACCCCGGGGGTTCAAGGCTGCCTCCAGGGCATCGTCTCCGATCAAAAGAGCGGCGTCCGCCCGCTCCAACATTCGGTCTAAATCTGGATCCATCGTAACATATTTGGGAGCAATCTCAAACCGCCGGGCAAACAAGATCTTAAGTAACCGCACCGACGTGGCGGAACTGGAAGTCAGTGCCACCGTCCGGCCGTGAAGGGACGGAATCGGCAGGGTCGACACGAGAAAAATCGAACCCACCGGCCCCCGGCTGCTCACCGACAAATCCCTCAGCACCACGTAGCGCTCCGGGTGCAGCCCGTAGGCAAAACTGGACACCGGGCCCAGATCCACGGCTCCTTCTTCCAACCAAGCGTTGAGCTGACTGGGGACAGCCGGTTTAAACTCCACCCGATCATGCTCAAAGAAGTGATACACTGGCAAAATGTTCGCATACTGGATGCGACCGATCCGCAGGACCTCCATCACGCCGCCCCCTGTTTCGGACCTTTTAGGTCCCCATCTCCTGCCCACACCGGCAAAAGACCCGTCTCCCGGACCAGCCGTTCCGCCTGGCCGGGATCGCCGATCTCCGGCCCGGATAGGGGTGATGGTTCATCCCAGCACCGCCACGGGGCCCCCGACAGACTGTCCGCGCCAAAGCGCAGGGCCGTTTGGGCGAGTTTCTCATCCCCCGCTCTCCAGGACACCTCGAGATGCACGGTGGGAAAAACGAGCCGGGCTGCGGCCAACGTCAACAAATCCTCCAAACCGGTGGTCGGAGGCAGGTCCAACCGATCGCCCAAGGGCCAACGCACCGGATCCCAAGGCTCTAACCGGACCAACGCTAAGCGCCCTTCCGAAGCCCACTGCCGAAGCCGAGGCCAGGCCCGCACCCGGGCCTCCCGGGTCTCTCCAGCCCCGTAGCGTAGAACCACGTGACTTGCCATTCCCCGTTCGTGCGCCCTTCGGTGCACCTCAAACCAGTCGTCCAACGGGAGGACCCGCCGGCTCCGGCGCCAACCCTCGTCGAGGACCTCGGCATCCTCTCCCCGAAGGAAATCGATCCCCGCCTCTTTCAGGCGGCCGAGCACCTCCGTCACCCGCTGCAGATTCCCTTGTGCCCATCGCCAAACATCCCCGGCCGACGGCCCGCTGAGACTTCCCCGAAACCCAGCCATCCGAACCTCCGCCGAGCGCTTAAGAATCGCAGCCTCTTCTTCCCCGACCGAGTCGAGAACCACAGTCCTGGGGAACTCCTCCCGGCCTTCCGCCGGCACGTACCGGTTCAGTGCCGGTGTCGCCGCCGGTTCGCGCCCCGGTCCTGTGGATATCCAAAAGCGTTCCATGAGGAACACCCGGTCCCCAAATCCCTCGGTTTTGACCCGGTGGGCCTCCGCCCCGAGATCCAGGACATCCCGGTCGAAAAGTGACCATAATTCACGTTCTGTCAACTTCCCCCACCTCCTCCCCGGTACTTCCCCAGCGCCGAAACAGCCCGTGCGGCAATCGAAGTTGGTCAAGAATCTTCCCCACCACAAAATCCACCAAATCCATCAAAGTTTCCGGACGGTGATAAAACCCGGGCATCGCCGGGACAATTCTGGCCCCGGCCCGGGCCGCCCGGACCATATTTTCCAGGTGGATCAGATGAAGGGGCGTTTCCCGGGGGACCAAGATGAGCGGCCGTCCCTCCTTCAGGTGGGTATCGGCCGCCCTCTCCAACAGGTTGTCCGAAGCCCCGGTGGCCACCGCCGCCAGGGTCCCCATGCTGCACGGGACGATGACCATGGCCCGGGTCAAATAGGAACCGCTCGCCACCGGAGCAGAAAAATCCCCGAGGTCGTGCACGGACACCCGGTCCGAAACAATTCCGGCCTTCTCCCGGAACAGTGGCCAGTCACCGGCTTTGACCGGCCATCCCATCTCAAGGCGCAGGACTTCCCAGGCCGCTCCGGAGATCAGAAGGTGGACCCTTTGGTTCAGCCGGACCAGCTCCTGCAGCAAACGAATGGCATACACCGCGCCGCTTGCCCCGGTTATGCCCACCACCACAGGTAGATCTTCTTCCACTCGCTCCCTCGTCATCCGCATCGCTCCGATTCCCGGCTCCCACGGGGCATCTTCCCTGTCCATTCCGCCGCCATCGGCGTGAAGCTCATTTCTCGACATCCGCCGCCCGGGATGGAACTGCGTCTCCCTCCGACTCAACACCCTTGGGTTTGCGCCCGATGTGAAGGGCGGCCACGCCTCCGGAGAACCTCCAGAACCGCACATCTTCAAGCCCGACCTCCCGAAACACTTGGGCCAGTTCTTCCGCCCCCGGAAAATGGGTCAGGGAATTGGGCAGGTACTGATAGGCCGGCGCTCCTTCTCCCACGAGCAGCCGGGCCACAAAGGGCATGACCTTGTAAAAATAGAAGTAATACACCGTGCGAAAAGGCTCCCAGGTGGGCTTGGACAGCTCCAAGGACACCACCAGCCCTCCAGGTTTGACCACCCGGGTCATCTCCCGCAGCACCTGGCGATAATCCTTGACATTGCGGAGCGCAAAACCGATCGTGGCAAAATCAAAGGTGTTTTCCGAATAGGGCAGTTCCATGGCGTCTCCTAAGACTAACGACGTCTGCCGGCCGACCCCTTCCCGGCTCACCTTCTCCTTGGCCACATCGAGCATCTCTCGACAAAAATCGAGCCCCACGACCCGGCCTTCGGCTCCCGCCGCTTTCGCCAAGGCCACAGTCCAATCCCCGGTACCCGCCGCCACATCCAGCACCTGGGCCCCGGGGAACACCGCCATCTGTTTCATCGTAAAGGCTCGCCACGCCTTGTGGCGCTGAAAACTGATCAAATCGTTCATCCGGTCATAGTACCGGGCGATCCGGGAAAAGATCGACTGAACCAGTTCAACTTTGCTCGGCTGTTGGTTTGACTGATTCGGCAATCGTTACCTCTCCTTCGCCACGGGCACCCAGGATGCCCAGGCCGCTTCCCACTCGGAACACATCCTCTCCAACCCCTCGGCCCCTAACCGGGGAAGGGATGCAAGCCGACTCCTAATCGAACTGCAAACCTCCGTCAACTGGTCGGTCACCCAATCCCCGGCATTGTATTTTGCGTAGAGCGCCCGTACCCGACCGGACCCCTCCGACTCCTCAAGGGCTCGCCGTTCCTCCGCTGTGGTGGAAGCCCAGACATGCAAATCCATCAGAGAGGGCAGCGCCCCCCCGTGTCCCCATTCCCCGCCCCGGACCAGAGCAAAGCCGCGCCCGGCGGCCCGTACTACCTCTGGCCAAGGATCCCGCAAGGAAAGCCCCCTCAACAATCCGCGAACAACCCCGGTTTCGATCTCCGCGCACAAGGCCACATACCCCTCGGGATCCTCGTCCCACCGCCAGGACCGACGCCGCACCTTGAGCTCATTCACCCGGCGCACCCCGCCCGAGAGCACGCCGACCAGAGAGACCAACCCGTACTTCGCCAAGAGAAGATAATATTTACTACTGAAAAAGTCCCCTGCCAACACCGCCGTTGCCGACACTCCACCACCGCCCGGCTGAGCGCGCTCCACCTCGTGCACCTCCAGCCCCCGGTGCACCAGATACACCGCCGCGGCCACCGCCGCCCGAAGCGCCGGACCCAGCCCAGCCGACGCCCCCATGCTCCAGATCAACCAAATCAACGAGCGATCCAACGGCTCCGATGACCACTGGCGAAGCTCAGGGTGATTCATCTCCCGGGCGATCATTTTCTCAATACAGCGCATTTCCATTTCCCAGTCTGTCAACAGCACGCTCTATCCCAACTCCCTATGGTGCGGCATCTCCCGGCCGAAAAGAAAGGCCGCCGGCAAACCGGAGACTCCCATGTCCGACGGCTTTAACTTTATCATATTTATGCCCCTGGGGCTATGCATGGGTTTTCAGCGGACATGCCGAATAATTGAAGCTGAAGAATTATTGTTGATGAAAACGATGTTGTACGAAGGCCGGCACGGCGTCGGTTCCGGGCGGAGGTCCGTGGTCCAGGGCGGGGCGGTCGGCCGTATAGGTGCGCACCGTCCGGCCCGATGCGTCGATCAAGTGAATCCTGGCACGATCCACCCCTTCTGCATCCACCAAAAAGGTGTAAGCCAGCGCGTACACATCCTGCATAGCGGACCCATCCCCTCCTCCGCCGGGCTCTGCCAACTCGACGGAAACGGTACCCGGAGACCAATCGACTTTTTCCAGCCGCCCCCGAAGGACAAGCCCATCCAGTCGATCCACCGCCGCCGTCAAGGAATCCACCCGGCCCGGCCGATGCCACAGTACCGGAAGAGACCCGTCGGCGAATCGATCGAACGCCCGCTGGGGAATCGCCGCCAGCACCCCCGCCACGGCAAACGCCGCCACCGCGATCCACCACCAACTTCTCATCCCCCGCGTCCCTCCACCTGCCGTTTCGGGACCATATCTATGCAGGTTCCGAGAGTTTTACGATCAACCCTCTTCCAAAGGCTCGATGACGCCAAACTTTGTGTAAATCCGACATTTCCCCCTGACTTTAATCGCCGAGGTGTGTTCGGTAAACTGTGCCAGCATGACCTCTCCCCGGTCCAGGCGTTCCGTGTGGTGAAACCTGGTGTCTGTGCCCCGGGTGAGGCCGATGACCGTCACACCGTTTTCCTTTGCCTGGATGGCAAAATAATCCCCCAACACCGACGCCGCTTCATCGCTGATGATCATCCCGCAGACTTCCCTTCTTCGTGTCGATCCGTCGCCCTTCATTGTAACCGAAACGGTCGAATTTCGACACCGTGCGACGCATGTTTCAAGCCCGGGGCGGCGATTTGTCGAAAGAGGCGATTTTTTTCATTTCCGGGGCAATACCGATTACTCGCTCAACTTACGTTCTCTTTCCTGAGCCCGCAGTTCCACCCGGCGGATCTTGCCGGACGTCGTCTTCGGCAGACCGTCCACATATTCAATCTCCCGAGGATATTTATAAGGGGCCGTTGTGTTTTTCACATGCTCCTGCAGCTCCGCCGTCAACTCCGGGGATCCGGTATACCCTTCCCGGAGCACCACGAAAGCTTTGACAATGTGCCCCCGCTCGGGATCCGGGCTGGCCACCGCCGCGCACTCCGCCACCGCCGGGTGTTTCACCAGGGCATCTTCCACCTCAAAAGGCCCGATCGTGTACCCCGCACTGATAATGATGTCGTCCGCCCGCCCTTCAAACCAGAAATATCCGTCCTCGTCCATCTTCGCCTGGTCTCCGGTGATATACCACTCGCCGCGAAACGCCTTCTCCGTGCGTTCTGGATCGTCCAAATATCCCTTGAACAACGTCGCGGCATCCCGGTGAATGGCGATATCCCCCACTTGGCCCGGGGGCACTTCCCTCCCATCTTCGTCCACCACGGCGATGCGATAGGCCGGGAATGGCCGGCCCATGGAACCCGGGCGCACCGGGGTATCCACCGTAGTCCCCACCATCAGCGAGTTCTCCGTCTGGCCGTATCCGTCCCGAACCAACACGCCGAAATGCCGTTGAAACGTGTCGATCACTTCGCGGTTCAGGGGTTCTCCGGCGCTCACTGCGCTGCGCAGTGCCCGAGGACGATAATTCTCTAGACCCTGGACCTTGGCCATCAATCGGTATTCCGTCGGGGTCGCGCAGAAAAGCCCGATGGGATACTCGGACAAAAGGTCGAGATAGACCTTCGGGTCAAACCGCCCCCGGTACACGAAAGCTGTTCCCCCTTTACCGAGAATGGACACGAAGGGACTCCATACCCATTTCGCCCATCCCGGCCCCGCCGTCGCCCAGGCGATCTCCCCCGGCCGCACGTCGAACCAATAGGTCGCCGCCACTTGTACATGGGCAGCCGGCCAAGAATGGGTATGCATCACCCCTTTTGGACCCCCCGTGGTTCCCGAGGTGTAGGACAAAAAAGCCAATTCGTCCGACCGGGTGGGTACGGGCTCAAAGTTTCGGTCAGCCTTAACCATCTCAGCCCGAAGGTCCACCCAACCCGGGGCCTGTCCGAAAAGCAGATGCCGCTCCACCGTCGGGCACTGGTCCCGGATAGCTTCAAACTCGTTCCGAATCCCCTCAAAAGCCACCACCGCCTTGGCCCCGGCGTGTCGAATCCGGTAGGCCAGGTCCTTCGCCCGCAACATCTCAGAACCGGGCATGACCACGGCACCGACCTTCAACAACCCCAGGTACACCACGTAGGCATCCACCGAGCGAGGTAATGTCACGATCACCCGGTCCCCGCGACCGATCCCTTGGGCGGTAAGAACGTTGGCGAACCGATTCGACAGATCTTTCAGACGCCAGTACGGGACGTATTCCTCTTTACGGTCCTCGGTGACGGCGACAATGGCGATCCGGCTCCCGTCTTCTGCGTATTCATCCACCACTGCGGCAAAATTATAAATCTCCGGTATCTCGATGGACGGTTGCATCAATAGACCCCCTTCAGAAAACTTGGCCTGCTTAGATGGATTCGACACACCGCGGCCAAATTCCTTTCCTCCGGCGGGTTTGTCGATCAGTTGACATAAAAAACGGAGAAGTCCACAGACCCCCCGTTTTGCCTCTGCCCCCTCTATCCACGAGTGGCCGGCCTATAGAATGATGGCGATCAATCCCCCGCTGCCCTCGTTAATAATCCGCTCTAACGTCTCTTGAAGTTTATACTGGGCGTTTTCCGGCATCATCGCCAATTTGGCCGAAATCCCCTCCCGGACGATGGCCGCCAGGGATTTCCCAAAAATATCCGACTCCCAGATCTTCAGCGGATTCTCTTCAAAATCCTGCATGAGATAACGCACGAGTTCCTCACTTTGTTTCTCCGTTCCGACAATCGGGGCGAACTCCGACTCCACATCTACCCGGATCATGTGGATGGAAGGCGCCGTGGCTTTTAGCCGGACCCCGAATCGCGAACCCTGGCGGATGAGTTCCGGCTCATCCAGGGTCATCTCTTCCAGAATGGGCGAGGCGATCCCGTACCCCGTCGTCTTGACCATTCTCAGGGCATCCGCCACTTTGTCGTATTCCCGTTTCGCGTAAGTAAGATCTTTCATGAGTTTCAGCAGATGGTCCCGCCCCCGGATCTCCGTTCCGACGATCTCCGTCAACACTTGGTCGTACAGCTCATCCGGAGCTTCTAGATCGATATCCGCGACCCCGTGCCCCATATCCATATGGGACAAAGCTGCTCGGGTGACAAATTCGTAATTTTGAAATTGCCCCACCACCCGGTCGATGTCCCGCAGGCGCCGGACATCCCGTACACTCTCCCGAACGGCCTGCTCAAACTGGGAACGAAGCCAGTGGTCCGCATCCAGCACCATCACCCAACTGGGCAAATTGACGTTGACTTCGTGGACCGGGAATTCGTACAGGGCTTCCCGAAGGATTCCCAGGATATCCTCCTGGCCCATGGTGGCACAAGAAACGGCCAGGACGGGGATATCGTATTTTTCCGCCAGGGCGGACCGCAGTGCCCCGGTCTCCGGGTGGTAAGGATGGGCGGAATTGAGAATCATCACAAAAGGTTTCCCGAGTTCCTTGAGCTCCCCCACAATGCGCTCTTCCGCTTCAATGTAGGCGCTGCGGGGAATTTCGGCGATGCTCCCGTCCGTGGTGATCACCAGGCCGATGGTGGAATGGTCCGCGATCACCTTCCGCGTCCCGATTTCCGCCGCTTCCTGGAACGGAATGGGCTCCTCAAACCAGGGGGTGCTCACC
Source organism: Kyrpidia sp. (assembly GCF_023512215.1). NCBI lineage: Bacteria > Bacillati > Bacillota > Bacilli > Caryophanales > Alicyclobacillaceae > Kyrpidia > Kyrpidia sp. Next base: position 18,605 of record NZ_JAILZZ010000001.1, on the reverse strand, counting down.
ATCCGAGGGCCGCTTTCGTCCTCATATCCCCGGGCGCCATCCACCGCATATCCCACACAATCCACCAGGCGGACATTGATGTCGAGACCGTCGGCGACGGTGATTTCCACGGCCTGGTTGGGGATGAACTTCGGTTCCGTCGTCATGATCGTGCGTCCGGCGGCGCTCTGGGGCAGCTCGTCGGTGGCCCGGACGCGGTCTGCGTCGTTCTTGATGTTTGGGATGACAATCAATTCCATAAACTTCTTGATGAACGTCGATTTTCCCGTTCGAACCGGGCCGACCACGCCGAGGTAGATATCTCCGCCCGTGCGCTCGGCAATATCTTTGAACACGTCGAACTTTTCCACAGAGGTCCCTCCCTCAGGCTGCCCGTCGATAGCACGGTCTTTGGACGGTACATATTTATGAACCCGAAGGAGAAATATGACCACGAATCCGACCCGGGGCCCAAAGAAGCAAAAAAAACGGCCCGGGCAACCCGAACCGCGTCACTTCCGATAATTCCACTCGTCTCCGAGATATTTGGCCATCAACTGTTCCGCCGTCTCCCGTTCTTCCGCCGTGAGTTCGCCGGGCTCGAGACGGGCGCCCAGCGCCTCCGCAAACCCCTCGGCCAGGGCTTCTTCGACGCGCTCCGCCGAGACCGGCGCCCCTGCAAGATCCCGGAGGGACACGGCGTGCTCCTCGAAGGTCCGCCGCAGCCGTTCCCTGACCCGGTCCGAGGGAAAGCGCAAGACCGCGAAAAGCGCCTCCGGGTCCAGATCCAGAAGAATCGAGCCGTGCTGAAGGATCACTCCTCGCTGGCGAGTTTGCGCACTACCGACCAACTTCTTCCCCTCCACCACGACCTCGTACCAGGACGGGGAATCGAAACAGGCCGCCGAACTGGGAGCTGCCAACCTCTGGCGCCCCTCTTCGTCGGGCCGAGCAAAGTGGGCATCAAAGCCGAGCTTTCGCAAGCCCCGAACCAATCCTTCGCTGATCACCCGGTACGATTCGGTCACCGACCCCGGCATCTCCGGATAAGATTCGGACACGACGACACTGTAGGTGACTTCCTTGTCGTGGAGGACCGCCCGGCCTCCGGTCGGCCGACGCACAAACCCATACCCCCGGGCACTGAGGGCCTCGAAATCCACTTCTTTCCCCGCCCGCTGAAAATATCCGATGGACAAGGTCGGCGGATCCCACCCGTACAGCCGGAGGGTCGGCGGCACCTCCCCTTTGGAATGGGCGATCATCACCGCCTCGTCCACCGCCATGTTGAAAGCCGCCGAACCTTTCCCCGTATGTAGCAGTCGCCAGTTCTGCATCCTCATCGCCCCATCAGGCGTTGATATGGGCGTTGTAACCGTTCGCATCCAATAATGAGGCCACTTCCTGCGGATTCGACATTTCCACGGCGATCATCCACCCATCGCCGTAGGGGTCCTCATTCACTTTTTCCGGGGCATCTCCCAAGTTGCCGTTGACCTCCACGACTTTCCCCGAAACCGGGGCATATAGGTCCGACACGGTCTTCACCGACTCCACCGTACCGAAGGTCTCCCCCGCCTTGACCTCGGCGCCGATCGCGGGCAATTCCACGAACACAATATCCCCCAGTTCCGACTGGGCAAAATCGGTGATCCCGATAACCGCGCGGTTCCCATCAACCCGGACCCATTCGTGCTCCTTACTATACTTTAACTCCTCGGGAATCTGGCTCATTCCGCAACCTCCTCTCGTTGCCCGCACCGCATACGGACGGCGGGGTACGTCTCCATTGTATCAAAGGTCGCCGCCTCGACTCCAGTCCGAAGGTCCTTGCCAGAGGTCGGCCACCCATTCCTGTTTTGGCGTGCGGCCCATGAGTTCCTCCACCGCCCGCCGGGGATTCTCCTTTTCGAAAAGAACCGCGAAAGTGGCCTTTGCGATAGGCATCTCCACCCCGGCCTTTTCACTCAACTCCACCGCCGCCCGGGTGGTATAGACCCCTTCCACCACCATGCCCATGCCCTGCAGCACTTCATCCAAAGGCCGTCCTTCGGCCAGCATTAACCCCGCCCGCCGATTTCGGCTGTGTCGGCTGGTGCAGGTGACGATCAAATCCCCCACCCCGGCAAGTCCGGCAAACGTCAAGGGAACAGCCCCCAGGCGAAACCCGAGCCTTGCAATCTCGTGGAGACCCCGGGTCATCAACGCGGCCTTCGCGTTGTCGCCGAACCCCAGGCCATCGGACAGCCCCACGCCGATCGCGATAATATTTTTCAGACTCCCCCCCAGTTCCACCCCGACAACGTCCGAGTGAGTGTAAACCCGAAACCGTAGATTCATCAAGAGACGCTGCCACACCTCGGCCCCTTGGGGAGAAAACCCTGCCACCACCACCGTGGTCGGCAGCCGGCGGGCCACTTCCTCGGCGTGGCTGGGGCCGGAAAGTACCGCCAGACGCCGGTGTTCGAGCCCCGGGCAAGCATCGAGAATCACCTCGGACATCCGCCGCCCGGTCTTGACGTCAATCCCTTTCACGGCATGAAGCACGTAGGCGTCCGGTTCCAACTGACCATTTAACTGGGTGGCGACCTCCCCCACCGTCTGGGAAGGCACCGCCAACACCACGTGGCGAACGCCGTGTACGGCTTCGCCCAGATCCGTATAAGCCTGAACGCTTTCGGGCACCGTACATCCAGGCAGGTACCGTTCGTTGGTGCGGCGCCCATTGATTTCCGCCGCCAGTTCTTTCCGGCGCGCCCACAGGTGGACCCGGTGTCCGTTGTCCGCAAGCACAAAGGACAAGGCCGTACCCCAGCTGCCGGCCCCCAGTACCGCGATGTCCACAAAAAGGCCCCCTTATAATCGACTTTTGCCCTGGCCGAGACGGTGCTCTTCACCCCGGATCAATCGACCGATATTATCCCGGTGGCGCCAGACCGCTAACGCTGCAATGGCGATCGTCAACCAGATTTCAACCGCGGGATAGTGAAACACCACCGCGAACACGGCGGTCAACAGGGTGAAAAGCAGGGAGCCCAGGGAGACATACCGGGTCAAAGCAAGGGCAATCAGGGCAATCCCCCCCGCCACCAGCGCCGGAACCGGCACAAGAGTCAACAAAACCCCAATTGCCGTAGCGATGCCCCGCCCTCCGCGAAACCCGAAAAAAATCGGCCAATTATGTCCAACGATGGCGAATAAACCCGCCACCGCCCACACTCCCGTGCGGTCGGGCGCCAGGGCCATGGCCACGGCGATGGCAATCAACCCCTTTGCAACATCTGCCACCAAAACCGCCGCTGCCGCCCGCTGTCCCAAAACCCGTAAGGTATTCGTCGCGCCGGCGTTCCCGCTCCCGTGTTGGCGAATGTCAATCCCGGCCATCCATCGACCCACCAACACACTTGAGGAGATGGAGCCGAGTAAGTAGCCGATGACCGCAGCGAGAATCCCTTGTCCAATCATATGATCAACCCCTGTATCCCAGACGTGGAGGCAAAACTCTCATCTTGGCGGCCGGGCCCCGGACTTGCGCTGTCGAATGAGGAGGCGAAGCGGTGTGCCTTCAAATCCGAAAGCTGACCTCAGTTGATTCTCCAGGTACCTGACATAGGAAAAATGCATGAGTTCTGGATCATTGACGAAAAATACGAAGGTCGGAGGCTTCACTCCCACCTGGGACGCATAGTACAAACGCAACCGGCGCCCCTTGTCGGAAGGGGGCGGAACTCGCTCGACAGCATCCTCCACCACGCGGTTGACTGTAGCTGTGGACATGCGCATGGCGTGCTGTTCGGCGATCTGCACCACCAAATCCAAGATCCGTCCCACCCGCTGCCCGGTCTTCGCTGAGACAAACACCACCGGGGCCCAGGTCATAAAGGCAAACTCCTGGCGGATCTCCTCTGTCATGCGGACCGCCGTTTTATCGTCCTTCTCCACCAAATCCCATTTGTTCACCACCACCGCCACCGCCCGGCCTGCATCCACCGCATACCCCGCCACGCGTTTATCTTGCTCGGCGATGCCCTGTTTGCCGTCGATGACCAACAAGCACACGTCACTGCGATCAATGGCCCGCAGCGCCCGAAGAACGCTGTACTTTTCTGTACCTTCCCATACCCGTCCACGTTTTCGCAGCCCGGCGGTGTCAATGAGAATGAACGAATGGCCTTCCCGTTCGAAAAAGGTATCCACCGCATCCCGAGTGGTCCCCGGTATCTCGCTGACCAGAACCCGCTCCTCGCCGAGGAGTCGGTTGACCAGGGAAGACTTGCCCACGTTCGGGCGACCGATCACCGCCACCCGAATCGCATCATGATCCGGTTCCTCAGTATCCTCCGGAGGCAACAGGCGGACAACGGCATCGAGCAGATCGCCAATCCCCAACCCGTGTTCAGCCGAAATCGGGAAGGGCTCGCCCAAGCCCAGCTGAAAAAACTCGTAGTGGGCAGTCATTCGGTCCGGGTTGTCCAACTTGTTGACCGCAAGAACCACCGGTTTCCCGGCCCGGCGTAGCCGCCCGGCGATTTCTTCGTCCGCCGGAGTGACCCCGGAGATTCCATCCACCAGAAAAATCACCGCATCCGCTTCTTCCAGCGCCAATTCAACTTGGGCGCGAATCGATTCCACGATCGTATCCGAACCGCCGAAGTCCAACCCTCCGGTGTCAATAATGCGAAACCCCCGGCCGTTCCACGACGCCAAAGCGTAGAGCCGATCTCGAGTTACCCCGGGTTTATCTTCGACGATCGCGATCCGCCCGCCCACAATTCGATTAAACAAAGTCGATTTCCCCACATTCGGCCGGCCGACGATCGCAACCAGTCCTCCGGGCATGGCTTTCACACCTTTCGCACCTCTGATCCATCTGGATTATGACAGAAGCGGCGCCGGTGCGTCAATCGCAGCCTGCCGCTCCGCTTCCCGCACCCGGTCGACAAAAGACCGCATCTCATCAATACGTCGGGCAATGGCCCAGGCACTCAGAGGCCGCCCCCATTTGACCATCCCGTACCGCCGGGACAGGGCCCCTCCCAAACGAGCCACCGGCCCAATTTGAGACAGGGCCTCGGCAAACAGGATCGGCACCGTTTGAAACCCCGGGAGCGCCAAAAGAGCAATCACCGCCTCTAGAGCCGCTTTGCGCCGCGGACCCAAACCAAGGGTATACACGGGGTGGCCCAAATCATCCACGCCCTTAAAATAGACCGTTCCAATCGACCAAGGCTCAGTGGCGTCATAGTCAGCAAGTTGGACAATGTCCCGGCCCCGGACCCGGTTGCCGGTTAAGCGCCCCAAATGTATAGCCGCACAGACGATCGAGGAATGAGCACTGCCGTAGCAATAGTAGACCACCCGGAGACCTGGCTCAGCCGGGCCAGACGGATAGACGAGCTTGATGCCAGAGTTCGACATGTCCCACCGCCTCCTTGGCCGCCCGATCGACCTCGGCCCTCTCCCGCCATGCCCGCTCGACCCGGCGCCACCGCCGCGTACGGGGCACGGAGACGGGAAGAAACACCACGGAATCCTGGGGGCGGGGGGAAAAAGCGAGAAATTGACGCCAAGCCCGCACGATCACCGGGGCATCTGGGCCGAGTCCGCACCAATACGCGACACCCCGGCGTCCCCGAAGGGAAAAAATTCCCGAACCCGGACACAAGGTTTGCAACAGGTCGCGAACCGCCACCTCGTCCCAGGGAAGATCTTCGGGAAACCGCCCCACGTCCAGCGCCGCCGTCAATGCCGCCCCAAGGCCTACCCCTTCGTCATAAAAGAGGCGGAAGACCGGCCTGGTTTCCATTCCGTCAGGGGGACCCGTCCACCGTTCCCGGACGCCTACCGGCACCATGTAACAGCCCCCCCACAGCGAGATGGATCGCCAGCGCTATCCACCCGGCCGCCATCATTTCGTCCACGAGGTCGGTATCGAACCACACGATATCCCGCAACACGACATCGTATTGAACCATCAAGACCTCGTAGATCCCGCCCACGACACCCCAACCAGCACAGGCGGCGGCAAACAAGGACGAAGGTGCAACAAGCCCCGCCACCGCCGCCCCGATCCCGGCACAGACCAGATCTCGAAGCGGCCATGTCACCAAAGGGGTATAGGGCATCCCCGCCCAAAGAACGGCCATGGTGGCCGTGGTGAGCATCATGCCCGCAATTTGCCGAATCCACCCTCGCAATCCCAAAGGCGAGGACAAAAGGATCGCCGTCGCTAAAACCATCAAAACCAATCCGCCGGCGTTTGCGCGGATTCCGAACATTCCGATGAGACAGCGATTTAAGAACCAAGCCATCCCCAAGCCAATCACCAAGGCCCGACGACCTGTTCTCGATGGAACAACCCGGCGGTTTCCCCAGCCGGTGGCTAAGAGAATCGCCCCGACCGCCATCAGCACATCCGCCAGAATTCCACTGGCCACGGGCATGAACATCACCTTCCGTGACACTAGTGTCGCCGCCGAGACGCGCCGGTATACCTTGAACCTTTCTCATCAAGGACACAAAAAACAGCGCCCGGGGTCTGTCCCCGGGCACCGATAGACGCGCCGCCTGTCGCCTGCGGCGAGAGAATTCCATTAATGGCGGTTCTTGAACAGATCTCCGAACATCTCCCCAAGCGTCACCCCAGAACCGGTGGACGGCCCCTGGCGCTCGTTGTACCGTTCTACATCCCGACGATTGCGATCTCCCTCGGCCTCGCGGATCGACAGGGAAATCCTCTGGTCCTCCTCGTTGACGTCCAGGATCTTCACGCGAACCTCCTGTCCCGGTTCCAGTACTTCTTGGGGCGTGCCGATTCGCCGGTTGGCGATCTGGGAAATGTGCACCAATCCTTCCACACCTGGCTCTAACTCCACGAATGCCCCGAAGGACACCAAGCGTCGGACGGTACCGGTCACCACGTCACCCACATGATACCGCTCGGACACGCCGGACCATGGACCAGGGGTCGCCTCCTTGATCGAGAGAGACACCCGCTCCCGCTCCGGGTCCACCTTAAGGACCTTGACGGTAACTTCATCCCCTTCTTTGACCACTTCGGAAGGGTGTTCTACCCGGTGCCAAGCCAATTCCGAGATGTGCACGAGCCCGTCGACGCCGCCGACATCCACAAAAGCCCCGAAGTTCGTCAACCTCTGCACTTTCCCCGTGATAATATCCCCGGGTTGCAGGCGATGGAGCACCTCTTCTTTCTTTTGCTGATACTCCTCTTCCAGAACTGCCTTTTGAGACAAAATCACTTTGTTGTCCGAACGGTCGAGCTCCGCCACCTTCACCCGAAGAGTCCGCCCTTTATATCCGGAAAAATCTTCGACAAAATGTCGTTCAACCAAGGAAGCGGGGATAAAAGCTCGCACCCCCACGTCCGCGACGAGCCCGCCTTTGACCACATCGGCGACCTGGACTTCGAAGGTCTCCTGACTTTCAAACAGTTGCTGCAGTCGTTCCCATGCTTTCTCGGCATCCACCGCTTTCTTGGAAAGCACGAGCTTGCCCTCTTCATCGTTGATGCGCTGCACCCGGACCTCCACTTCGTCCCCCACCTGAACGACGTCAGCAGGCGATTCTACCCGGAGTGCCGACAATTCGCCGATCGGAATGACCCCGTCGAACTTGTAACCCACGTCGACAAACACTTGGCCATCTTCGATCTTGGTGATTCGGCCCTTCACCACGTCCCCTTTGTGCAACGCCACCAAATCGGTCATGTCGCGCATTTCATCCATAGGAAAAGACCTCCCTGTTCCTCAGACAGCGACCCTGGTCAACCCCAACCGGACGTTAGAACCCTCTATCCTTCACCCGGTTATTCCAACTTTCCGGGGTCCACGTGACTGGCAAATTCTTGCTCATGTTCAGTATGACTACCCAGCATCAAAACCATGCAAAACGGTGGGTTTTGGCTACCCAGACCCCACCTTGGTGACAGGCGGGCCTTCTTCTGGCAACCGGTAGACCGCGTCCATGATCGCCCGGGCCACCTCCGCGTACTCCCGAGACGAGAGCCGCAGGTGGACCCACGGTGTCAAATCGAGGGGCAGGCCGATGCGAACGACGACAGGCGACCTCCACCGGTAGTCGGCGTCGATATGAACGGGAATGACCGGTACCCCGCTTCGCAAAGCGACCATTCCCGCACCTGGCATCGGGTGAACTTCCCGTCCAGGCCGCCGCCGGGTTCCTTCCGGGAATAATCCCACCACTTGACCTTCCTCCCGGGCCAGATGAACCGCCGTCTTCAGGGCGGCGCGATCCGCCGTACCCCGGCGCACAGGAAAGGCTCCCAAGCCCCGAATCAACCAGGAAAGACCCGGGATCCGAAACAACTCTTCCTTTGCCATAAAGTGAATCGGACGGAGGACACTCAGGCCCAACAACACCGGGTCCCAATTACTGCCGTGATTCGCGCAGATTAACACCCCACCCCGTTCCGGTATCCGCTCCCGACCCATGACCTGGAGGGGAAATGCAACCCGCAGAGGCTCCCGGATTAACACCCGCGCCACACGGTATACCCGATCTGCCATCCGCTACTCTTCCCCCTTTGGGAGACGGGTTCGGCACAAGGTCAGCACTTCCTGCACCACACTCTCCACGTCGCGCCCCGTCGTATCGATCACCCGGGCATCCGGGGCCTTCACCAAAGGCGAGAATTCCCTGGCTGCATCGGCCCGGTCCCGTTCTGCCAGTTCCCGCCCGACTTGATCAGGGTCGATGCGGTGACCATATCCCCGAAGCTCCTTCATGCGCCGCTTCGCCCGTTCCTCCAAAGACGCTGTCAGGAAAACCTTGACTTCAGCATCGGGCATGATCGCCGTCCCGATGTCCCTTCCATCCATCACCACTCCGCCTCGGCGAGCCAAATCCTTCTGCAACTCCATCATGCGCATCCGAACAGCCGGCACCCCGGACACTGCGGGTACCGCCCGGCTCACCCGGGGATCCCGGAGAAAAGGCGTTATATCTTGCCCATCGATCCACACCCGTACCCCGTCTTTCTCCGGACGTAGTTCCACGTGGACATCCCTGGCCAGATTCGCCAAAGCGGCCGCATCCGCCGGATCGATGCCTTTTTGCAAGGCGACCCACGTGATCCCCCGGTACATGGCCCCGGTGTCCACATACAGAAGGCCCAACGATTCGGCCACTCGCCGCGCAATGGTGCTTTTCCCGGCCCCGGCAGGACCGTCAATCGCTACTCGCAATCCCTTCATTCACGCCCTCCCTCACCGTGCTCCATCATGGCCAAACATATAAAAAGCAGGCAAGAGCCCGCTTTTCCTACGTGCAGATCTATTCAGGCCAGGGAAAAGAGAGGTCGCTCACCGTCGCATCCATCACGCAATCCTGTGACTTCACGTTGTCGGACATCGGCGCATCTTTATCTGTGTTGATCTAGGAACATAGTACCACAACCCTCTAAAACGGCGCAAGGGACGGATTCTGTCGAATCTTAGGGGTTTATGGCGATAAAATGGACCTGAACGGCGGGAGATTTTTTTCCTCCGTCGACATCCCATTCCAGTCCTGCGACCGGAGTCAGCAGACTGGGGGATTCGTGGTCGATCAGAATCCTGCGGCTGCCTTGGGCTTTCGTGGCATCCACCTGCACCGTGTCGCCTTCTCGAACGGCGAGCCATACCTGGGCCTGGCCGAAGGCTTCCACCGGTTTCCCATCCACCGTCACATAGGCCCCTGGCCAAGCATTGGCCCCCTCCAGACTCAACGAAATCTGCGCTTGTTGAACGGGGGGCATCCCTTGTACCGGCACTCCCTCTAGCCGCTCCACCGGTACCAAAACGGCCCTGGCCTGGGGCAGTAACAGCAGCGCCTGGACCGCGGTAAGGGCGAACAGCCCGAAGACTGCCATCCGAAACGTCCATTCCGCACTTTTTTCAACAAGATGTGCCAAAGGATTCTCGTTCCGTTCCACCCGGCGCATTCCTTCGCCTCCTCTTCCTCCAGCTTACGCCAATCCTGTCCCATCCATGCCCCATTTCGCATGCTGAGTTCTGCCCTCGCATAGACATGGGGGAGAACATGGATGAGGACGGGGATGACGTGCAGTGAGAAAGAGAAGAGCGACTTTGATCGTGATTCGTCCGCCGTGGAGGCGCTGGGCCGCCGCCGTCGCCCTGCTGCTTCTGTGCGCCCTTCTCCTGCTTCCGGCGGCCGGCCTGCCCATTGGCGCCCCCGCCTGGTGGCCCACTCCCGTCGTGGTCATCGATCCGGGACACGGCGGTTACGACCCCGGGGTGGAGACCGACTCGGGAATCTCTGAAAAGGACATCACCCTTCAAATCTCTCAGACCCTGGCCGCTTCCCTGAGGACCCGAGGGTACACTGTCCTTCTGACGCGCACAGACGATCGGGGCTATGCCCTTCCGGGACAACGAGGCCGCAACGCTAAACGCACGGACCTCGACGCCCGGATTGCTTTGGCCGAAGCTCACCGAGCGGTGGCGTTTATCAGCATCCATTGCAACAGTTCCCCCGAAGCCACCCGGGGCGGAGCAGAGACCTTTTTTAATCCCTCTCTAACCGGGTCGAAGGTCCTGGCCCAGGCCATCCAGACCGAGCTTCGGAAGATCCCAGGGATGTCCCTTCGGGAAGCCCACGATGGATCCGCTTACTACCTTTTACAACATCTGACCATGCCCGCCGTCATTGTGGAGGCGGGGTATCTGCTCATCCCCTCGGACCGGGTGAAACTGGTCAACCCCGCTTACCAACGCCAAGTGGCCGAGGCCGTGGCCGCGGGCCTGACCCACTTTTTGAACAGCTGGTCCAGAACTTCGTGACCGGGGCGGCTCCGTCGCCCCCGAAACTACCAACTCTGAGCCGTTCCAGACGGCTCCCGGCGCATTTTTTCTACCCCTTCTTCATCTCCGTTCTGAGCGTTGATGTAGATGCGATAGGTGTCCCGATCGATGGTACCCAGGAATTCGTAGGCCAAAACCTCTTGCTTTTCATCATTTGGAATCAAAGCCAAATGATGTTCATGCACGGTAACATGGGGACTCAACCGTTGTTGAGCCTGGGCCAAGGATAAGGTCGGTACCGGAAGGTTTCGAGGACGGTGGTGATAGACATAATCTTTGGCGGACAAGCCGATCACCTCGCCGTTGTCCAGAGCGACTTTCACGGTCACCTTATCGGGATACAAACGAACCCCGCGCTCCACCGGAATAAACTCATAAACCCCAACATTGTCCGTCTGGTCCGCCTGGATCATCTCCATCACCGGGTACCCGTGGGCCCGAAGCCAACTGGCCGCTCCCGCAGCCCCCGTGGACAAATCCACCTTCTCCCCGTTCACTGCCCGATCATTCATGTACCACAGAACATGGCCACCCTGTTTGGTGACATCCAAGAACATGTGACTCGCCTGACCGTCCTGGACGGTCACGCTATAACTGGGAGTGGGGTTGCCTTTGCCGTTTTCCTGGACCTTGACCGTCTCTTTACCCGCCACGCCTAAGAACTGCTTCACTTTCGCAGCGACTTGTTGCGGACTGGCTTCAGGGCCTAAGGCTTGCATCGGTTGTTCCTGTATGCGCGATTCCAGTGTCCGGTTGGTCGGGCCAAAGGAGACCTCCGGGAACTCTGTCACCTGCTTCTCTAATTTTTGAAATCCGTCGATGATCTGGTTATCGCCCTTTTTCTGGGTGTCGGATATGGCCATTTCCGCATCCATCCAACGGAGGTTGTGGCTTAACACGTTACTTTGAACCTGGCGCAGGTCCGTTTCCACCTGTGCCGCTTGGCCGTAGAGATTTTTCAACGTCGCCCAATCTTCGGCCCCCAGGGGCTTTTGCGGATCCTTCACACCCAACCGATAGCTGAACTGGCCGATATTGTTCAGGAACTCCTGGGTCTTGTGAAAGGGCATTAAGGTGAGAGGCAACTGACCGACATCCGACTGAGCCGCAAAAGCGAGGCGCCAAATGTTCGTCATGCACGGTGTCTGTTGGCGGACACTGTTGATCGCCATCGCTTTGCCCAACTCATCCTGCAGTTGGTCAACATGGGTCGTCAAATCATGAAAAGCCCGCTGATACTGGTTTTCGGCTTTCAGGAGCACCGCTTGTTTTTGGCGGTGTTCCCGGTATCCCCAAAACCCGGTGATGACGAGGGCCACGGCGAGGATTGGCGTCAGGACTGCAGCCACGCGCGTGTACATCGTGTTTCGACCTCCTCTGACCACGCCTTACCGGCAGAAGATGTGTTTCCCGATCTTTTTAATTTGAGGCCTGGACCAAATCCATTTTGACGTCGCCGTCGCAGGGTTAAAGTAATACACCGCTCCGTCAGTGGGATCCCATCCTTGAATGGCGTCCATGACGGCTTTTCTCGCTTCGGGCTTGGGCGTCAGCCAGATTTGGCCGTCCGACACAGCGGTAAAAGCGCCAGGTTGAAAAATGATCGCGGGGATGCTCTTCGGAAATCGCGGATCATCCAATCGGTTCAGGATGACCGCAGCCACCGCAACCTGGCCGATGAGAGGCTCACCCCGAGCCTCTCCGTAAACGGCGTTGGCCATCAGTTTAATGTCGTTAGCCGAGAATTTGCCCATCCCGCCTGCCACGTGGGTGCTACTGTGATGCCGGGGTTTGTACGCTTTTGTCGCTTCCAGCAAAACCCGGCGCGTACGATCATCCACTTGGCCGGTAGCGGAGAATCCGTGACCGCTCTGAAACGAACGGACTGACCAATAGGTGTTCCAGCCGAAAACACCGTCTACGGCACCGCGATAAAGTCCCAGGAATTTTAAGCGATCCTGTAATTCGTAGACGTCTTCTCCCCGGCTGCCTTTCATCAAAGTCTTATCCGACATCGCCCATACTGCAGTTCCGGGGGCCAGCAATGACCACGCCACCGCTGCCGAGAGGATGAGATGCATTAGCCATCTGGCGCTCTGACTCGGCCTTGCCATAAGTGCCCACACCTTCCCCTCAAAAGTCGGTTCTAGTCTGCCTGGGAGGAATGGTTTTTATGTCAAGGCGCACAAAAAACACCGGCCCATGAAGAGCCGGCGCTCGGTCGATCGCCCCCGTGATCAGTCGATCGTTTCGATGTCGAAATCCCGATCGTTGTCGCACAGACAACGTTTAAAGCCCGTATCGATTTCGCCGCTTCGTTTCCGTGAACCTCGAAGGATGAAACTTTCACCGCAGTGGCGACATCGAATGTGCACTTTGATGCGACGGGGTGTCTGCAGCGGCATATGCTCCACTCCTTGTGGATGTCCACTCATGTGTCCGCTCATAATATGCCCCCAAACTACCGTCCATTGTCCCCCAGTATATACCTTCTCGCCTGGGGCTATGCGGCCTTGTCGATCCGCGTGCCGGTACCGGAATCGTTAGAGTAAACCCCGGATGCGAATCGCTTCGGCCGTTGGCTTGAGGCCCACCATGAAGGTGGCCAAGCGAGGATCTCCTCCCGCCTCCGGAAGGGACTCCTTTAGGCGATGGTAGGAGTCGATCATGCGCTCTTGTAGGAGCATAATCAGGTGATCCGGAGCAAAGCGGTACCCCTCCCGGTTTTGCACCCACTCGTAATAGGACAAAATGACGGGGCCGAGGGAACTGAGAACTCCCGGGATCGTCAAAATCCCCTTTTGACGCAGGATGGGATACGCCCCAGGATCCACCGCTCCGGGCACAGCCTCAAACACCAATCGACCGCCCAGGGCCCTTGCCCCCTCTTCCCCCAGGGACGGGGCGACAGTGGCGCCGATAAACAGGTCGTGGGGATGGTTTAAAATCTCGTCGTGACCCATTCGCGTGCGAAAAAGCCGGGTCACGGTGCCGAAAGAATCCCTGCGGTCCAACAGCGTTTCGACATCCAGGCCCTCCTCCTGGTACAGCGCACCATATCTGTCCGACAGGCCGACAACCACGCCACCGCTTCGGTGAATCTCCCCGGCCAGGTATGCGCCGAGTTCCCCGAACCCCCGAAGGATCACCCTCAGACCCGACATGGATCGACCCGAATCCCGCACCGCCTCCTGGATCAAAATCATGACACTTTGATATAACAGCTTCTCCCGGTCAGAGATGCCACCGAGAACTTCCGGTTTCCCGGTGATCACCGCCCGGGCGTCTGACTCCCTCAGACGGCTATACTCATCGGCCATCCAGGCCATCACCCGGGAATTGGTAAAGCCATCTGCGGAGAGAATGTCTTTCGCTTGTCCCACCGTCTGGCTGACGGCCCGGACATATCCCCGGGCTAACCGTTCCAGTTCTCGGAAGGACAACTCCCGGGGATCACAGACAATCCCACCCTTCGCGCCACCAAAAGGAACTGCGGCGAGTCCGCACTTCACCGTCATGATCGCGGCTTCCGCCTTCACGTCTTCGAGACCGATCTGGGGATGCAGTCGAACTCCGCCTTGGGTGGGACCCACCGCCATGTGGTGCTGCACCCGATAAGCGGAAAAGATGCGCACGGCGCCGCTGTCCATGGTGACCGGAATCTGTACCGCCAGGCAGAGCTGCGGCTCAATCAATTGCTCAACGATAGCCTCTCCGTACCCCAAACGGCTGAGAGCCGTCCGAATCCAATCTTGTGTCTGTTGTATCTCCATCGCCGCCCCACCTCGTTCGATTCACACACCCTGACTATAACGGTTCGCCGCGTCGGCCGCAAAATCCTTTTTTCGTCCGCCGGCCCCATCCGCCCGTGAATTCCCCGCTGATCCCCGCCCATCGTCTTTGGTATGCGAACGTCTATCGCATATTCATAGCACTGCGGGACGACACTACCCAAGGACACGCGAGAGAGGTGAAATTCGGTGGCAGAATCGCGGAGCCCGGGGGCGGGAGCACTGTGGGCGATCAGTTCAGTCCCTTTCATTATGGTTTTGGGGAACTCGATGTTGATCCCGATCTTACCGACAATGCAGTCCGTCTTGGGGATTAGCCAATTCCAGGCCAGTTTGGTGGTAACTCTCTTTTCCGTCCCGGCGGGACTCATTATTCCTCTGGCAGGTTTTCTCTCCGACCGGCTCAAGCGCAAATGGATTATTATCCCGTCTCTCGGCCTCTACGCCCTCGGAGGGCTCGTGGCGGCCATCGGTGCTTGGATCGGCCAACGGGTGTTTCTCGTCATTCTCATCGGACGGGTCATTCAAGGGTTCGGTGCAGCCGGCACCGCGCCCATCGCCATGGCCCTCGTCAGCGACCTCTTCCAAGGCGGGGAACGGAGCCGGGCCCTTGGACTCAATGAGGCGTCCAACGGACTGGGTAAAGTGGTGAGCCCCATTCTCGGAGCCTGGGTGGGCAGCCTCTTGTGGTACGGGGCGTTCCTGTTATTTCCGATTTTGACCATCCCCGTCATGATCGGTTTATGGCTGGCGGTCAAAGAGCCTCCCCTTCGAAAGGGCATGTCTGCGACCCGCTACTGGCAGTCCTTTGTAACAATTTGGAAAAGAGATGCACACTGGCTGTTAGTCGGGTATTTTAGTGGGGCCACGGCTTTGTTTCTTCTTTTTGGCGTCCTTTTTTATGTTTCGGAAACCTTGGAAGCGGTCTACCACCTGGGGGTGTTCGCCCGGGGCACAATCCTGGCCGTCCCACTCACCGGCATGTGCACCGCCTCGTATCTGACTGGGCGCTGGATCAAAAAAAATCGCCCCTTGATGAAGGGAGCGGTGGTCGGTGGGCTCGGGGTTGTAGCTGGGACGTTATTTCTCTTGCCATTTCTTCGCTCCCCGGGGTGGCAGCTCGGTGATCTCGTACTCTCCGGCATCGGCACGGGGGTGGTCCTGCCTTCCCTCAACACCCTGATCACTGGCACCGCCGAGCGGGAAGAACGGGGTATCATCACCTCCTTCTATGGGAGCGTTCGCTTTCTCGGCGTGGCCGCCGGGCCACCGGTTTTCTCTCAACTGATGAAGCTGCCCCCCATCTGGATGTTCGGACTCTGTGCCGGTTTGGCCGCTGTAGCCGGGGGGTTGGCCTTATGGTTTATCCGCGTTTCCGGCCACCCACCCTCCCGCCGGAACACCCCCTTCCCTCGTCCCTGGGGAACCGCCCAAAAGCAGCGGGCATAAAATGATGACCGTGAGGCGGCGATCATGAGGGGAAGGGAGAGATTGCGTCACGATGACACCGTGGATCGACATTGTAAGGGATCCGCTGCCCGGACGACGGGGCAAACCCAGGACCTCCGGCTTGACGATGGTGATCGACACGGGGCTGGCGCCGGGCACAGTCCGGGATATTGTGGAATCGGCGGGCGACTGGATCGATTATTGGAAGTTCGGATTCGGGACATCCGCCCTTTACTCGTTGGATGTGTTACGCTCAAAAATGGATGTTCTTTCCACCAGCGGCATCGTTCCTTATCCCGGGGGAACTCTTTTTGAAATCGCGCTCCATCAGGGAAACGCAGACCGGTTGTTAGAGAAAGCCCGGGAACTTGGTTTTAAATGTATTGAAATTTCCGACGGTACCATCGAAATGGATGCTCCAATCCGGCGCAAATGGATTCGGGAAGCGAAACGCCGGGGTTTTTTGGTTTTGACGGAAACCGGAAAGAAGCGAGCGGGATTGACGATGAGCGTCGAACAGTATGCCACCCAACTGGCGGAAGACTTGGCATGCGGTGCGGATTACGCCATCTTGGAAGGCCGGGAATCCGGTCGCAATGTCGGGTTCTATCGTTCGGACGGCAGTATCCTGGAAGAAGAGATCGGCCGCCTGATGGAGCGTCTTCCTTCCCCAGACCGGGTGATCTGGGAGGCACCGCAGAAATCACAACAGGAATTTTTTCTCCGCAAGCTCGGGGTCAATGTCAACCTCGGGAACATACCTGCCACTGAGGTGATTGCCCTGGAGGCCCTGCGCCGGGGCTTGCGCAGTGACACTCTTCGCCTGGTGTTGGAGCCGGACGGACGCTCGCACAGTCCCCTCATGGCTGGGATTCAGTTCTAAATCCACAGAGGTCCTCCTGCACACGCCTGCGCCCTCCCTCTGGGTTCGCCACATGAGAATAACCGACAGCTGGGATAGCGATGTCCTCCCGCCCATAAGCATATACTGTCCTGTCGGACAGGGCGGGGGGAGATCGAGGTGCTAACCGGTGAATTGGTATTGGTGGTCCTGATTGTAATCGGCCTGATCGGGCGTTCCCACGTACTCACCACCGCAGCCTGTTTCTTGCTCATCCTGAAACTCTCTCACTTAGAGCGATATTTTCCCACCCTGGAGCGAAGGGGCCTGGAGTTGGGGCTCCTCTTTCTCATGATTGCCGTGCTCGTTCCGCTCGTGGATGGCACTCTGACCGTTTCAGATCTGGCCCGGGTGTTCATCAGTCCGGCCGGCATCGCCGCGATGATCGGAGGCTTGGTCGCCACCTATCTCAACGGCCAGGGGCTGCATCTGCTGCGCCAGGATCCTTCACTCATGATCGGTCTCGTTCTCGGCTCGATTTTCGGGATCGTCTTCCTCCGCGGCATTCCTGTCGGGCCACTCATGGCTGCGGCTATCGCCGCCATATTGGTGGAAATATGGCAATGGCTGCGGTTTCTCTCCCGCTGAACGTGAAAAACCCCGCCGATGATGGCGGGGCGTTTATAACCTTCTGGCAGGCCCGTTCCTTCACTCTGCGAATGGGAATTTCGAGCACAACTGCCCCACTGCTCTCTCCGAAAAGACCTCAGTTCCATACTCTTCCAGAACTGCCGGCGTCGTTCTAGCGCGTTCTCCGTATTCCTCGGCCAAGGCCGCCACAGATTCTTGTTCCGATTCCGTCAGCTCGTCCGCCGGAAAATAAAAGTAGAACCTGGCGTTGTAGGCAAATAAACGCCCTTTCTCTGAAAACTTCGGGCACAGGGCGTGGGCCGCTCGTACCGCGTCTTCAAAATCGTGAAATGCGAAACAGAGTTCGGCTGGTTCGATCTCCTCATCTATCGCGGGTTCGGCTTCATCGTCTTCTTCTTCCTCATCGGTGACTGAGGAGACCTGGCTCACAACCACCACCACGCCCTCAGCGGGCATCGTGAAGGCCTCGACGGCGATGGGCCCAACCACCTCGAAACCCACTTCTACGTAGGCTTTCTCCATCATGTCCCAAAACAGTTCCTGGATCTTGCGGCCGTTTTGCCAAATCTCTTCCCGGCCGATTCCCCTTTCCTCAAGGTCGTCGTAACTGATAAAAATGCGTACCTTGGTGTCACTGATCCGCTCAATACGCATGCCCATCACTCCTCAACGGAGAAGGGGAAAGTCGACCACGAACCTCCCCCGAGGTTAAACCTCTATCTCTATCCTAATACGAGACACTCGGCGAAATCAAATCGAATCTCGCAATGAAAAAAGCAGGACAACGGTCCTGCTTGCCACAACCGTGCGGTCTTCCCTTTCAGTGGGTCTGGAGCGGAAGACGGGATTCGAACCCGCGGCCCTCGCCTTGGCAAGGCGATGCTCTACCCCTGAGCTACTTCCGCGAACCATTGCCGGCAACCTTTTGCTTGCCGACCTGCCCTTGATCCGGCCTGCCAGCTATGGAGAACGCGCATGGAGCTCCCAACCAGGCTCGAACTGGTGACCTCATCCTTACCATGGATGCGCTCTGCCAACTGAGCTATGGGAGCA